>DAHUXV010000206.1 GCA_027306985.1 Gammaproteobacteria bacterium | reverse complement strand
TCGATCCGCACCAGCCAGCGCCCGCCGTGACTGCGGGCATCGAGGAAGCTGCCGACGGCAGCCAACAGGGACCCGAGGTGCAATGACCCCGTGGGAGAGGGCGCGAAACGGCCGGCGTAATCCGGCGCAGGCGCCTTATCGGTACCGGTCGTCGCGGTCGCCGTACTGCCGCTCGCGCCGCTCGCGGCGCTCCTGGGCCTCGATGCTCAGGGTCGCGACCGGCCGCGCCTCCAGGCGCTTGATGCCGATCTCCTCGCCGGTCTCCAGGCAGTAGCCGTACGAGCCGTCATCGATGCGCTTCAGCGCCTCGTCGATCTTGCGGATGAGCTTGCGCTCACGATCGCGGGTGCGCAGCTCCAGGCTGAATTCCTCCTCCTGGGTGGCGCGGTCGTTGGGGTCGGGGAAGTTGGCGGCCTCGTCCTTCATGTGCGAGACCGTGCGGTCGACCTCGACCATCAGATCGAGCTTCCAGCTGTGGAGGATCTGGCGGAAGTGCTCGAGCTGCTCCTTGCTCATGTACTGCTCGCCGCGCTTGGCGATGTACGGTTGGACGTTGCGCGGACCTGCGAGGAGGCTGCCCGGCTCCGCGCCTTCGGCCTCGTCCTGATCGAGAGCGCCGGAGGAGGCGGTCACGGCCTGCGGCACGTGGATGTCCTCGGCGGAATCGGTTCGGCGCGGCTTGCCGGCCGCAGCTGTCGCTTGGGTTGTCGAATGAGCGGCCTTGCGCATCTCGGTGGTTGCTTCCGTAGTCATGGGGGTGGTGGGCGGAGCTGCCGCCGCCGGGGCGTGCGCCCGGGCCGGCGCTGCCGCCGTCTTGTGAACGTGAGCGGCCGCCACTTTGGCACGCTCGAGCTCCCTGCCTCGCTGCTCCGTCGGCGGCCGGCGGGTCGCCGCGGGCTTCTTGGCCGCGGACCTCGGGGGTGCCGCCTTCTTACCCTTCGCGGTCTTCGGCGCGGGTTTCTTGGCCGGCATCAGTCGCTCCTCAAAAGCATGAGCCTCGTGAAGGACGCGCGATTATACCGGCGTACCGGGGTCTGTACAGTGCCAGCAAAGAGGACCTAAGGACTTCTTAAGGAAGCGCAACCGGCGGCGGCGGGGCCCATCCGGGCCGCCGCCGCTCCACGATCACGCGGGTGTAGATGCCGCCGCGGACCTTGAAGCGCGCCTCGAGCCGCAGGAACCGGGGCGAGAGCGTCCCGGCGAGGTGGTCGGCGATCACATTGGTCACGGCCTCGTGGAAGGCGCCGCGGTCGCGGAACGACCAGATGTAGAGCTTGAGCGACTTGAGCTCCACGCAGGCGCGGTCGGGCACGTACTCGAGCTGCAGCGTCGCGAAGTCCGGCTGCCCGGTCTTCGGACAAAGACAGGTGAATTCCGGGATCCGCATGCGGATGGTGTAGTCGTGCTCCGGCCGCGGATTGGCGAAGGTCTCGAGAGCGCTCGTGGGCTGTGAGGGCATGGGGATTTACTCTATCATGAGCGCCGGATCCGGGCTCCTGCCCGGCCCGGCGCTGCTTTTGGCAAAAAGCGTGGTTTTTGCCAAAAGCGCCGCCACCTGCGGCGGCGGGGCACGTCCTTGTGCCTGAGTTGCGGCGGCGTGTTGTTTCGTTCCCTCCACGGGGGTCAATCTAGAGTGCGGAAGACAGCATAGATGCGGCTGACCAAGATCAAGCTCGCCGGCTTCAAATCCTTCGTCGATCCCACGCAAGTCAGCTTTCCCAGCAACCTCACCGGTGTCGTCGGCCCGAACGGCTGCGGCAAATCCAACGTCATCGACGCGGTGCGTTGGGTGATGGGGGAGCTGTCGGCCAAGCACCTGCGCGGCGACAACATGGCGGACGTGATCTTCAACGGCTCGGCCGCCAGGAAGCCGGTCGGCGCGGCCTCGGTGGAGCTCGTCTTCGACAACTCCGACGGCAAGATCGGCGGCGCCTACGCGAGCTACAACGAGATCTCGCTGAAGCGCCAGGTCGCCCGCGACGGCTCCTCCGGCTATTACATCAACGGCGCGCGCTGCCGGCGCAAGGACATCACCCAGCTCTTCCTCGGCACCGGCCTCGGCTCGCGCAGCTACGCCATCATCGAGCAGGGCACGATCTCGCGCGTCATCGAGGCCAAGGCCGAGGACATGCGCGCCTTCGTCGAGGAGGCCGCGGGGATCTCCCGCTACAAGGAGCGGCGCAAGGAGACCGAGAGCCGCATCGCCGAGACGCGCGAGAACCTCGAGCGCCTGCAGGACGTGCGCGACGAGGTCGAGAAGCAGATCCGGCACCTGCAGCGCCAGGCCGCCACCGCGCGCCGTTATCAGGCGCTGAAGGAAGACGAGCGGCGCCTGACCGCGGAGCTGCTCGCCCTGCGCCTGCGGGAGCTCGACAGCGGCGCGCAGGTTCACGACAGCGCGACCCGCGCGCGCGAGCTCGAGATGCAGGCGGCGCTCGCCGATCAACGCGCCGCCGAGGCCGCCATCGAGAGCCAGCGCACGGGCCACGGCGCCGCCAGCGAGCGGGTCTCGGCCGTCCAGGGCCGCTACTACGAGATCGGGGCGCAGATCTCGCGGCTCGAGCAGAACATCCAACATACGCGCGAGCTGCGGGAGCGCCAGTGCGCCGACCTCGGCAAGACGCGCGCCACGCTGTCGGAGCTGGGCGCCCACATCGAGCGCGACGAGCGCCAGCTCGCGGACCTCGCCGGGGAGATCGCGCGCGGGACGCCCGAGCTCGAGCGGGCGCAGGGCGCCGAGGCCGCCGCGGCGCAGGCGCTGGAGGCGGCCGAGGGCGAGCTTGCCGCCTGGCAGGAGCGTTGGGAGCAGCTGAACCAGGCGCTCGGCGCCGCCGACCGCACCACCCAGGTGGAGCGCGCGCGCATCGAGCAGCTCGAGAACCAACTGCGGCGGCTGCAGGGGCAGGTCGAGCGCCTGACGCTCGAGCGCGAGGCGCTCGAGGCGCAGGAATCGAGCGAGCTCCTCGCGGAGCTCACGCAGGAGGAGTCGCAGGCGCGCACCGAGAGCGAGTCGCTCGCCGCGGCGCTGCGCGTGGCGCTCGAGCGGGTGCACAGCGCGCGCTCCGGCCAGCGCAGCGCGGAGGAGGCGCTCGAGGCGGCGCGCGGGGAGCGCGAGCGCTCGCGCGCGGAGTGCACCTCGCTCGAGGCCGTGCAGAAGGCCGCGCTGTCCGCGAGCGCGGGCCAGGCGACGGAGTGGCTCGGGGAGGTGGGGCTCGCGGGCCGCACGCGCATCGCCCAGACGCTCGAAGTGGAGGCGGGCTGGGAGCTCGCGGTCGAGACCGCGCTCGGCGATTACCTCGAAGCCGTCTGCGTCGAGCGGCTCGATGAGCTGGCGGCGCCGCTCGAGCGGCTGGCCCGCGGGCGCGTCGCGCTCGTCGAGAGCGGGGCCGCCGCCCATGGCGAGGGCCATGGCGGGGGCGCCGCTCAGGGCGCGCCGCAATCGCTGGCCGGCAAGGTGTCCGGCCCGGCCGCCGTGCTGGCGCAGCTCGCGGGCGTTCTCACGGCGGAATCCCTGGCGCAAGCCCTGCAGCGGCGCGCAGCGCTGGCGGCCGGTCAGTCCATCATCACCCGCGGCGGCGAGTGGCTGGGCCGCGACTGGCTGCGCGTCAGCCGCGGCGTCGATCATCATCTCGGAGTGATCGAGCGCGAGCACCGGCTGAAATCCCTGCGGACGGCCGTTGAGGCCGTCGAGGCTCGAGTGGGCGCTGCGGAGGACCGCCTCGCCGCCGTGCGCGAGAGTCTCGCGCAGGCGGAGGCCGAGCGCGACGCGGCGCAGTCCGGCATCCAGGCCGTGCACCGCCGCCACGCCGACGTCACCGGCCAGCTCGAGGCCGCCCGCGCCCGCGCCCGGGAGACGGCGCTGCGCCGCCAGCGCATCGAGTCCGAAACCGCCGAGCACGCGCGCGAGATCGCCGCCACCGAGGAAGGTCTCGGCCGCGCCGGCGAGACCCTCGAGCAGGGGCTCGCCGTCGGAGCGGACCTGAGCCTGCGGCGCGAGGAGCTCGAGAGCGAGCGGGAGATGCGCCGCGAGGCGCTCGCGGGTGCCCGCTCGCGCGCCCAGGCGGCGCAGCTCGCCGCGCGGGACCTGCTCATCCGCATCGAGTCGCGGCGCTCCACCGAAGCCTCGGTGCGGGTGAGTCTCGCAAGGATGGTCGAGCAGCGGGCGCAGCTCGAGCAGCAGCGCCGGACGCTGGAAGCGGAGCTCGAGGGTGGCGATGGCCCGATCCTCGAGCTCGAGGCGCGCCTCGACGAGGCGCTCGCCGGGCGGCTCGAGGTGGAGGCGGAGCTCGCCGAGGCGCGCCGCGCGATGGAAGAGGCGGACGCGGCGCTGCGCGTGCTCGATGAGCAGCGCCTCGTCGCGGAGCGCCGCGTCAACGAGGCGCGCGAGGCCATGGAGGCGGCGCGGCTCGCGGCACAGGAGAACCGGGTGCGGCGCGAGGCGCTCGCCGAGCAGTTCGCGCAGACTCATTTCGAGCTCGCCGGCGTACAGCAGAGCCTCGCGGCCGATGCGGCGATCCCGGCCTGGGAGGAAAGACTCGCCGAGACCCGCGCCGGCATCGAGAAGCTGGGCCAGGTCAACCTCGCCGCGATCGATGAGCTCAAGGAGCAGACCGAGCGCAAGGAGTACCTGGACCGGCAGTTCGCCGACCTGACTTCCGCGCTCGAGACGCTGGAGGAGGCGATGCGGCGCATCGACAAGGAGACGCGCACGCGCTTCGAGGAGACCTTCGAGAAGATCAACTCCGGCCTCAAGTCGCGCTTCCCGCGGCTCTTCGGCGGCGGACATGCCTATCTCGAGCTCGTGGGCGAGGATCCGCTCAATGCCGGCATCGCCATCATGGCGCGCCCGCCGGGCAAGAAGAACAGCAGCATCCACCTGCTCTCGGGCGGCGAGAAGGCGCTCACCGCCGTCGCGCTCGTCTTCTCGATCTTCGATCTGAACCCGGCGCCCTTCTGCCTGCTCGATGAGGTGGATGCGCCGCTCGATGAGCACAACGTCGGCCGTTTCTGCGATATCGTGCGCGAGATGTCCGCTCGCGTGCAGTTCATCTTCATCACCCACAACAAGACGACCATGGAGCTTTCGTCCCAGCTTCTCGGCGTGACCATGCACGAGCCCGGCGTCTCGCGGCTCGTGGCCGTCGACGTCGACGAGGCGGTCAGGCTCGCGGCCGTCTAGCATCCGGTGTCACCCATGTCGGAACTACGCTGGACGCTGCTCATCCGGGGAGGGGTGTTCATCGCCGCGCTTTCCTGGTGGGAGCGCCGCCGGCCGCGGCAGGCCTTCGCGCCGCGGCTGCGCGATGCCAGTCCGGGACGCGCCCAGCCGCGAAACCCGATCGCCGACGGCACGGCCCGCTCGCGCGAGCCCTGGATCGGCGATGCCGAGATCTCCGACACCGTGCTGTCGGACGTGGCGCTCGACGATGCCGCCGACACGGAGAAGTCCGCCGGCGATGACGCTTTCCGCATGCACACCGAGCCATCGGTGCCCGGTCCGCTCGAAGTGCTGCCGATGCTCATCATCCCCGATGAGGACGAGCAGGTGGCCCTCAAGGCCGCATGGGACGAGGTGCTGCCCGAGCCGACGCTGATCATCGACCCCGAGGCGACGCCCGCGGTGGCGATGGCGGCGGCCCCGATCGAGGCGGCGCAGGCCCGCAGCGGGCAGGCGCAACCCGCCGCGCCGGCCGCGCCGGAAGTCGAGATCCCGGGTGCCGAAGGCGTCGGCACCGTCAGAATCGTGGCCCCGGCCGTGCCTGGCGGTGGCGCCGGGCATGCCGAGCCCATCGTCGACTGGCCCCCCGAGGAGTCGCGCCGCATCGTGGCGCTGCGGCTCGTGGCGGCGCAGCCGGAGCGCTTCCCCGGGCGTGCGCTGCGGCTCGCGCTGGCGGCGGAGGGATTCCTGCTCGGCAAGTTCTCGATCTTCCACAAGCCCGACGAGTCGAACCGCGCGGTGCTGAGCGCGGCCTCGCTCACCCGTCCCGGCGCCTTCGATCTCGAGACCATGGACTCGCAGCGTTATGCGGGCGTCAGCCTTTTCGCCGTGCTGCCCGGTCCGCGCACGCCGCTGCAGGCGTTCGAGGAGCTCCTCGCGGCGGCACGCAATCTCAACGAGCGGCTGGAGGGGGCGCTGCAGGATGAGCGCGGCGGCCCGTTGACCCCGCTGCGCGTCGCGAGCCTGCGCGAGAGCGTCAGAGGCGAAGCGGCCGACCCGCCGGCCGCGTCCGCGAATGAGACATGACGCGTCGGCGCGCGCGGCACAGCTGCGTGCGCGGATAGCGCATCACAACCAGCTCTATTACGAGCAGGACCGGCCGGAGATTTCCGACGCCGATTACGACGCGCTCATGGACGAGTTGCGCGCCATCGAGCGCGAGCACCCGGAGCTCATCACGCCGGACTCGCCCACGCAGCGCGTGGGCGGCGCGCCCGCGGGCAAGTTTCCCAAGGTGCGCCACAGCGTGCCGATGCTCTCGCTCGCCAACGGCTTCAGCCCCGAGGACGTCGCCACCTTCATCGAGCGCGTGCGGCGGTTTCTGAAGCTCGATGCCGCGGAGCCGATCGAGCTCACCGCGGAGCCCAAGATCGACGGCCTGTCGCTCTCGCTGCGATACGAGCGGGGCGTGTTGGTGCGCGGGGCGACGCGCGGCGACGGCACGGAAGGCGAGGACGTCACCGCCAACGTCCATCGGGTCGGCGACATCCCGCGCACGATGCACGGCCACGCGGCGCCCGAGGTCTGCGAGATCCGCGGCGAGGTCTACATGGCGCGCTCCGCATTCCTGAGACTCAACGAGGAGCAGTCCGCCGCCGGCCGCACCGTGTTCGCCAATCCGCGCAATTCCGCGGCCGGCTCGCTGCGCCAGCTCGATCCCGAAGTCACCGCCTCCCGGCCGCTGCGCTTCCTGGCCTACGCCTGGGGCGAGATGAGCGAGATGCCGGCCGCGAGCCAGTGGAACATGCTCCGGTGGCTCGAGGCGCGCGGCTTTCCCACCAACCCCTGGAGCCGCCTCTGCCGCTCCCTCGATGAGCTGCTCGCGTTCCACCGCGAGATCGAGCTCGAGCGCGCCCGGCTCGATTACGACATCGACGGCGTCGTCTACAAGGTGAACCGCCTCGACTGGCAGCGGCGGCTCGGCTTCGTCGGCCGCGATCCGCGCTGGGCGCTCGCGCACAAGTTCCCGGCGCAGAAGGCCGCCACCGTGGTGAACGGGATCGAGCTGCAGGTGGGCAGGACGGGCGCGCTCACCCCCGTCGCCAAGCTCGCCCCCGTCAACGTGGGCGGCGTCGTCGTCTCCAATGCCACCCTGCACAACGAGGACTACATCCGCGAGCTCGACGTCAGGATCGGCGATACCGTGACCGTGCAGCGCGCCGGCGATGTCATCCCGCAGGTGCTGGGGGTCGTGCTGGAGCGCAGGCCGCGGCACAGCCATCCCTTTCAGTTTCCCAAGACCTGTCCGTGTCCGCTCGCGACCCCCGTGATCCGCGACCTGACCGCCGCCGGGAAGGAGGGCGCGATCTCCCGCTGTTCCGGCGAGCTCGCCTGCCCGCACCAGCGCATCGAGCACCTGCG
>DAHUXV010000117.1 GCA_027306985.1 Gammaproteobacteria bacterium | reverse complement strand
GTCGGCGGCGAGCTGTCGGATCGCAAGGGCCTGAACCGCCAGGGCGGCGGCATTTCCGCGCCGGCCATCTCGGACAAGGACCGCGAGGACATCCGCTTCGCCGCCCAGGAGCAGGTCGACTATCTCGCCGTCTCGTTCGCGCGGGATGCCGCCGACATCGAGCAGGCGCGGGCGCTCGTGCGCCAGGCGGGCGGCGATGCCCGCATCGTGGCCAAGGTGGAGCGGCACGAGGCCGTCGCCAACCTGTCGGGCATCATCGATGCCACGGATGTCGTCATGGTGGCGCGGGGCGACCTCGGTGTCGAGATGGGTTATGCCGAGCTGACGGGTCTGCAGAAGACCATCATCCATCAGACGCGCAGCAGGAACCGGGTGGTGATCACCGCCACCCAGATGATGGAGTCCATGATCCAGAACCCCGTGCCGACGCGCGCGGAAGTCAGCGACGTGGCCAACGCGGTCATGGACGGCACGGATGCCGTGATGCTTTCGGCGGAGACCGCCGCCGGCCGTTACCCCGTGAAGGCCGTGGAGGCGATGGCGCAGGTCATCGAGGGCGCGGAGAAATACCAGCTCACCCACAGCCGGATCCGCCACCGCACGGAAGGGCAGTTCAAGAGCTCCGAGGAGGCGATCGCCATGGCGGTCATGTACGCCGCCAACCACCTGAAGGTGCGTGCCATCGTCGCCCTCACGGAGTCGGGAGCGACACCTCTGTGGATGTCGCGTATCCGTTCCGACATTCCGATCTACGCCTTCACGCGGCATGAGCCCACGCGCCGCCGGGTCACGATCTATCGCGGCGTCTATCCCGTTATTTTCGATGTGACCCGCGCCACCTCGACTGGTGCGCTGTACGACGCCCTGTTCTCCCGGTTGCTCGAGCTCGATCTGGTGAAGCGCACGGACCTGGTCATCCTCACCAAAGGGGAGCAGTCCGGCGTGCAGGGCGGCACGAACTCCTTGCAGATCCTCCAGGTCATGTAGGCCATTGGCCCGAAGCGCGGCATCCTGCCGCGCTGCCCGGCCTGTCCCTGGCCTCGCCCCTCGTGGGCCGTCAGGGCCTCAGGGGATGCCGTGGGCCGCCCGGTCGATCGCTTTCGGTCATCCGGGGATGCGGCGGGGGTTGTAATCTAGGCGCCAGACCCCCATGGCCATTGGATCGATGGACGCGTCCGCCGAAGAAGCGAGAAAAGCACCTGCACGGCCGACCGTCGGACTGGTGCTGACCGGCGGGGGGGCGCGCTCGGCCTATCAGGTCGGCGTGCTGCTCGCCCTGACGGAGCTCCTGCCGCGCGCGCGCAACCCCTTCCCCGTCATCATCGGCACCTCCGCGGGCGCCGTGGCCTCGAGCGTGCTCGCGGCGGAGGCGCACCGCTGGCGCCGCGCGGTGGCCGGGCTCGAGAGCGTCTGGGCCAATTTCCGCACCGGCCAGGTCTTCCACGTGGCTCCCCCGCACATGCTGCGCTCCGGTACCCACTGGCTGCTCGCGCTGCTTTCCGGCGGCCTCGTGCTCTCGCCGCCGAAGGCGCTGCTCGACAACAGTCCGTTGCGGCAGCTCCTGGGGACCCACGTCGACTGCGCCAGCATTCATCGCAGCATCGCGCGCGGACATCTGCAGGGCTTCGCCCTCTGCGCGACGAGCTATGCCACGGGGCAGTCGGTGGCCTTCTTCGACGGCCGCGATTCGATTCCCGAGTGGACCCGCGCACATCGCATCGGCCGGCGCACGGAGCTGACCCTCGATCACCTGATGGCGAGCGCGGCGATCCCGCTGCTCTTCCCGCCCCTGTGCATCGGCCGGGAGTACTTCGGCGACGGCGCCATGCGCCAGCTGAATCCGCTGAGCCCCGCCATTCATCTGGGCGCCGATCGCCTGCTGATCATCGGCGTGCGGGCGCGGCGCGCGGCGGGCGTGGGCAGCGGCAGCAGCCGCAAGATGCCGACTCCGGGCGAGGTCCTCGGCTACATGATCGACACGCTGTTCACCGACCAGATCTACGGCGATCTGGAGCAGATCGAGCGCATCAACCAGCTGGTGCACGAGGCGCCGTCCGCCGCTCGCGGTCTGCGGCACGTGGACACTCTGATGCTGGCTCCGAGCATCGATCCGAGCGAGATCGCCGGTCGATTCACGGATGACATGCCACGGAGCCTGCGCGCCTTGCTGCGCGTCATCGGCGGCCGGGACGTGTCGGGATACCAGCTGGCGAGCTACCTGATGTTCGAGGCGGGCTACACCCGCGCGCTCATCGAGCTCGGCTATCGCGATGCCATGGAGGCGAGGGCGGCCCTGCTGGCGTTCATGAGCGGCGAGCGCCTGCCGCCCCTCATGACGGCCCGCGGCGTCGCCCAGGTGACATAGTCCAAGCGCTGGATCCGGGCGTCGTGCCCGGCCCAGCGCGCCTCGGACAATAAAGCGCGGTCTTTCGCCCGCGGCTCGGTCGGCGAAGCGGTGCTTCGCTCAAAGCACCGCCTCGCCCTGCGGCGGCGGGGCACATCCGTGTGCCGGGTCGCGTAATTTCATGCCCGGGTCGGGCCGTGGCGAACGGCCTAGCGGCTGAGGCCGGTGTGGCGGGCGGTCACGGCGGGGAAGTCCGCGCTGAACTGCGCCACCAGCTGCTCGACGATGTAGACCGAGCGATGCTGCCCGCCGGTGCAGCCGACCGCCACGGTGAGGTATCCGCGGTTGCTGGCGACGTACTCGGGAATCCGCGCGCGGATGAACCGGGCGACGTCCGCGACCAGCGTCGCCACGTCGGTCTGCCCTTCAAGGAAGCTGATGACCTCGGCGTCGCGTCCCGTGAGGGCGCGCAGGGCGGGCTCCCAATAAGGGTTGGGAAGCGAGCGGGCGTCGAAGACGAAGTCGGCATCCCCGGGGATGCCGTGCTTGAAGCCGAACGACTCGAAGGTGAGCGACAGCCGGCCCGCGTGCGTCTCCCCGACGCGCCGCTTGACGAAGTCGCGCAGCGCATGCACTCCCAGCCGAGACGTGTCGATGACGAGATCGGCGGCGTAGACGATGGGCTCGAGTACCTGCCGCTCCATTGCGATTGCGGCGCGCAGGTCGACGTCGTGCCGGCTCATCGGATGCTTGCGCCGCGTCTCGGCGAAGCGGCGCAGCAGCTCCTCGTCCGTCGTGGTCAGGAACAGGACCTCACACTGGATGCCGCTGCGGCGCAGCTCGTCGATGAGCTGCGGGACGGTGGCGATCTCCGCCGCCGTGTTGCGGGCATCGAGTCCGACCGCCGCCCGCTCGTAGGTGCGCTCCGGGCTGCGCACGGCGTGGGAGATGAACGGCTTGAGCAGCGCCGCCGGAATGTTGTCGATGCAATAGAAGCCCAGGTCCTCCAGCATGTGCAGAGCCACGCTCTTGCCCGCGCCGGATAGCCCGCTGATGACTATGATGCGCACGGCGGCACCCGGGCTTGTGCTGTGTCGTCCGTTTTGCCGGCCGGGCCGTCAGGCGCGCAACGCCCGGCCCTCCACGGCGTGATGGTCCGTCACCTTCTCCTTGTGCTTCTTGATGCAGCGATCGAGCTTGTCGGTCAGCAGGTCGATGGCGGCGTACATGTCCTCCTCGATCGCGTCGGCGTGGATCGAGTTGCCGCTCACGTGCAGGGTCGCCTCCGCCTTCTGTCGCAGTTTCTCCACCGTCAGCACGCAGTGCACGTCGATCACCTGCTCGAAATGCCTCCCGATGCGCTCGAGCTTCTTCTCCACGTATCCTCGCAGGGAGGGGGTGACCTCGACGTGGTGGCCGGTGACGTTGAGCTGCATAGCCGTCTCCTTCTCACGTGTTGTGGCTGACATCATCTTGGATTCACATCTGACCCAGGCCTGCGCGCCGGCGCTCGTTGGAGGGGGAAATGCCCATCGCCTCGCGGTATTTCGCGACGGTGCGGCGTGCGACCGGAATGCCTTCCGCCGAGAGGATCTCGGCGATGCGGCCGTCGCTCAACGGCGACTCCGCAGCCTCGTCTTTGACGAGCTTTCTGATCTTGGCGCGGATGGCGGTCGAGGAAGTGCCCGACCCGTCGGCGCCCTCGACGTGGCTCGAGAAGAAGTAGCGCAGCTCGAACACGCCGCGCGGGGTGTGCATGTATTTGCCGGAGGTGACACGGGAGATGGTCGACTCGTGCATGCCGATCGCTTCCGCGATGTCCTTGAGGATCATCGGCCGCATGTGCTCCTCGCCGTGCTCGAGAAAGGCGGTCTGGCGCTCGACGATGGAGCGGGCGACCTTGATCAGCGTCTCGTGCCGGATCTCCAGGCTCTTCAGCAGCCAGCGCGCCTCCTGCAGCTGGGCGCGCATGGTGGCGTGGCTGGCGTTGCGCCCGATGAGGCTCGCATAGCTCTGATTGAGGCGCACCCGCGGCAGGGTGGCCGAGTTGATCTCCACCGCCCATCCGTGCTCGGTGCGGCGGACGAAGACGTCAGGGACGACATACTCGGCCGAGCCGGCGCTCACCGTGGCGCCGGGCCGCGGATGGCAGGAGCGCACGAGCGCGAGCGCGCAGGCGAGATCCTCGTCGCTGACCCGCAGCTCACGCTTGACGATCGCGAGCTCGCGGCCGGCGATGCGCTCCAGGTGGTGGCGGGCGATCTCGATCGCGGCCCCGAATCCCGGAGTCGCCGGGTCGAGCTGCCGCAGTTGCAGCTCGATGCACTCGCCCACGGAGCGCGCGCCGACGCCCGGGGGGTCGAGCGCCTGAACGTCGGCGAGAGCGGCCTCGACCTCGGCGGTATCGCAGTGAATCTCGGGCCGCAGGGTATTGGCGATCTCCTGCAGCGGCTCGGTCACGTAGCCGTCGTCGCTGATCGCATCGACGATGGCGCGCGCAATGGCGAGCTGGCGCGGCTCGAGCTGCGCGAGCTCGAGCTGCCAGAGCAGATGTTCCTGCAGGGACTGACCCGCGGAATCGGCGAAATCCTGCTGCCGGTCATCGTCGTCGCCGCTCCAGGGCGTCTCCGCGGGGCCGGCGCTGTGCTCCCCCCAGCCCTCATCCAGCACCTCGACGGCGCTCTCGCGCGGCCCCTCCGCCGTCTCGGCCGGCTCCGGCGCGGCCGGGTGCTCGAGCGTGCCGGCGTCGAGGCCTTCCTCGGGGCCCTCGTCCATGGGCTCGAGCATCACATTGGTCTCGAGAAGCTCTCGAATGTGCGCCTGCAGCTCCAGGGCCGGCAGCTGCAGGAGCCGGATCGCCTGCTGCAGCTGCGGGGTCATCGTCAGTTGCTGACCCAGCTTGAGCTGCAGGGAGGGTTTCAGCATGCGGGCACGGGGGTGGCCTTAAGCCTTTCCAAAGAATAAGTCTCTGATCTTACACATTTAATCACGCCTCATTCCGTGCGCGATCCGACGCCTGAAGCGCAACAGGCACAGGGAGTGCCCCGCCGCCGCAGGTGGCGGAGCCTCGAGCAAAAACCATGCTCTTTGCTCGAGGCGCGCTGGGCCGGCAGGGGCCCGGATCCAGCGCCTACTAAAGCCGGAACGACTCGCCCAAGTACACCTCACGCACTTGGGGGTTGGCAAGGATTTCTTCCGCAGTACCCTGCGCGATCACGGTGCCCTGATTGACGATATAGGCCCGCCCGCAGACCCCCAGGGTCTCGCGCACGTTGTGGTCGGTGATGAGCACGCCGATGCCGCGGCTGGTCAGCTCACGGATGATGCGCTGGATGTCGAGGACCGAGAGCGGATCGACCCCCGCGAAAGGCTCATCGAGCAGCATGAAGCGCGGCTCCGCGGCGAGCGCCCGGGCGATCTCGACGCGCCGCCGCTCGCCGCCCGAGAGCGACAGCCCGAGGCTGCGGCGAACGTGTCCGATGCGCAGCTCCTCGAGGAGCTCCTCGAGCCGCTGCTCGCGCGCCGCCCGCTCGAGATCTCCCCGTGTCTCCAGGACGGCGAGCACGTTGTCCTCGACCGAGAGCTTGCGGAACACCGATGCTTCCTGCGGCAGGTAGCCGACCCCGAGCTGCGCCCGGCGGTGCATGGGCAGCAGCGTGAGGTCGGTGTCCCCGAGCTGAATGCGGCCGGCATCGCAGGGGACGAGGCCGACGATCATGTAGAAGGCCGTGGTCTTGCCCGCTCCGTTGGGTCCCAGGAGACCCACGACCTCCCCGTTCGAGACCTCGAGGCTGAGATTGCGGACGACCTTACGGGACTTGTAGCTCTTCTCGAGCCCGCTCGCGCGCAGGGTCGTCATGAGCGGCC
The DNA here is from genome assembly GCA_027306985.1 of Gammaproteobacteria bacterium. Lineage (GTDB taxonomy): Bacteria > Pseudomonadota > Gammaproteobacteria > Steroidobacterales > Steroidobacteraceae > 13-2-20CM-66-19. The sequence goes on along the minus strand of DAHUXV010000117.1, from coordinate 9,870 downwards.
CTGGGGCGGGGGAGTGCTCGGGGTGCTGGCCGGCGGCTTGGCCGCAGCGGTGGCCCGTGATTTGGCCGCAGCGGTGGACGGCGCGGTGATGGGAGCGGTGCCTCCTGCGGCTCCCCCGGGACCCGGCTGTCCCGCCGGTGCGCCGGCGGGGGGCGGTGGCCCCCCTTCGGCTTTGCCGCCTGCGGACGGGCGGTGCTTCGGCGCTGGCTGCGGCGTGATGGTGATGTGCACGCCCCGGCTCGCGCCCGAGGAGCTCGCCAGCACCTTCTGCTCGCGGATGCTGTAGGAGATCGACGGCGCGGTCATCTCGCTGCGGCCGTCGGAGATCCAGGCATCCTCGGTGAGCAGTACCTTTCCCTGGCCCACGTCGTACACGATCTGATCGGCGTGGCCTTTCTCCATTCCGAGGCCGTCGGCGCGCTGCTGCTCGAATTGCGCGGGGTTGCCGGTGATCGTGACGCCGGCGATCTGGTTGTTGCGGAAGTCCACCGTCGCCTGGTCGGAGCGCAGCCTGCCGCGCGGCGGGGCATCGATCTGCACGTTGCCCTGGAAGGTCCAGCGGCTGTTCGCGAAATTGAGGCCGGTGGCGCGGGCATAGTCGGCCTGCACCCGCGTGGCACCCTGCGAGACCACGACCTTTCTGAAGACCACGGTGTTGGTTTTGTAGTCCAGCTCCTGTGAGGCGGCCTCGAGATCGATCTTCCGCTGAGGATTGATGGACAGCGGCTTGCGGCCCGCGGCGCCGCTGCCGGACTGGGCTGCGGGCGCGGCCGCGGATGGGGCTGCGGGCGTGGCGGCGGGCCCCGCCGCGGAGACACCGCCGGCGGCGTGTGAGACGGCCGGCGCCAGAGCCAGGCAGAGGAGGCGAAGCTTACTGCGTGAAAGTGCCATGTACGGCCGATTCTAAATCCACCCGGTGGTCCTTCAAATTCGCGGTGAGCCCGACGGCGCTCTCCTGCCGCCCCGACCAGAGCATCTGCACCGGATCCTGCGTGCTCACGATACTGTTGCGGATGTCCACCGACAGGGCGGCGGTGGAGATCTGCGCCGGTCCCGAGATTCCCGAGAGAGTGCCGGCGACATGCACATTGCCCGCAAGGCGCACCTGCTGCGTCCGCTGCTCGAGCTCGCCGCGATCGGACGTCGCCGTCCACAGATTGCCGTCCGGGTCCCGGAACCTCAACTGTACCTGCGTAAGCTGCACCTGCCCTGCGTTCGGCAGTTGGCGAATCGTGGCGGCGTTCAGCGTATAGAGCGGCGAGCCGGCGGTGCCGGTCTGAACCAGCTTCGCATTCTTCGCCGAGTACCCCTCGCCCCAGCCCGTCTGCTGTACCGCGGTCGAGGCCGGAGTGCCGGAGCGCTGCCCCGACAGCAGCAGCGACAGCGCGATCACCGCGACGATGGTCAGAAACGCGAAGATTCGGTAGATCACGTTGCCGCGGCGGCGCGCTCGCGCGCCTCCAGAAGATGATCGCAGACCTCGCGAACCGCTCCCTGGCCGCCGGGAAGGCTCGTGACGACATGCGCGGCGCCGCGCGCCTGCGGATGCGCGTCAGCCACCGCGAACGCGAGTCCGACTTCTCGCATCAAGGGCACGTCCGGCACGTCGTCACCGACGCAAGCGCACGCGCCCGGAGCCAGGCCCAACCGGTTGCGTAAGCGGTGGAAAACGGCGAGCTTGTCGTCCACCCCTTGGAACACGTGCCGGACGCCGAGCTCGCGACATCTTCGCCCCGTCATGCCGGACCTTCTGCCCGAGATGACGGCCACCGTGACGCCGCTGGCCGCCAGCCGCTTCAATCCCACCCCGTCGCGCACGTGAAAGACCTTCAGCGTCTCGCCGCGCGCTCCGTAATAGAGCCGTCCGTCGGTCAACACGCCGTCCACGTCGAGCACCAGGAGGCGCACGCGAGCGGCGGGACGAGGCCGGGGTCTCGCGCGGGCCGCGCTCAAACGACGCCCGCCCGGAAGAGATCGTGAACGTTGACCGCGCCCACCAGGCGCCCCTGCTCGTCGGCGACCGGAAGCGCCGTGATCCGGTGAACCTCCATCAGGTGCACGGCTTCCGCGGCAAGCTCCTGCGGGGATATGGTCTTGCAGGGCGAGGTCATCACCTCGCTCATGGCCGCCGCGTGGACGTCGACGTGTCGATCGAGTGCGCGGCGCAGGTCGCCATCGGTGAAGACGCCGAGAATCCTGTCGCCTTCGTCCACCACGACGGTCATTCCCAGGCCCTTGCGGGACATCTCCAGCAGTCCTTCAGCGAGCCGCGTGCCCAGACTCGCGCGCGGCAGCGCAGCGCCGGTGCGCATGATCTGCTCGACGTGCAGGAGCAGCTGTCGTCCCAGCGATCCGCCAGGATGGGAGCGGGCGAAATCCTGCTTGGTGAAGCCGCGCGCCTCGAGCACGGCGACCGCGAGCGCATCTCCCATGGCGAGTGTCGCGGTCGTACTGGCGGTGGGCGCGAGGTTCAGGGGACAGGCCTCTTCCGGCACGCTGACATCGAGCGCCACGGTGGCCGCCCGGCCGAGAGTCGAGTCCGTTTTCCCGGCCATGACGATCAGGGGTACCGCAAGGCGCTTCACGTGCGGCAGCAGCAGCAGCAGCTCCGGGGTCTCGCCGGAGTTCGAGAGGGCGAGCACCGCGTCCCCGCGGGTGATCATGCCGAGGTCGCCGTGGCCGGCCTCGGCGGGGTGCAGGAAGAATGACGGGGTCCCGGTGCTGGCGAGCGTGGCTGCGATCTTGCGCGCGACATGGCCGGACTTGCCCATGCCGGTGACGACCACCCGGCCCTGGCACTGCAGGCACACCCGGCAGGCGGCGGCAAAGCGGTCATCGAGCCTGGAAACCAGGGCATCCACGGCCCGCGCCTCGATGGCGAGGGCGCGGCGGGCGGCGGCCAGGAGGCGGGCGTCATCGACTGAGGCGGCGGCGGGGCTCATTGGTGGCGGTAATAATATCCGAGCTGTGAGAACATCTGAGCCATGAGTCCAGAGGAGATTGCGCGGCTGATCCGCGCCGGCCTGCCCGGAGCCGATGTCCGGGTGCAATCGGACGACCACACTCATTTCCAGGCGCGCATCGTCGCCGCGCAGTTCGCCGGCAAGCGGGGCGTCGCGCGCCATCAGCTCGTGTACCAGACCCTCGGCGAGCGCATGGGCCGTGAGATCCACGCGCTCTCGATCGAGGCGCTGACGCCGGCTGAAGCCGGGCGGGACTGACGTGGACAAGCTGCAGATCCAGGGAGGCGTCCCTCTCGAGGGCGAGGTCCGCATCTCCGGCGCCAAGAATGCCACCCTTCCCATCCTCGCCGGCGCGCTGCTCGCCGACGGGCCGGTGGTGGTCGGCAACGTTCCGCATCTGAAGGACGTCACCACGACCGTCGAGCTCCTGGGGGGCATGGGCGCGACGGTCACGGTCGATGAGCGCATGCGCATCGAGGTCGATCCGACCACCGTGCGCGACTGCTTCGCCCCGTACGAGCTGGTCAAGACCATGAGGGCCTCGATCCTGGTACTGGGGCCGCTGGTGGCCAAGTACGGACGGGCCGATGTCTCGCTGCCCGGCGGCTGCGCGATCGGCGCGCGACCGGTCAACATTCACGTCGCGGGGCTGCAGGCCCTGGGGGCCGACATCACGATCGACGGCGGCTACATCCGGGCGCGCGCCGGCCGGCTGCGGGGCGCCCGTCTCGTGCTCGACACCGTGACGGTGACGGGCACCGAGAACCTGATGATGGCGGCCACGCTCGCGGAGGGTGAGACCGTCATCGAGAACGCCGCGCGCGAGCCCGAGGTGGTCGACCTGGCGCAATTCCTGATCGCGATGGGCGCCGACATCCGCGGCGCCGGCACCGACAAGATCGTCGTGCACGGCGTCGAGCGGTTGCGGGGCACGTCCTACGAGGTCCTGCCGGATCGCATCGAGAGCGGCACCTATCTGGTCGCGGGCGCGATCACGCGCGGCAACGTGCGGATCAAGAACACGCGCCCCGACCACCTGGATGCGGTGCTGTCGAAGTTGCGGGAGGCGGGAGCCAAGGTCGGCGTGGGGGACAACTGGGTGGAGGTCGACATGCGCGGCCGCCGGCCGCGGGCCGTCGACGTGCGCACGGCGCCGTACCCGGCTTTCCCGACGGACATGCAGGCGCAGTTCGCAGCGCTCAATACGGTGGCCGAGGGTGTCGGAACCATCGTCGAGACCATCTTCGAGAACCGCTTCATGCACATGCTCGAGATGCGCCGCCTCGGTGCGGAGATCCGTCTCGAAGGCAATACCGCGATCATTCGCGGCGTCGACCGCCTCACCGCCGCGCCCGTGATGGCGACGGACCTGAGGGCCTCGGCGAGCCTGGTCCTGGCCGGACTCGTCGCCGAGGGCCGCACGGAGGTCGAGCGGATCTATCACATCGACCGCGGCTACGAGGCGATCGAGGAGAAGCTGGCACAGCTGGGCGCACAGATCCGGCGCATACCGAACTAGCGGCCGGGGGGGCCGGTTGAACCGGCGGCCGTCGGAGGTGTCTGACAGCGGGTCGGGCGACGGCGGCGTACACTGCGCCCCGAGACACTGGAGGTGGTTCGTATGCGGATCGGAATGGTGGGACTCGGGCGCATGGGCGCCAACATGGTGCGCCGCCTGATGCGAGGCGGTCATGAGTGCGTCGCCTACGACCGGTCGCGGGAGGCCGTGCAGGCGGTCGCGGCGGACGGGGCCGTCGCCGCCAACTCTCTCGCGGAGCTCGTCGCCGCCCTCAAGCCGCCGCGCGCGGTGTGGATCATGGTGCCCGCGGCGCTCGTCGACACCGTCATTGCGCAGCTGCGTCCGCTGCTGGCCGCCGGCGACATCCTCATCGACGGCGGCAACTCCCACTATCAGGATGACATCCGCCGGGCCGGGGAGCTGCGCCCCTCGGGCCTGCATTACGTCGATGCCGGCACGAGCGGCGGCGTGCTGGGCCTCGAGCAGGGCTACTGCCTGATGATCGGCGCCGAGCCGGCGGTCTTCAGCGCGCTCGAGCCGATTTTCGCCACGCTGTCGCCCGGCGGCCGCCGGGCGGAGAGCCGCAGCGGCGAGAGCGCCGCCCGAGCCGCGGCCGGGATGGGCTATCTGCACTGCGGCCCGAATGGCGCCGGACATTTCGTCAAGATGGTGCACAACGGCATCGAGTACGGCGTCATGGCGGCCTACGCGGAAGGCCTCAACCTGCTCCAACACGCCGACGCCGGGTTGAAACGCGAGGAAACCGACGCCGAGACCGCGCCGCTCTCCAACCCGCGGCTGTTCCAGTATCAGCTCGACATCGCCGCGGTGGCGGAAGTCTGGCGGCATGGCAGCATCATCTCCTCGCGCCTGCTCGACCTGACCGCCGAGGCGCTCGCGGCCGATCCGGCGCTCGGAAGCTTCGGCGGGCGGGTGTCGGATTCCGGGGAAGGGCGTTGGACGGTGCAGGCGGCCGTCGAGATCGGGGTGCCGGCTCACGTCCTTTCCGCCGCGCTCTACTCGCGCTTCGAGTCGCGCGGGCGGGCGGAGTTCGCCGACAAGCTGCTCTCGGCCATGCGGCTCGGGTTCGGCGGGCATCTCGAAAAAAAATCGCAGGATGCGATTTTTGACGGCGGACGCCGGCCCGAAGGGGTTTCCCGGTGAATTTCCGCCGTCGAATGCGGCTCTCAGAGGGGCGCAGGGACGGGAGCCGGGCGAATACACCTGACGGAGGCGCCCATGGAAAGACGTGACAGCGACGCGCTGGTGCTCTTCGGGGCGACCGGAGATCTGTGCTATCGGAAGATATTTCCGTCCCTCTACGGCCTCGTGCGCCGGGGACTCCTGCATGTGCCGGTGATCGGCGTCGCGCGTGCGGGCTGGAACCTGGAGCAGCTCGCGAGCCGCGTGCGCGAGAGCATCAAGACGTTCGTCCCGTCGCCGGATCAGGACGCGCTCGAGCGCCTGATCGCCCTGCTGCGCTATCACGACGGCGATTACCGCGATCGCGAGACGTTCGCCGCGCTTCGCCAGGTGCTCGGCGACTCGCAGCGGCCGCTCTATTATCTCGCCATCCCGCCCAGCATGTTCCCGGTGGTGATCGATCACCTGGGCACCACGGGCGGGGTCCAGGGCGGGCGCGTGGTCGTCGAGAAGCCCTTCGGGCGCGATCTGGCCTCGGCGCGGGCGTTGAATCAGGTGCTGCACAAGCAGTTTCCGGAAAGCAGCATCTTCCGCATCGATCATTACCTCGGCAAGGAGGCGGTGCAGAACCTCCTCTATTTCCGTTTCGCCAACTCCTTCCTGGAGCCGATCTGGAACCGCAACTTCGTCGCGAGCGTGCAGATCACCATGGCGGAGACGATCGGGGTGGCGGGCCGCGGGAAGTTCTACGAGGAAACGGGCGCCATCCGCGACGTGATGCAGAATCATCTGCTGCAGATCCTCGCCTTGCTGACCCTCGAGCCGCCGGTGAACTCCGAGGGCGAGTCGCTGCGGGACGAGAAGGTGAAGGTGCTGAAGGCGGTGCGGCCGGTGACGCCGGAAGCGCTCGTGCGCGGGCAATTCAACACCTATCGGCAGGAGCAGGGGGTCGCGCCCGATTCCAAGGTGGAGACCTACGCGGCCATGCGGCTCGAGATCGCCTCCTGGCGCTGGAGCGGAGTGCCGTTCTATCTGCGCGCGGGCAAGTCCCTGCCGGTGACGGCGACGGAGGTCGTGGTGGACCTGAAGCCGCCGCCGGCGCGCGTTTTCGGCGAGCTCGGGCCGGACTATCCCAATTTCGTGCGGTTTCGAGTGGGGCCGGATGTGGCGATCGCATTGGGCGCGCACGCCAAGAAGGCGGGGGCGGCGATGCAGGGCCGGGAGGTGGAGCTCTTCGTCGCGCAGCACGAGGCGGATGCGATGGACGCGTATGAGCGGCTGATCAGCGTGGCGCTCATCGGCGATACGGCGCATTTCGCGCGCGAGGACGAGGTGGAGGCGGCCTGGGCGATCGTCGACCCGGTGTTGGGGGCGGCGGCAGAGGCGCCTTACACCTACACCTGCGGCACCTGGGGGCCGCGGGAGTCGGAGCGGCTGCTCGAGGGGTCGTGCAGTTGGCACAACCCGGGGGCGGAGCCGCAGGGATGGACGCGCTCGTGCGCGCCTTCGCATCTATCGATGGGGAAGTTCGCGCCTTAGTCGACTGGCGCAGATCGCTCCAGAGGATCTGCGCGGCCGGCCCGGTGACTGGATTCGTCCCGCGGCCGTTTCCCGGGGCGCTTCCTCTCGCGTTGACGGGTCTCAGGGAGAAACGGCCCGGGGCCGCTCGATTACCTGCCGTCGGACGGCGCGAGCTCCGAGGCGCGCTCGAGCCAGAGCTCCACGCGCGGGTGGCCGGCCACTGCGCGCAGGGCGATCAGATCGGGGTCCTGGCGGACGAAGGCGGCGATGGCGTCGTGCTTGCCGCCGCCTGCGACCACGAAGAGCGGCTCGGCGACGTTGGCGAGGAAGTCGGGCGTGACGCTGACGCCTTGCATGCCGTCGGGCCGCTGGACGGCGATGGCCAGATGGCCGCCGGATTGCCGCAGTTGCTCGGGGCGGAAGAGGGAGGCGGTGTGGCCGTCGGCGCCCAGGCCGAGGAGCGCCAGTCCGATCCGGGCGCCGCAGTCCAACAGAGCGCGCAGGCGCCGCTCGTAATCGCCGGCGGCTTCCTCGAGGGGGAGCTCGGTGCGCACGCGCAGCACCTGATCTTCGGGTAGCGCCAGGGCATCGAGCAGGGGCCGGGTCTGGCGGTAGTTGCTGGCGTCGGAATCGGCGGCGACGTAGCGGTCGTCGGAATAGATGATCGTGAGCGGGCCACCCCGTGGCGGGCGGCGACGGGCGACTTCGCGATAGGCGGGAAGCGGCGTGTGGCCGCCGGAGAGCATGATGACGGGAGGGCCGCCGCGCGACTGAGCGGCGGCGGCGCGGACCGCCTGCTCGAGACGATCGGCGAGCGCGGCATCGAGCTCGGCGCGGGTGGCGAAGCGGCGAACGTCCAATTGAGGCATCGTGGCTCCTTTAGCCGCCGGGAGGCGGCTGCGGCTGGGGCTGCTCGGCGACGCGCACCTTTACCGTGTGCTTGCTCTTGCCCCGCTGGTAGCGAACCGTGAGCATCGAGCCCGGCTTGCAGCTTGCGATGCGGGCGCGCGCATCCCCGGCGGAGGTCACGGGGGCGCCATTCAAGGCGAGCAGCAGATCGCCCGGCTCGAGCCCGGCCTGCTGTCCGGGACTTCCGACATAGGCGATGACGACACCGCCGTGGGCGAGCCCGAGCTGCTGCGCCTGGGTGTCGGAGATGTCCTCGGGCACAATGCCGATCCACCCGCGGATGACCCGTCCGTACTGGATGATGTCGTGCAGCACGCCCCGGACCAGGTCGACGGGAATCGCAAAGCCGATGCCTTCGACTCCCAGGCTCTTGGCGACGATCGCGGTGTTGATGCCGACCAGCGCGCCGGTCGAATCGACCAGCGCGCCGCCGGAGTTGCCGAAATTGATCGGCGCGTCGGTCTGGATGAAGTCCTCGAACGTGGTGATCCCGAGATGGCCGCGGGCGGTGGCGCTGACGATGCCGTGCGTCACCGTCTGCGACAGCCCGAGAGGATCGCCGATGGCGAGCACGATGTCGCCGACCCGCAGAGTGTCCGATCGGCCGAAGGTGATCACCGGGAGGTTCGGCAGATCGATCTTCAGGACCGCAAGATCGGTGTCCGGGTCGACGCCCACGACCTGCGGCGTCGCGATCCGGCCGTCGGCGAGCTGCACGCGGATGGCCCCGGCGTTCGCGATCACGTGGTAATTCGTCACGATATGGCCGCTCCTGTCGACGATGACCCCGGAGCCCAGCGTGCGCTCGATGCGCTGTCTGTACTGCGGCAGGATGTCGCCGAAGAACTCGCCGAGCGGTGACGGATCGATGCGCTCCGTGACCACGCGCGCGGTATATATGTTGACGACGGCGGGGGCTGCGCGCTCCACGGCCGCCGCATAGGAGAGGCGTGCCGGCTCACGGGCCGCCGGTGCGCTCACGGCGGGGGCCGGCACCGCCGCCGGCGCCGGCGGCGCGGCGGTATTCCCGCGGATGAGGTCGGGCCTCACGGCGACGATGACGAAGGCGAGCGCCAGCCCGCCGACCACCGATCCGGCTACGAACGTCAACCCGCGGCTCAGTCGCTCCAGCATGTGTTCTCCTCTCGGTGTGTATAATGCCGTGGCACCGCGGGAATTGGGGAGCCAGCCGATGAGCGTATGCCTTATGGCCGCCACCATGCCCGTCCTCTCGAGGGGAGGCGCCTGATGGCCACGACCGATCGCGATGCCGAGCTGCGTTCGCCGAGCGAGCCGCCGCCCGGCGCGCCGCCCGTCTCCAAGAAACGGGGCTTCTGGGCCTGGATCAACAGGCGCCTGCCCGTCGACGAGCTCGTAGCCAAGGAGCTGACCGGCTACTACGCGCCGAAGAACTTCAATTTCTGGTACTTCTTCGGCTCCCTGGCGATGCTCGTGCTGGTGATCCAGCTCGCCAGCGGCATCTTCCTCGCGATGTTCTACAAGCCGAGCGCGGCGGCCGCGTTCGGCTCCGTGCAGTACATCATGCGCGAGGTCGACTGGGGCTGGCTGATCCGCTACATCCACTCGACCGGCGCGTCGGCCTTCTTCATAGTCATCTACCTGCACATGTTCCGGGGCCTGCTGTACGGCTCGTACCGGCAGCCGCGGGAGCTGCTGTGGCTGCTCGGCATGATGGTGTACTTCGCGCTGATGGCCGAGGCGTTCATGGGGTACGTGCTGCCCTGGGGCAATATGTCCTTCTGGGGCGCACAGGTGATCGTCAACATCTTCAGCACGGTGCCGTTCATCGGGACC
>DAHUXV010000195.1 GCA_027306985.1 Gammaproteobacteria bacterium | reverse complement strand
GAGCCAGCCGGCGAAGGCCGCGCCGCGGGTCGCGAGCGATTCGCGGGTGAGGAGCGCGTGATTGAGGCAGCCGAGGCGCAGGCCGACCACCAGGAGCACGGGCAGTGAGAGCGCCGCGGCCAGATCGGCCATGCCGGCGGTGTCGCCCAAGGGGGCGAGCCAGCCGCCAGCGCCCTCGACGATGACGCAATCGGAGGCGGCGGCGAGAGAGTCGAAGCGGGAGCGCAGGAGCGCCAGATCGATGGCGACGCCCGCTTCGCGGGCGGCGATGTGCGGCGAAACGGCGGGAAGGAAGCAGTAGGGGTTCACGACCTCATAAGGGACGGTCACGTTCGTGGCCGCCATCAGAGCCAGGGCATCGCAATTCCTGGGACCCTCGGGTGTTGGATCCGAGCCGGAGGCGACCGGCTTCATGACGCCGACGCGCAGGCCGCGGGCGATGAGCGCGCGGGTCAGGGCGGCGGCGACGACGGTCTTGCCAACACCGGTGTCGGTGCCCGTCACGAAGAAGCCTCGGTGCTTCACTTTTTGCGCCCTATTTCGGAGGGAGAGATCCTGACTTCGCCGCCGGCCGCGCGCGTTGCGGGCCTGCCGGCACTGCCCCAGGCGGCACCATAGACGATCTCGTACGTCGCCGGGAGCCTGCCGTCCTTGCGCAGGGCCTCGTAGGCCGAGAGCACCCGCGCCAGGCGGGCGCGGCCGGCGAGCGCGCGCGGCCGGCCGGCCGTGGCGTTGCGGGCGCCGATGCCCTTGAGCTCGCGCATCAGGGCCAGGGCGTCGCCGTACGTGACCTGGAGGCGATCCACGTCCAGGACCGGCTCGAGGAGGCCGGCGCGCACGATCGCATCGCCGACATCGTGCATGTCGAGGAAGCGGTTGACGTGGCTGTAGCCGTCGGCCGCGGCCCAGGCGCTGCGCAGCTCCCTGAGGGTGTCGGGGCCGAAGGTGCTGAAGACGAAGAAGCCCTGCGGCTTGAGCACGCGGCGCACTTCCGCGAGCGCCGCAGCGAGCGGCTCGCACCACTGCAGCATGAGATTGCTGAAGACGATGTCGACGCTGGAGGACGCGAGCGGAAGGCGCGCCGCATCGGCGCAGACCCGCTCGAACCGGCGCCGGAAGCGCTGATGCCGCGCGGCCTCGCGCAGCATGCCGGGCGCGAGGTCGAGCGCGATCGCGAGCGCGCGGCGGTAGCGGCTCTTCAGCTGCGCGGTGAGGCGGCCCGTGCCGGCGCCGAGGTCGAGGATGACGCCGGGCTGCAAGTCGAACGGCTCCAGGCGGCTCAGCAGCTCGTCGGCGACCCGCGCCTGAAGGACGGCCGCGGCTTCATACGTGGCGCTGGCGCGATCGAACGCCGCCCGCACGCCGGCCTTGTCGAGCTCGAATGAATCGGGAGGCGGGGGGCTCATGTCCTCTCGCCGAGGAACGGGGTGAGGAGCGCGCTCACCTGCGGCAGATGGGACAGGAACGGCGCATGGGCGGCGCGCCGGATCTCCACGTAGCGCGCATCGGCCAGCGCCTCGGCGAGCGCGCGCGAGGCCGCGGGCAGGGTCACGCGGTCGTACTGTCCCGCGATCACCAGAGCGGGCTGCGCGACGGCGCCGAGGAGCGGCCGCAGGTCGCTGTCGCGCAGCAGCTCGAGGCCGCGGGCCAGAGCCTCGGGACGGGCCTCGCCGTGGGCGAAGAGCGCCGCCCGCAGCTGCCCGAGCGCCGCCTCGCCGCCGGCGCTGCCGCGCACCTGCAGCTCGAGAAAGTCGCCGACCGTGCGGCGGTAGTCGGTGCGCAGACCGGCCGCCTGCTGCGCGAGCCGCTCCGGGGGTGTGCCATGGATCCAATCGGGCGCGGCACTCAGGCGCGGCGTCGCCGCGATCAACACCAGCCGGTCGATGGCCGCCGCCCCGGCGCCCGGGCCCGCGGCCGCGAGTTGCAGGGCGATCTGGCCGCCGAGCGACCAGCCGAGGAGCGAGTAAGTCCCGCTGACCACCGACACGGCCTGGTGAACCTGCTCCGCCTGCGCTGCGAGCGAGGAGCGCTCGGGCAGCCACTCGCTGCGGCCGTGCCCGGGCAGATCGACCGCGATGATCCGGAATCGCTCGCAGAGCGCCGCGGCCAGTCCGTCCCAGACCCGCAGGTTGAGCCCCCCGCCGTGCAGCAGAGCGAGCGCCGGTCCGCGGCCGCGGACCTCGGTGTAAAGGCCGCTCATGCCGGCGCCCGGATGCGGCTCAGGCTCTCGACCAGCGCATCGACCTGATGCTCGTCGTGGCCGGCCGTGAGCGTGACCCGCAGCCGCTCCTCGCCGGCCGGGACCGTCGGTGCGCGGATCGCCACCACCCAGAACCCGGCCCGAAGCAGCGCCTGCTGGGCTTCGAGCGCCGCCCGCGCGCTGCCGATCGGGATCGGTTGGATCGGGGTGACCGATCCGGTGAGCGGCACGCCGGCCTGACGGGCCGCGGCTCGAAACCGGGCGGTGAGCGCCAGCGCCCGCTCGCGCCGCCAGCTCTCCTCGCGCGCGATCCGCAGCGCGGCACGGGTTGCGGCGGCAACGGGTTGCGGCAGGGCCGTCGTATAGACGTAGGGACGCGCGCGCTGGATCAGGAAATCGATCAGCGCCTGCGAGCCGGCGACGAAGGCGCCGAAGGACCCGAGCGCCTTGCCCAGTGTGCCGACCAGCACCGGCACCTCCTCGGATCCGAGACCGGCAAGCTCGACGGCGCCCCGCCCATTCGCCCCCAACACGCCGATCCCATGGGCGTCATCCACGACGAGCCAGGCGTCATGAGCGCGCGCGGACTCGGACAGTGCCCGCAGGGGAGCGACGTCGCCATCCATGCTGAACACTCCGTCGGTCGCCACGACGGTCGTCGGCGGGGTGCTCTCGGCGAGCAGCCGGCGCGCCGCATCGGCATCGCAGTGCCGATAGCGCCGCAGCCGCGCGCCGCAGAGAAGCCCGGCGTCGATGAGCGACGCATGGCTCAGCCGGTCGAGCAGCACCGACTCGCCGCGGCCTGCGAGCGCGGTCACCACGCCGAGATTCGCCATGTAGCCGGTCGAGAAGAGCAGCGCGCGATCGCGTCCGGTGAACGCGGCGAGCTCCTCCTCGAGCGCGGCGTGCTCCCGTCCGTGACCGCTGATGAGGTGCGAGGCGCCGCTGCCCGCGCCGCACCGCCCCGCGCATTCGGCCATGGCGGCGGCGAGCGCCGGATGCCCCGCGAGCCCGAGATAGTCGTTGCTGCTGAAATCGACGAGCCTGCGGCCGTCGACGATCACACTCGCGTGGCTGCCCGGCTCCGCGTAGGCGTCCACAGTCGTGCGGCGACGCCGCAGGTGCTGCCGCTCGATGGCCTCGAGCGCCGGCTCAAGCGGCTGTCTCTTCATGGCGTGGAGCCGGCGGCGGGATCGCTTCCGCGACACTTTCGGGCCGGATGCCGAGCCGCTCGAGGAGGCGCCGATCCCGCTCGACGTCCGGGTTCCCGGTGGTGAGCAGCCTCTCGCCGTAGAAGATCGAGTTGGCGCCGGCGAGGAAGCAGAGCGCCTGCAGCTCGTCGCTCATCGCCTCTCGCCCGGCCGACAGGCGCACGTGCGCCGCCGGCATCATCAGCCGCGCCGCCGCGATCGTGCGCACGAAATCGAGCGGATCGACGGGCGCGGTGCCCTCGAGCGGCGTGCCCGGTACCTGCACCAGCTGGTTGATCGGAACGCTCTCCGGGTGCTGCGGCAGGTTGGCGAGCGTCATGAGGAGCCCGGCGCGGTCGCTCGCGGACTCGCCCATGCCGAGAATTCCGCCGCAGCAGACCTTGAGGTCGGCGGCGCGGACCGCCTCCAGAGTGTCGAGCCGGTCCCGGTAGGTGCGGGTGGTGATGACCTGCCCGTAGAACTGCGGCGAGGTGTCGAGATTGTGGTTGTAGTAATCCAGCCCCGCGTCCTTCAGCTCGTGCGCCTGCTCCGGCGTCAGCATGCCGAGGGTGGCGCAGGTCTCGAGCCCGAGGGCGCTCACCTCCCGCACCATCTGCGTGATCACGCGCAGGTCCTTCGCTTTCGGCGAGCGGTAGGCGGCGCCCATGCAGAACCGGGTCGCCCCGGCCTCCCTGGCCTGCAGGGCGCGCTCGCGCACGGCGGCGACCTCCATCAGCTCCTCCCGCTCGAGCCCGGTGTCGTAGCGCACGCTCTGCGGGCAATAGGCGCAGTCCTCGGGGCAGGCTCCCGTCTTGATCGACAGCAGCGTGCTCATCTGCACGGTGTTGGGCTGATGGCGCTCCCGGTGCACGCGCTGGGCGTGGAAGAGCAGATCCATGAGCGGCAGGCCGAGGAGGCTCTCGACCTCAGGCAGCGTCCAGTCGTGGCGAACGGTTCCGAGAGCGGTCGGGGTCATGAGCGGGTCCGGTGGTCGCATCGCCGGCGATGTTCGCGGCCGCCGGGCTGAATGTCAACGCGAGGCCTGTCGTCGGGTATACATTCGCTCAAGTTTTGATCAACCGTGCAGCCGATGCAGCAGGTGAACCGCGAGCGCGGCGCCCACCACCAGCGCGCCGACCACGGAGACGAACACCGCCGCGGCGGCGCAATCCTTCACGATCCGGATCTGCGGATGAAGCGCGGGGCTGAGATGATCGGCGAGGGCCTCGATCGCCGTGTTGAGCAGCTCCGCCGCGAGCACACCCGAGCTCGCGAGCGCCGCGGCCGCCCACCAGAGGGGGCCCGGGCGAAGCGCCGCGAGTACCGCCAGCACCAGCACGAACACCACCGCCTCGAAGCGCACGCTGCGCTCCGCGCGCAGGCCATGCATGAGACCCGCCAGGGCGAAGCCGAACCGGCGCAGCAGATTCTGATTCTTGTGACTGTTCAATGTGCGTACACGTATTGCAGCAGCAGGCCGATGAAGATCGCCATGCCGACGTAGTTGTTGTTGAGAAACGCGCGCAGGCAGGCCGCCGGCTCGCGGGTGCGGATCAGCCACTGCTGGTAGAGGAACAGCAGCCCCCCCGCCGCGAGTCCCGCGTAGTACCAGGCGCCGAAGTTCATGTCGCGCCCGGCCAGTACCAGCGCGAGCAGCATCATCGCCTGCAGCGCGCCGATCAGCACGCGGTCCATGTCCGCGAACAGGATCGCGCTCGATTTGACGCCGATGGTGAGGTCATCCTCCCTGTCGACCATGGCGTAGATCGTGTCATATACCGCCGCCCAGACGACCGCGGCGATGTAGAGCACCCACGCGATGCGCGGCAGCGAGTCGCGCTGCGCGGCAAAGGCCATCAGCACGCTCCAGCCGCCGAAGGAGATCCCGAGGTAGAGCTGCGGCAGCGGGAAGAACCGCTTCACGAAGGGATACGACACGGTGAGCACAGCGCCGATCAGGGCCAGCTTCACCGTGAAGGGATTGAGGTGGCTGACCAGCCACAGCGCGGCTGCGCCCAGCACGGCGAAGAGGACCAGGGCCTCGATCGGGGACACCCGGCGCGCGGCGAGCGGCCGCTCGCGGGTGCGCTTCACGTGCGGGTCGATGTCGCGGTCGGCGAAGTCGTTGATGATGCAGCCGGCGGCACGCATGAGGACTACGCCCAGCGCGAAGATGATCAGTATCTTCTGGTCCGGGCGGCCGCCGCCGGCGACCCAGAGCGCCCACAGTGCCGGCCAGAGGAGCAGCCAGGTGCCGATGGGGCGGTCGAAGCGCGCGAGGCGCGCGTATTCCCCGACGCGGCGGGCCAGGCGACGGTAGAGGGGGGCCTCTTTGCGCTTGGTGGGGAGGGGCAGGTCGGTGGGGGCTGTGGTGCTGTTCATTTGCGTTTACGTTCGGTCGGAGAAGGGGCGTACCACTGGCCATCCCTGGCGGCGGGGCACCCAGCCCACGCATCCTGCGTGGGCGCTCGCGGGGTACGCGCGGATCGAGGACACATTAAGTGTCCTCGATAAAGACACCGCGCCTACCCCACTCGCCCATACTGCTCCCCGGTTCCGATCCAGCGGGCCGCGAGCGCCGCAATATTATCCGGGTACTGCGCGATCAGCAGCTCCGCGGCTTCCTGCACCCGCGGCAGCAGGTCCGCATCGCGGATGAGGTCGGCCACCCGAAGCTGCGCCAGCCCGGTTTGCCGGGTGCCGAGGAGCTCCCCGGGGCCCCGCAGCTCGAGATCGCGGCGCGCGATCTCGAAGCCGTCATTGCTCTCGCGGATGACCTGCAGACGCTGGCGTGCCAGCGGCGAAAGCGGCGCGCGGTAGAGGAGCACGCAGGTGCTGGCCTCCGCCCCGCGGCCCACGCGGCCCCGCAGCTGGTGCAGCTGCGCGAGACCCATGCGCTCGGCATTCTCGATGACCATCAGCGTCGCGTTGGGAACGTCGACCCCGACCTCGATCACGGTGGTTGCGACCAACAGCTGAATGCGCCCCGCCTTGAAGGCGAGCATCGCCGCGTCCTTTTTGACGGACGGCATCCGTCCGTGCACCAGCCCGACCTGCACGTCCGGCAGCGCCTCCGCGAGCAAGGCGGCGGTCTCCTCCGCGGCCTGCGAGCGCAGCTCGTCCGATTCGTCGATGAGCGGGCAGACCCAGTAAACCTGACGGCCGGCGCGGCATACCTGGACGATGCGCGCGACCACTTCCTCGCGCCGCTGCTCCGGCACCACCACCGTGCGCACCGGGGTACGGCCCGGCGGCAGCTCGTCGATCGCGGAGATGTCGAGGTCGGCGTAGGCGGTCATCGCCAGAGTGCGCGGGATCGGCGTCGCGGTCATGATGAGCTGGTGCGGGACCCGCCCGAGCCTGCTGCCCTTCTCCTTCAGGCGCAGCCGCTGCTGGACGCCAAAGCGATGCTGCTCATCGACGATGACGAGCGCGAGGCGCGCGAACTCGATGCCTTCCTGGAAGAGCGCGTGTGTACCGACGACGACGCGGATATCGCCGCTCGCGACCGCCTCCATCGCGCTGCGGCGGGTTCGCGCCGGCTGCGAGCCGGTGATCAGCGCGACATCGAGACCGAGCGGCCTGAACCACTGGACGAGGTTGTGCCAGTGCTGTTCGGCCAGCAGCTCGGTGGGCGCCATGAGCGCCGCCTGGAAATGCTCGCCGGGCGCATCGGTTGGCGCGCTGCCCACCGTGCGTGCGGCGGCGGCTGCCGCCACCACCGTCTTGCCGCAGCCGACGTCGCCTTGCACCAGGCGAACCATCGGCTCCGCCCGCTGCAGGTCGGCTTCGACTTCCCCGAGCGTCCGTTGCTGTGCGCCGGTGAGGTCGAACGGCAGGCTCGAGACGAGCTTCCGTGCCAGCGTCCCCGCATCGAGCAGCGGCCATGCGGCCTCGGTCCGGGCGGCGCGCTTGAGCAGCCTGAGGCTCGCCTGATGCGCCAGCAGCTCCTCGAACGCGAGCCGCCGCTGGGCCGGGTGGCATCCGGCCTCGAGCTCGCCCAGCTGCGCCTCGCGCGGCGGGCGATGGACGTAGCGCACCGCCTCGCGCAGCGATGGCAGGCTCAGAGGCTCGAGCATCTGCGGCGGAATCCAATCGCGCACGGTCTCGGTGTCGAGCTCGCGCAAGGCCTGACCGATGAGCTCGCGCAGCCTTCCCTGCGACAGGCCCTCCGTCAGCGGGTAGATGGGGGTGAGTGTCTCTTCGGGCGGCGCCGCCGCGCCGTTCACGCGACGGTACTCGGGGTGGACCATCTCCAGGCCCTGGGGGCCGCGGCGCACTTCACCGAAGCAGCGCAGCCGCGTGCCGCGCGCGAGTCCCTGCTGCTGCGCCGCCGAAAAATGGAAGAAGCGAAGCGTCAGGAATCCGGAGCCGTCCGAGAGGCTGCACTGCAGCTGCCGCCGCCGGCGGTAGGCGAGCTGCGCCAACTGGACCTCGCCCTCCACGACCGCCCGCACTCCGGGGAGCAGCGAGCCGATCCGGATGACCGTCGTGCGATCCTCGTACCGCAGCGGCAGCACGAAGAGCAGGTCCTGCACCTGCGCGACGCCGAGCCGGGCGAGGCGCTGCGCGAGCGCCTCGCCGACGCCGCGCAGCGCAGTGATGGGCCGTTGCTCTTGTGAAGCGCTGGATCGGGGCATTGCGCTGCGCATTCCCTGCTACGCGCAAGCCCGGGGTAGCCATCCATGGCCACCCGTGCGACGCATGCGTCGCACCCTGCCCCGCCCAGCGCCGTCTCGGGCAAAAAGCGTGGTTTTTGCCCGAGACTCGGCCACCTCCGGCGGCCGGGCACATCCCTGTGCCTGAGTTGCGGTGTCACGCTTAGCCAAGGTAAAGGACGCACTCGGCCTCGACGCTCGCCCCCCGCGGCAGCTGCGCGACGCCGACGGCCGCCCGGGCCGGATAGGGCCGGGGAAAGTAAAGCGCCATGATCTCGTTCACCCTGGCGAAGTGCGCGAGGTCGGTCAGATACACGTTGACCTTCACCGCTTGCGCGAGGCTGCCGCCCGCGGCCTCGGCGAGTGCCTTCAGGTTCTCGAACACGCGGCGGATCTGCGCCTCGATGTCGCCGCTCACCAGCTCCTTCGTGGCCGGGTCCAGGGGGATCTGGCCGGAGAGATAGACGGTGTCGCCCGCGCGCATCGCCTGGGAGTAGGTGCCGATCGCCTGCGGCGCCCGCTCGGTCTGAATCGCTGTACGGCTCATGTGCTCACTCGCTGTCGGTGTTGGAATCCTGATCGTCGCTCTCGTCCGCGCCTTCGGTCTCGGCGTCCGCGCGCCCGCTGCGGGCGTGGGCGGCGATCGTCCGGCTGACGCGCGTCACGTCCGGCATGCGGCGGATGACGCGCATGATCCGGGCCAGATGCTCGCGGCCGCGCACCTTCAGCTCGAACGTGAGAATGGAGGCGTCGCCCTCCTGCTCCTCGATCGAGACGTGATGGATGTTGGTGTCCGTGCTGGCGATGGCCGCGGCAACGGCCGCCAGCACGCCGGTGCGGTTGACCACGTAGATGCGGATCTCGGAGTTGAAGAGCCGCTCCGGCACGGGCTGCCAGCTCACCGGCAGCCACTTCTCCGGGTGCTTGCGGTAGTCCTCGACGTTGACGCAGCGCTCCCGGTGGATGACGACGCCGCGGCCGGCCGAGAGGAAGGCGAATACCGGGTCGTTCGGCAGCGGGAAGCAGCAGCGCGCGTAGGAGACGAGCAGCCCCTCCGTGCCCGCGATGGCGAGCGGCGCCGGCGCGTGCGGCCGGCCCTGCGCCTGCGGCGCCGGCAGCAGGCGACGCGCGACGAGCGGCGCCAGGCGCTCCCCGAGGCCGATCTTCTCGTAGAGGTCATCGAGGTCCTTCATGCCGAACTCGCCGAGCACGGCTTGCTGCACCTCGGGGCTGACCTCATCGAGCGCCAGGCGAAATTCCCCCAGCGCCTGGTTGAGGAGCCGCTGTCCGAGGGCGATCGCCTCGGTGCGCCGCAGGCTCTTCAGGTAGTGCCGGATGGCGTTGCGCGCCTTGGCGGTGACCACGAAGTTGACCCACGAGGGGTTCGGCATGGCGCCCTTGGCGGTGATGATCTCCACCGTCTGGCCGTTGCGCAGCACCGTGCGCAGCGGCGTCAGCCGCCGGTCCACCTTGGCCGCGACGCAGCGGTTGCCGATGTCGGTGTGCACCGCGTAGGCGAAGTCCACCACCGTCGCGCCGCTCGGGAGCCTCAGGATCGTGCCTTTCGGGGTGAAGACGTACACCTTGTCGGGGAAGAGGTCGACCTTGACGCTCTCGAGGAACTCCTCCGAGCTGCCGTCCTCCTGCAGCTCGACGAGCCCGGACAGCCACTCGCGCGTGCGCTCCTGCTGCACCGAGTCCGCATCGCCGCCGCTCTTGTATTTCCAGTGGGCCGCGATGCCGGACTGCGCGACGCGGTGCATGTCCTCGGTGCGGATCTGCGCCTCGATGGGCACGCCGGTGGGACCGAAGAGCGTCGTGTGCAGTGACTGATAGCCGTTGACCCGCGGGATCGCGATGTAGTCCTTGAAGCGCCCCGGCATCGGCTTGAACACCGAGTGCACCACGCCGAGCGCGCGGTAGCAGGTGTCGGGCCGGTCGGCGATGAGGCGCAGGCCGTAGACATCGACGATCTCCGCCAGCGAGGCGCGCTTGCGCAGCATCTTCTTGTAGATGCTGTAGAGGTGCTTCTCGCGCGTCTCCACGCGCGCGTGGATCTCGTTCTTGACCAGCGCGCCGGTCAGCTGTTGCTCGATCTTCCTCAGGAACTCCTTCTGATTGCCGCGCGCCTTGCGCAGCGCGCGCTCGAGCACCTGGTAGCGATGCGGGTAGAGCGCCTCGAAGCCGAGGTCCTCCAGCTCGAGCTTCATGTTGTAGAGGCCGAGACGCTCCGCGATGGGCGCGTAGATCTCCAGCGTCTCGCGGGCGACGGCCCGGCGCCGCGGCAGCGGCATGGCCTGGATGGTGCGCATGTTGTGGGTGCGGTCGGCGAGCTTGACCAGGATGACCCTCAGGTCGCGCACCATCGCGAGGAGCATCTTGCGGAAGGATTCCGCCTGCGCCTCCTCGCGGCTCTTGAACTGGATCGCATCGAGCTTCGTCACGCCGTCGACGAGCTCGGCGACGTCGGCGCCGAACCGCGCCGCCAGCTGATCCTTCGGGGTCGGCGTGTCCTCGATGACGTCGTGCAGGATCGCCGCTATCAGCGTGTCGGCATCGAGGTGCAGGTCGGCGAGAATGGCGGCCGCCGCCACCGGATGGGCGATGTAGGGCTCCCCGGAGAGGCGTTTCTGCCCCTTGTGAGCCGAGGCGCCGAACTCCGCCGCCTCCTCGATGCGAGCCACCTGCTCCGGCGGCAGGTATCTGCCGACGGAGGCCAGCAGCTCCTTGAGTCCGGGAGTGCGCCTGCCGCCGGGGAGCAGTCCCAGGAGCGAAGACGCATAGTCCATACGATGCTAGTGGCCCGTCAGTTGGTAGCCGATCCGACTCAGGCACATGGGTGTGCCCCGCCGCCGCAGGTGGCGGAGGTTTGGGCAAAAACCACGCTCTTTGCCCAAAGCGCGCTGGGCCGGGCAGGATGCCCGGATCCAGCGCATCAAATCAGTCTCCCAGGCCGAACTGCGGCGCGCGGAAGGTGGATTGAGCTTCCAGCTCCGGGATCGCGGGCTCGGCCGGGGGCTCCGGCTCGCGGAGCATGTCGAGCGTGACGTTGCCCGCGGCGATCTCGCGCAGCGCGACCACGGTCGGCTTGTCGTTCTCCCAGGCGACCGTGGGCTCTGCGCCATTGGCGAGGCGCCGGGCGCGCTGAGCCGCCAGGATCACGAGCTGGAAGAGGTTATCGACGTTCTGCAGGCAGTCTTCGACGGTAATGCGGGCCATGGTACGGATAGGAATAGGAAATAAGGATGGGCGCGCCGGGCGCGCAAGAGCACGTACTATAGCCCAAAGTACAAAAGCAAGTGAATAAGCGGCCCCGGGGCCGTTCCCGCCTGAGATCCGTCAGCGCGAGAGGAGGTGCCGCGGGAAGCGGCCGCGGGATCGAGTGCGGTCGCCTGCCCGCGCCCGCTCACAAAATCGCAGGAGCGATTTTGGACGGCGGACGCCGGCCCGAAGGGCTCGGCGCAGGGACGGGGCTGAGCAAAGCGCCGCAGGCGACTTTGAGCCCATCCAGAGGCCCAATCGAGGTATTCAGGCCAGCAGGCGATCCAGGAGCGGCGCCAGCTCGGGGCGGCCGGCGGCCAATCCCTGGGCACCCGCGGCAAGAGCGGCCGTGCCGCCGGGAGCCTTGTCGCCATGGGCGGACACGATGGCCATGAGGTCGGCGACGGCCTTCTCGAACTCGTCGTTCACGACCACGTAGTCGAACTCCCGCCAGTGCGACATGTCGCTCACGGCATCGCGCAGGCGCCGGGCGATCACCTGCGCCGAGTCGGTCGCGCGGCTGCGAAGACGCTTCTCCAGCGCCTCGCGGGACGGAGGCAGGATGAAGATCGTGACGCAGTCCGGCATGGCCGAGCGCACCTGCCGGGCACCCTGCCAGTCGATCTCCAGCACCATGTCGCCGCCCTGCGCGAGGCGCGCCTCGACCGGTGCCCGCGCGGTGCCGTAGAGATTGTCGAAGACCCGGGCGCGCTCCAGGAACTGGCTCTCGGCGTCCAGCCGCTCGAACTCCTGCACTTCGACGAAGTAGTACTCGCGTCCAGGCTCCTCGGTCGGGCGCCGCGGCCGCGTCGTGTGCGAGACCGACATCCGCAGGCCGGGCATGCGCTCGAGCAGCGCCTTCACCAGCGATGTCTTGCCCGCACCGGAGGGCGCGGCCAATACGAAGAGGGTGCCGCGTGTGGCGGGCGTCGTCCGCCCGGACTGCGTGGCCAGCTCCTCGCGGGCGGCGGCCAGCCAGGCGCGCAGCGCCTGGGCGCGGTGACTGACTTCGTTCTTGACGCTCGCCTCGAGCTCCGCCGCGGTGCGGTGCGCATCCGCAGGGAGAAAGATGGGGTCGTAGCCGAAGCCGCCGCAGCCGCGCGGCTCGAGCGCGATGCGCCCTTCCCAGGTGCCGTGCGCGACGATCGGCTCCGGATCGTCGTGCCGGCGCACGAACGCGATGACGCAGTGATAGCGCGCCTGACGGAATTCCATCGGGACATCGTGCAGCTCCGCGAGCAGCTTGCGCAGGTTCTCGGCATCGCTCGCGCCCTCGCCCGCGAAGCGCGCCGAGTGCACTCCCGGGCGTCCATCGAGCGCGTCGACCTCGATGCCCGAGTCATCGGCCAGCGCGGGCAGGCCGGATCGGCGCGCCGCGTGGCGGGCCTTGATGAGTGCGTTGTCGAGGAAGGTGCTGCCGGTCTCCGGTGGCGAGTCGATGCCGAGCTCGCTCTGAGCGATGAGCTCCAGGCCGAGCGGCGCAAGGATCGCCGTCAGCTCCCGCAGCTTGCCGCGGTTGCCGCTCGCGAGGACCGCTTTCATGTGCCGCGATCCGCGAGCGCCTGTGCCTGCAGGGCGAACAGCCGCTCGATGCCGCTTCCTGCGAGCGCCAGCATTGCGTCGAGCTCGTGCCGGCGGAAGGCGTGTCCTTCCGCGGTGCCCTGCAGCTCGATGAAGGCGCCGCCGCTTCGCATCACCACGTTCATGTCCGTCTCGGCCTGCGAGTCCTCGCGGTAATCCAGATCCAACACGGGCCGGCCGCCGACGATGCCGACGGAAATGGCCGCGACCTGGCCGTGCAGCGGGCTGGCGGCGAGCGCGCGCTGCGCGACCAGCCTGTCGCAGGCCCGCGCGAGCGCGACGTAGCCGCCCGTGATCGAGGCGGTGCGCGTGCCGCCGTCGGCCTGGAGCACGTCGCAGTCGATGGTGACGGTGCGAGGACCGAGCGCCTTGAGGTCGATCACCGCGCGCAGCGACCGGCCGATGAGCCGTTGGATTTCCTGGGTGCGCCCGCTCTGCTTGCCGCGCGCCGCCTCACGCGCCGAGCGCGTGTGAGTCGAGCGCGGCAGCATCCCGTATTCCGCCGTGACCCAGCCTTGATCCTTGCCGCGCAGGAAGGGGGGCACGCCGTCCTCGACGCTCGCGGTGCACAACACCTGCGTATCGCCGACCTCGATCAGCGCCGAGCCCTCGGCGTGCCTGGCGAACCGCCGTGCGAAGCTGACCGGGCGCATCTCCTCGGGCGCGCGTCCGCTCGGGCGTGTCATGACAGCCAGCGCAGCGCGGCCACGGACGTGTTGTCGCTGGCGGCGCCGGTGCGCGTCACGGCTCTCTGGGCCAGCTCCTGCAGCTTCTCGCGCAGCGGCGGGCCCGGGCTGCCGGGCGCGGCGAGCTCCGCGGCGAGCTCGGCGTCCTTCAGTCCGCTCCACAGGCCGTCGGTGCACACGAGAAGGACGTCGCCGGATTCCAGCGGCCGCCGCCGCGAGATCGCCATGTCGGGCAGGATCGGATCGCCGCCGAGGCAGCACTCGACGTAGTTGCGGTGCGGATGGGTCTGCGCCTGCTCCGCGGTGATCAGACCCTCGCGCAGCAGCACTTCGACGTGGCTGTGGTCGCGGCTGCGGCCGACCAGAGCGCCGTCTCGCAGATGATAGATGCGGCTGTCGCCGACGTGCGCCCACCAGGAGACGCCCTGCTGCACCAGGCACAGGGCGCAGGTGGCCCGCGGCCGCTGCTCGAGCGGCAGCGCGGCGCCGAGCTTCACGACTTCCTCGTGAGCGCGGCCGAGGATCAGATGGAGGAATCCCATCGGATCGAAGAGCGGCTGGGGAGAATGCGAGAATGCCTCGAGCACGGTGTCGCGGGTGATCTCCGCGGCGCGCGCACCGTTGGCGTGGCCGCCCATGCCGTCGGCGACGAACAACAAGGCCGCATGCTCCGCCACCACGGCGGCGACCCGGTCCTGGTTCTCCTCGCGCCCGCCCAGGAGGCTGACGTCGGCGTACTCAACCCGCAAGAGGAAATCCGTGCATCTGTTAGACTTTCGACCCCCTTTATAGCACCCCGGGGCGCCGGGAGCGTAGCGTTTAACAAATGATAGCCAGCATGACCGGCTTCGCGCGGCGGGAGATCTCCGGCTCCTGGGGATCGCTCGTGTGCGAGCTGCGCAGCGTCAATCATCGTTTCCTCGAGGCCGGCTTCCGGCTGCCCGACGAGCTGCGCTCCGCGGAGGGCGAGCTGCGCCAGCACCTCGCCCGCGAGGTGCGCCGCGGCAAGGTCGACTGCACGATCAGCTATCGGCGGGCGCAGATCTCCGAGGCCGGGCTCGAGGTCGACGCGCAGGCTCTCGAGCGCCTGCTCGCGCGCCTGAAGGATATCGGCCGCTCCTTCCCGTCGCACTCCGTGAATCTCATCGATGTGCTGCGCTGGCCCGGCGTGCTCAAGGAGGACACGTCCGCGGGCGATGAGCTGATGGTGGCCGCCAAGGCGCTCTTCGGCAGCACGCTCGAGGACCTGGTGGCGGCGCGGGGGCGGGAGGGGCTGCGGCTGAAGGAGATTCTCGGGCTGCGCTGTGCCGCGCTCGAGGATCTCGTGCGCCAGGTGCGCGAGCGCCTGCCCGAGGTGCAGACCAGGCTGCGCGCGCGGCTGGATGAGCGTCTGAAGGAGCTGACCGCGAGCGTCGACCACGACCGCCTGGAGCAGGAGCTCGCGCTGCTGCTGCAGCGGCTCGACGTGGACGAGGAGCTCGAGCGTCTTGCCGGCCACATCCAGGAGATCCGCCGGGTGCTCGCCGCCGACGAGCCCGCCGGCCGGCGGCTGGACTTCCTGATGCAGGAGCTCAACCGCGAGGCGAACACCCTGTCATCGAAGTCCCAGGACCTCGAGACCACCCGCAGCGCGGTGGATATGAAGGTCATCATCGAGCAGATGCGGGAGCAGGTGCAGAACGCGGAATAGCGTCTGCTGGATCGGGCCCGCGCTTGGAGATGCCGCGGGCCATGCGCAGCGCGTTCTCCCGATGGAACTCCAGATACTGCCGCTGACCCTCTGAGAAGGCGCCGACGCTCACTCGGGCGTCGCGGTCGATGCCCATGCGCTTCAGAGACACCGGGTCCGCGACCGGCGACACGATGAGATGGCCCGCATTCTCGAAGGAGATGAACCCTTTGTCGAAGAGGTGATCCACCGTCGGGGTCAGGAGCAGACCGTTCTCACCGTCGAGCCGCTGGTCGTTACTGCTATCGCGCCAGGGCTGGATGTGGCTGGCAATGAGATGTTCGGGGAGCTCCACCCGGGTAATGCGGCAGGCACGCTCGATTGAGCGCACTTTGTCTCGGAAGAGCCCCTGGCCGCGCCGCGCCTGGACAAGTGCCGCCCTCTCGGTCTGGGGAATCGCGGCATCGGACTTGATATCAGCCTCGACGCGCCGCTCCCATTCCTCGATGTCGCGCTCGGGCGCCGGCGAATCGCGCTCGATCCGGCTGACCTCCCGACCGACGTCGGCGACCTGCCGAGCCTCCGCACCGATCAGATCGAACAGCGCCCAAGCGAGCCCGCGGCTGATCTCCGTCAGATAGACGCTCTGCAGGCCATTGCCTTCGGGGGTCAATGGTGCGTATTTGCTGCCCAGATGAGGGCGCAGGCGCGTGATGTGATCCTTGGGACGGACTGCATTGAAAAGACGCTGCCAGCGAACGCCCACCCGCCAGCCGATCTGGCTCCAGTTCGTGCCGGCAAGGCCAAATTCCTCCGGCTTCGGGCTCTCCCTGCAATAGCCGCTGACGATGCCGAGGGCAGCGATGCGCGTGTCGCTGAACGAGAGGACGATGTCGCCGGGCGCGACCTCGCGCATGAACTCGTAGAAGGGATTCCGGTGACCTTTCTTGTTGCGCTTCGGCGACCAGAGATAACCGCCCTCGATCTCCTGGCGGAAGGTCTGATTCTGGTTGACCCACCAATAGCGCACCAATTCGTTCCTATGGAACTCAGCCTCGCCGGCGGCCCACCGTTTGCTCAGGGCCTTGAGTAAAAATACTCAATGGATCTGCTCATGTCTACGCGCGCATTCCGCCTGTTGTCCCGGATGGAAGGCGCTCATCTCAGAAGCAAGAGCTTCGGCACCGCATCCGGCCCGCACCATACGATTGCGTTCTGCTCGTATTGCCTGCCCAGCGCTTGTGCCTCATCGATCGAAATGCCCATCACGAGGAAACTGGGTTCGCCGGGCCAGAGACCTGACGGATGCTGTCCTATGCCGCCCCAGATCACCAGAGTCTGCTCTTTCAGGTCCCGTTCGAGTCTCGCCTGCCTTTCGGCATTGGCGGCGTCGCTCCATTGCTGGCTGCGCGGATTGCATGCTGTGATGAAAGCGCAGCGGTCCGCTCCCGTATCTCGATACAGCTGCAGCAGCGAAGCGTTGGCAACATCCACGCGAAGCACGATCGGCTCCGCCGTGTGGACGATGAACAAGGTCTCCCGATATGCCTGAAGGGTGTCGGCGGGAATGCGCGAAGACGAGGTCGCCGTCGATGGGAGCTGCGGGGTCATACGCGATGGCGCCCAAGGTGCTCGAGAACCTGAAAGTTGGCCTCCCATCCGTCCGGGAGCTTCTCCGGCTCCTCGAGGTAGATTGGATCCGAATCGGGAAATTCACTCAGCAGCCGCGAGGCGCCGGCGCGTCCGACCACGATGCAGGCATGGCGGTGGCGGGAGAGCATCACACACATGCGGCCGGCTTCCAGATGGAACGCGGTGGCGCAGGCTGCGGGCGTCGGCCCCTTCTTCCGGCCACGCGACGTCCTTCCCCTTGGCCTGTCCTTCCGCCCGCTCCAGCGGCTCGTCGCCGCCGGCACCGTCGAGAGGATCGGAGGGGGACCTCTATCGGCTTTCCGAGGTCGAGCCCGCGGGGTCATGCTCGGCTTATCCATGGTCAAACTACATTAAATGTCGGCAGATGAACGCAAGTGCCGGCATTTGTCTTCAGGTCTATGGCGGCGAGTGCCGGCATCAAGGCGGATCTGCCGACATTCACCGCTCAGACCGACCAACGAGCGCCGCGCGGCGCTCGGGCAGTGGACTGGCCGATTGATCGAGAGGTCGGCTCCGCGAGCATGTTCATCACGAGGCGGGTCATCACTTCCTTGTCCTTCGGCGCGGATTCGGCCACCAACAGCGCCAGTGCCGCGAGTCCCACGTCGTTGATGACCGGCTCGCTGCGGCGCAGCAGGCGGCCGTTACGGTGCAGGAACTCGACGAAAAGAAAGGAGCCGATGCGCTTGTTGCCGTCGGAGAAGGGATGATCCTTGATCACGAAATACAGGAGGTGCGCGGCCTTCGATTCGACCGTCGGATAGGCCGGCTGCCCGAATACGGTCTGATCGAGGTTACCGAGCAGGGCGGCAAGCCCGTCTTCGCGCTCACGGCCAAAGAGCTCGGTCGCCTCGCGCCGCGCTAGCAGGTCGGCCTTGAGCTCACCAATCGCGCGACGCGCTTCCGTCACCTGCGGCAGGGTGCCACCGGGCACCCCCTGCGGCTCGACCAGCCGCCCGCTGTCATAGCGTTGCAGCAGCAGGAAAGTCTGCGTGTACCTCGCGATAATGTCCACCAGACCGCGGCCCTGGTCGCTGGTCAGCGCCGCGCCGGAGGCCGCCTTGCGCACGAGAGCCAGCGCAGATTCCAGCTCACGGGCGTTCTGCTCGAGGCGCTGTCGGTTGAGGGTGTAGCCGCGGACCAAATGCTGGCGAAGCGTCGCGGTAGCCCACTGGCGGAAGCGTACCCCGTGACCAGAATTGACCCGGTATCCGACCGAGATGATCGCGTCGAGGTTGTAGTGCTTGACCCGGCGGCGGACGCTGCGACGGCCCTCGGATTGAACTACCGAGAAATCCTCGGTAGTTGCCGCCTCCTTTAACTCGTTATCGGAAAAGATGTTTTTCAGGTGCAGGCCGATATTGTCCGTCGAAGACTCGAATAGCTCGGCCATTTGCCGCTGCGTCAGCCAGACCGTGTCCTGTTCGAGGCGCACGTCCACCCGCACGGAGCCGTCGGCCGCTTCGTACACCAGGACCTTGCCGTTCTTGGCATTCTTTGCTCCCGCCATCTCAGCCCTCGCAAGCATCCAACAGCATCAGTGTGCCAGCGATCCAGCCAATGACCGAATCAGGAAATCCTCGAGCGCGATGCCGCCGCCACCGACGCGCAATCATTTTACCCAATATTTCGATGACGGAACGTGCCGCACCAGCGCCAAAGTTGCGATGACACTGTGCGCCACGCGTCCGGCCTCAGCGTCAGATCAAAACGCTGGGCGGTACCGTCTCCTACCGGATTGCGTATGGTTATGAGACAACCGATCTTGACGTCCTCCCCGGCCTGAAGGCCGGAGATTCCTACGGCGCTGCATGATGAGGGGTCTCATGCAGATTCGCTTCGGGGGGGGGGCTGGGCCGACGCCCCTCGGGCAGGCGAGGTCTCTCCACAGGCTATCCGGGCTGTGCATTTCGCACCCGGACGAAGCATCGTCCGCGTCCTGCCCTTCGTCTCGCAGCAAGCGCATCCCGCGAGAAAGGATGTTAACCGCGCCGACGACATCGGCGTTCTCCGCGAAGCCGCATTCGATGCAGGCGAATGCTTCCCGCCG
>DAHUXV010000192.1 GCA_027306985.1 Gammaproteobacteria bacterium | reverse complement strand
ACCGGCATCTCCAACCGGCTGCATTTCATCGAGCAGGCGGAGGCCGCGCTCGCCTATGCGAAGAAGTCGGGGCAGGACGTGTGCCTGCTCCTCTTCGATCTGGATTACTTCAAGTCGATCAACGATCGCCTGGGCCATGCGACCGGCGATTTCGTGTTGAAGCGCGCCGTGGCGGTCAGCAAGGACTACCTGCGCCGCAGCGACATCTTCGGGCGGTTCGGGGGCGAGGAATTCTGCATCCTATTGCCCGGCTGCCGGCTGGAGGAGGCCCGCGAGCAGGCGGAGGAGCTGCGCAAGACCATCAACCGGATCCAGGCGGCGCACGGTGAGAATGCGGTCACGGTCTCGGCGAGCTTCGGCGTCGCCGCCAGCAGCGTGTCGGGATACGAGCTCACGCGCCTGCTGGCGCATGCCGATGAGGCGCTCTACCGCGCGAAGCGGGCGGGGCGCGACTGCGTGATGGCCCACGACACCGCCGAGAGCGGTGAGCTGAAGGCCATCACGCCGCAGGCGCCTCAGGCCTGATGGATCGCCTTGGTGACCAGGCAGTCCTCGAGACCCTCGAGGCCGTCCTCGGAACCGTGGCCGCTTTCCTTCACTCCGCCGAACGGCGCGTCCGCGGCGGCCATGGCGACGGAGTTGATGCCGACCATGCCGGCCTCGAGAGCGTCCCCAATCAACATGGCGCGCTTGTTTGACTCCGTGAAGGCGTAGGCGGCGAGTCCGAAGGGCAGGCGGTTCGCCTGCTCGACGGCCTCCTCCAGCGTCGCGAACGGCGCGAGCACGGCGACCGGACCGAACGGCTCCTCGCTCATGATGCGCGAGGCGGCGGGTACGTCCGAGAGCACGGTCGGCCGGTAGAAGAATCCCTCCTTCCCGTGGCGCTCGCCGCCGCAGCGCAGGGTCGCGCCCTGGCTCACCGCATCGCCGATCAGCGCCTCCATGGCCTGCGGCCGGCGCGGGTTGGCCATCGGGCCCATGTGGTGGCGCTCGTTGAGGCCGTCGCCCACCTCGACCTTGTGCGTGCGCTGGGTGAAGGCGGTGACGAACCGGTCGTAGATGCCCTGCTGCACGTAAAAGCGGGTCGGGGAGACGCAGACCTGGCCGGCGTTGCGGAACTTCGCCGTGGCGAGCATCTCCACGGTCCGCTCGAGATCGGCATCGTCGAAGACGATGACGGGTGCGTGACCGCCCAACTCCATGGTCGTGCGCTTGACGGTGGCCGCCGCGAGCGCGAGCAGATGCTTGCCGACCGCGGTCGAGCCGGTGAAGGAGAGCTTGCGCACGATGGGGGAGGCGAGCAGGTGCCGAGACACCTCATCGGGCACGCCGAAGACGAGCTGCACGACACCGGCGGGCAGGCCGGCATCGACCAGCGCGCGGACGATCTCGATCGCGGAGGCGGGAGACTCTTCCGCGGGCTTCAAGATCACCGAGCAGCCGGCGGCGATCGGCGCGGCGAGCTTGCGCGCCGGGTTGATGAGCGGGAAGTTCCAGGGCGCGAACGCGGCCACGGGGCCGACCGGCTCCTTGACGACCAGCGAGCGCGTGCCCGTCGGGCGCACCAACACCCGGCCGTAGGCCCGGCGGCATTCCTCGCCGAAGAACTCGAAGAGATTGGCGGCGGCCTGGGCCTCCGCCCGCGTCTCGCGCAGCGGCTTGCCTTCCTCCATCGTGGCCACGCGGGCGATGTGCTCGACGCGCTCGCGGATGAGCTGTGCGGCGCCCTTGAGGACGCGCGAGCGCTCATCGGGCGTGGAGCGCTTCCACTGCCGGAATGCGCGGTCCGTCGCTTCCAGGGCGCGATCGAGGTCCGCGGCATCGACCAGAGGCAGCTCGCCGAGCGATCCGCCCGTCGCGGGGTTCACGACACGGTGGGTTCTACGCTTCTCCGTGCCGATCCATTCGCCATCGACGTACAGCTTCAGGTCTGTGTATCCGCTCATTGTTCCTCGGGCCGCTCGTGCGGCAGGTCAAATCTTGCCACTGGAACCGTCAATTCTACCGCGCCATGCCCGCGTGCGGCGCGGCGGTCCCGATGGGCAGATCGAAGGGCACCGCCGGCAATCCCTGGAGTCGAAGCCGGGAATGGTAACGGTATCACGGCGGCGGTGCCATGCCGTCGGGGCGTTGCCGCGCCAGCGCCTTCGTCCGCCACCCCGGTGGAGCAGGTATTCTAGGACGATGAGATCGATCCCCGTGCCGAGGCGAGCCTGGCTGTGCGCCGGGATCGTCCTTGCGCTCACCGTCCCATCGATGCCCGGCGCGACGGCGAAGCAAGCGCCTGCCAAAGCCGCCGTGGCCAAGTCGACCGGTCCGTCCGCAACGCCCGCGGTGCCGAAGCCGGGCCCCTTGCTGCCGTTGAGCGCGGATGAAGTGCTGGCGCACGTCCGCCGCAGCGTCTCCTGGTATCACGGTCTCGGCTCGGTGGAGCAGCTCAGCCTGCCGGGCGTGACCCCGCTTGCGCGCACCCAGCTCGAGCAGCAGGCCCTCACGGCGGTCCGCCTCGCGTTCGAGTTCGGCACGGCGGCCGAGGACATCCTCGGCAAGGAGGCCCGGGCCGGGAGAGCGGCGGCCCCGCAAGGCGGCGGCGGCACCGCGGCGAATCCCGCGGCGACGACCCCGGCCGCGCAGCTCGAGCGGGCGGCGGCGAACCTCGCCGCACGCCAGGGGGCGCTCAAAGCGCAGATCGCGGCCGTCGATGCGCAGCTGCGCCGCACGCGGGGCAGACGCGCGCGCGCGACGCTCACGGCGCAGCGCCAGGCTCTGCTTGCCGCGCAGCAGCTCGTGCGGCAGATCGCCTCCAACATCGGTCAGCTGCGGCGGTTCCAGGAGAGCGCGATCGCCGGACAGGGCAAGCCGCCCAGGGGCCTCAGGGCGCAGCTCGCGGCGCTCGAGAAGTCGGTTGCGGAGCTCGCCACGGGCGCCGCGCCGGGAACCGGGGTCGCGGCCCCGCCCGCGGCGGCGCCGGCCGGTCACGCGCTGCCCGCGGCACCGGGCGCGGCGACGGCCAACTTCCAACCGCAGTCGGCGGGCATCGTGACCCTCATCGGCAGGTGGTTCACGTTGCACGGGTATCAGGTGCAGCTGCGCGGGTCGATCGACGACACGACCGGCCTCGCGAGCGAGCTGACCCATACGCGCTCGCAGGTGCTCGCCACGGTGCGGCGGGTGGTGGGCAGCGGCATGGCATCGATCGGCGCCGGCAGTGCGACGCAGCTCGCCGCGCAGCGACAGAGCATTCAGACCGCCACCGGGCAGCTGCGGGAGCTCTCGAGCGTCATCATTCCGCTCGGTGAGCAGGCGCTGACCGTGAGCAGCGTCCAGAGCATGCTCGAGGACTGGAGCCGCACGCTGGCGGCGCGGGAGTCGGACGTGGCCAGCTATCTCGGCCTGCGCGTCGGCTTCCTCCTCGGCTGGATCGCCGCCGTCCTCATCGTCTCTGAGATCTGGCGGCGGGCGACGTTCCGCTATCTGCAGGACTCGCGGCGCCGGCGGCCCTTCCTGGTGCTGAGGCGCGTGGTCGTCGGTCTAGCCCTGACGCTGGTCGTTGTCTTCAGCCTGGTGTCCGAGTTCGGCTCCGTGGCCACCTACGCGGGGTTCGTGACGGCGGGGCTCGCCGTGGCGCTGCAGAACCTGATCCTGGCGATCGTCGCCTATTTCTTCCTCATCGGACGGTACGGCGTGCGGGTGGGCGACCGGGTCACGATTTCCGGGGTGACCGGCCGCGTGGTCGACATCTCGCTCCTCAGGATCTACCTCATGGAGCTCTCCGGGCCGGACCTGCATTCCACCGGGCGGATGGTGGTGCTCTCGAATGCGGTGCTGTTCCAGCCGACGGCGCTCTTCAAACAGATCCCCGGCGCGGACTACCTCTGGCACAGCGTGACGCTGATGATCGTGGCCACGGCCGACGTCGAGGAGGCCTACGACAGGCTGCAATCGGCCGCCAACAAGGTCTACGACACCTACCGCGCCGCCATCGAGCACCAACACGCGCTGGCGCAGCGCTTCATCGAGTTCGAGACGGCCGCGCCGGTGCCGGAGGTGCGGGTGCGGCTGACGGATACCGGCCTCGAGTGCACGGTGCGCTATCCGGTCGTGCCCGAGAAATCGGCCCGCATCGACCAGCAGATGCTCGAGGCCCTGCGCAAGGCCGTCGAGCGCGACGAGCAGCTGAAGCTCGTCGCCTCCGGAGGCATGGTGTTGAAGTCGTCGGAGACCTGAGGTCTGCGGCTAACGCAGCACGGCCAGCCGGGCCAGGTTCGCCTGCACGATCGCATCGTGACAGGCGCTCTGCGCATACCAGCGGCGAGCGGCCAGCACCAGGGTGGTGCAGATCTGCGCCGCATCGGCGGCCTCAGCGCCCAGCATGGCGAGCGGACCGGACTTGAAGCCGCGGTGGCGCGTGCGCTGCAGCCGATGGAGCCGCAAACGCCGCAGCGCGAGCGTGGGCACCAGCTCGTCGGCGAGACTCGCGCGCTCCGCCCGCTCGCAGACGAGCTGCGCAATCCGCACGGCTTCGGGATCGACGGCAGAGGGATCATCGCCGTGCTGCACCCACTGCTCGCACCACGCGTGCACCCGATCGGCCGACAGCTGCATCTTCGAATCGCTCAAGGCCACGGCGATCTGCGGCAGATCGAACGCCTCGCGCAGCGCTTGCTCCCAACGCTGCTCCTCGAGCAGCAGCTCAACGTCGGAGAGATAGCCCGCGAGCATGCGCGAGCTCGAGGGCGGGGTGGAGCGCGCGGGCTCTCCGCCTGCGGGCGGGGTGATCTGGTGCGCGTACCGGTCGTGCATGCGTCAAGTCTCGGGTGATTGGGTTACGGGGCCGTTACCGCCGGCCGGACTCTTGCGCGCCGCCCGTGCGGCACGCCGCCGGTGCGCGGTCTTGCCCTTGGCCGGGCGCTCGGACCGCTTCGGGCCCCGCGCATTCGGCGTGCGACGCCCGCGCGCCGTGCCGGCGGATGCCTCCGGGCCCGTATCCGCGCGATGGGCCTTGCGCGCCTTCTTCCATGCCTTGCGGGCCGTGCCGGCCTGCTTGCGTGCCCGCCTGGCCTCGCGCTTGGCCTCCTTCATCCGCTTGCGCGCGCGCTTGAGCTCCTCTTTGGCGATGCGCACGCGCTGGCGGGCGACTTCCGCCTGCAGCCGGGCCCGCTCGAGCGGCTCGACCGGCTCCGCGGCGGCCTGCGGACTCTCGCCTGGCGCGGAACGGTCTGCGCGGTCGCTTGCGCCGGAAGAGGGCTCGCCGGCGGATCGCTTTTCTTTGGCTGTCTTCCCCATGCGCAATCGCAGGGTGGTGGGCGAAGGGCCGCCAGTGTCACACAACGGCGGCGCGCTTGCCACCGTGATTTTATCCACAGATTTTGTGAATAACCCTGTGCACACCGGCGCCTGACGGGGGCAAAGCCGTTGCCGCAGCAAGGGCTTGCGTCAGCGTGGACAATGATTGACCAGCCGCCGCGAGGTGCCGCGGCACGCTCGAGGCGAGCTCAGCGCGTGCGCGCGGGCAACATCGTGGCGGTCACGCGGTTGCGGCCGCCGTTCTTGCTGCGATAGAGCGCCGCGTCGGCCACTTTCAGCACCTGCTCCGCGAGCTTGCGCTCGCCGACCGGCACGCGATCGAGACCGCAGAGGCCGAAGCTCGCGGTCACCTCGATGTCGCGGCCGTGCACCTTGAACGGCCTGTTGGCAACACCCGCGCGCAGCTTGCGCGCGACATCGAGCGCCTGCTCGTAGGCCGTCTCCGGCAACACCAC
>DAHUXV010000115.1 GCA_027306985.1 Gammaproteobacteria bacterium | reverse complement strand
GTGCCGATCGCGGCCCGCCTTACCTCGGGACTGTCGCTCTTCAAGCCCCCGGAGACCGCGCGCGCCGCGAATGCTTCGTCCGCCGCGCGAGCGAGCGCGCGCAGGGCCTGCGCCTGCAGTGGCGGCACGTTCGATTCCAGGGCCACCGCCGCTTCGCGGCCCGGGGCGACCCGGCGAAAGGCCTTGATCCGACAGAGCGCGGCGCTGTGCTCGGGGCCCGCGCCGGCAAGAGCGGCCGTCACCGGGGCGAAGCTCCCATCGAGCGGCGCCGTCTCGATCCCTCGCACCATCGCCTGCAGCGGCGCGCCCGCCGCCTGCCGCACGGCGGCGGCGAGCGCCTCTCGCGCCGGCTGCGGGGTCTTCGCCGCCAACACGTGCGCGACCGCCGTCCGCGCGGCGAGATCCTCGCCGTGAAGCGCCGCCGCCGTGATCTCGACGACCCGCCCGCCCGCGACGCGCACGCCATCGAGCGCGCCGGCGAGCCGGTCCTCCGTCCAGGACCACACCTCATCGAGGTTGCGCGTGAGACTGTCGAGATCGGCTTCCCAGCGCTTCCAGTAGAAGGCGGCCTCCTCGAGGCTCTGGTCCACGAGGTCCTGGTAAGGCTCGGCGGGGGTGCGAACGGCGCTCATCGCAGGGGCTCAGTTGATCCGCACCTGCCCGCCCTTGATCCGGTTGGTGCCCTCGGAGGAGGTCTCCACGTAGTCGCCGCGAATCACCACCCGGCCGTTGCGGCGCAGGGTGATGGAGGCGCTGCCGCACTCGAGGACGATCTCATCCTGGGCGGCGATCCGCACGCGCCGGCCGTCGACCTCGGCATGGACCTCCTGCGCCGCCGATTCCGGGGCGCCCGGGGACGGACCGGCCTGCCGGCGAGCCGCCGGCTGCATCAGGCCCACGACGATGGGCAAAGCCGGATCGCCGTTCTCGAAGGCGAGGATGGCCGCTCGGCCGGCGTTCGCGGCCGCAAGCAGCTGCTGCGCCGAGAGCGGTACGCCGAGCCGCGCGGGCCGCGAGCCCGGGGTGCCGGCGAGCTGCACACCGACGGTGCCCTCCTCATCCACCGAGACGATCCTTGCGAGCACGACCGCGGCCGCCGCGGTCTGCGAGCGCAGCGACTCCCCGCGCAGCAGTGCGCCGAGCTCTTCGCGACCTTCGCCCGCCTGCTCTTCGGCGCCCGCGGCGCCGGTGACGGACTCGGATGGATTTGCGCTCATGAGATTCCTCACTGCATGGGCCGTGCGCTGATTGCGCAGGACCCGCCGGCCGGACCACCCGTCAGTTCTGGGTGACTTTGCTGCCCTTGATGACCACGTTGCCGCCGGCCTTGATGGTGATGTCGCCGTCGCCGGAGAACGTGATGTTGTTTCCCTTCACGGTGATCGAGCCGTCCTGCTTCATGACGATGCTCGCCGATCCCGTGACGATCTCGACGGAATCCCCCGCGTTGATCGCCAGCTTCTTGCTGACCGACAGCGTGTCGTCCTTGCCGATGCTCTGCGTGCGGCTCTTGCCGATGCTCACCTGCTCGTCCTTGTCCACCTGGTCGGTGCGGCCGCCGCTCACCGAGATCGACTCGTCCTTGCTCACCGTGAGCGTGCGGGCGCCGGAGATGCTCTTGGAATAGTCCTTGCCGATGTCGATGGTCTCGCTGCCCTTGACGCTCTTGGTGCGGTCCTTGTCCACCGTGAGGCCTTCGTTGCCGCCGACCGACTCGGTGCGGTCCTTGCCGATGGAAGTCGTCTCGTTGTTCTTGACGGACTTGTTGCGGTCGTGGCCGACGGAGTGGCTCTCGTCGTTCTCCACCTCGACCGTGTGATCCTTCTCGGCGTGCAGCAGCAGGAGCTCCGAGCCCTTCTTGTCCTCGAAGCGCAGCTCGTTGAAGTTGTCGCCGGTCCCCTCGAGCGAGCTGCGCGAGCGGATGCCGCTCTGGGTCTTGTTGTCCGGCAGCGCATAGGGCGGCTTGTTGGCGCCGTTGTAGACGCTGCCGATGATGATCGGCCGGTCGGGGTCGCCCTCGAGAAAGGAGACGATGACCTCCTGGCCGATCCGCGGGATGTGGATGCCGCCCCAGCTCTTGCCGGCCCAGAGCTGACCGACGCGCACGAAGCAGGAGCTCTTCTCGTCAAGCTCGCCGTAGCGGTCCCAGGGGAACTGCACCTTCACCCGCCCATACTCGTCGGTGTAGATCTCCTCGCTCTTCGGCCCGACCACCACGGCCGTCTGCGTGCCGTGGATCATCGGCTTCGGCGTGATGCGCGCCGGCCGGTACGGCTCGCGCGCATCGACCGCCTCGACGGCTATCGAGAACTGCATCTCGCCCGAGCCTGCGCCCGCGTGATAGGCGGCCGCGCTCAGGTCGATCGAGGTCGAGGTGATCAGATACTGAATGTCGAGACTGCCGCGCGGATGGCCCGTCAGCCTGAAGACGTGGCCCGCCGCGAGTCCCGCCGCATCCCCGCTGCCGCGGGCGACCATCTGCGGCACCTGCAGCTCCTGCACCCGCAGCTTCGCGATCCGGTCGACGCCCGTGGAGGTGATCTGCGAGCCGCTCGAGCCGACCTCGTCCGCCTCGGCCGGGAAATCGTAGATCTCGTACGCGGACGCGTCATGAGCGCGCGAGATCGAGGCCGTGCCCGCCGGAATGGGCGAGGGGCGCTCGAAGTCGTAATCGCGGGCCGCGAAGCTGCCGGGCTGGAACGACTTCTGGAACGACCACGACGCGAGGTGATCGCGCTCCCGCATGGCATCGGTGGCGGTCGCCGGATAGAACGGCACCGAGTCGTAGCCCGTGACCGCCGTGCAATCCCCGACATCGTCGGTGAGCACCATGACGTGCTTGTTCTCGGAATGCTCGAAGTAGTAGAAGATGCCTTCGTGCTCGAGCAGCCGGCTCAGAAAGTTGAAGTCGGTCTCGCGGTACTGCACGCAATACTCGCGCTGCGGATGGTTGCCGACGTGCAGCGTAAGATCGCTGAAGCCCGCCTTCTGGCAGACCTCCTTGAAGATGTCCGGCACGCTCTTGCCCTGGAAGATGCGGCAGTCGGCCGTGCGCGTCAGGAACCAGAACCACGGCCGCGTGACGGCCCGGTACTCGTGCATGCGCTCGCTGTAGCCGACCTGCTCGAACTCGGTGACCAGCCCGTGGAAGTACCGCAGCGGCTTCTCGCCCGTGGTCGCGAGCGAGACCACGAGCGGCTTGCCGAGGATCCGGTCGGGGTCGAGATCCCCGCTGTCACTCAACAGGGAAATCTCGCAATGGAAGGGCTGACTCACCGGCTCCAGGCTGGTCATGCGCGCGAATACGAGCGCGTTCGGCCCGAAGGGAGTCGTCACCTTCACGGACCGGTTGTCCTGGTATCTGGTGGCCATTGAGTACTCTTATTTCCCCCCCGCCCGGCGCCCCCCCGGGGGACCGGCCAGGCATCCGCAGCGCGATCGGCGTCGCGCTCCGACCCTCATCTTAGTTCCACATCGCGCTGTGCGCGACCCCGACGCCATGAAGCGGCAGAACTTTGCATCCAGGCACACGGACGTGCCCCGCCGCCGCAGGTGGCGGAGCCTCGGGTAAAAACCACGCTTTTTGCCCGAGGCGCGCTGGGCCGGGCTGGATGCCCGGATCCAGCGCTTCAACTATGCGATCGTCTGCAGGCGCAGGCAACCCTCGTCGTTCTTGGAGTAGAAGTATAGACCGTCCGTGTCGAGTCCCTCGTCGATGATCACGGGGACTGCGCTCTCGAACTTCTGACGGGCGATGGCCGTGGCGGCTACCTCATTGATCCCATTGGACTTAATGTAGTCCACCCAACGCTTGCCGTCGCTCTTGTCGATCCGCTTGCCGGCATCGGTCGCACGGCGCATGAGACCGATGAACTGGTAGTAGTCGAAATCGACTACCTTCGCGCGCGCCATCGATGCTCCAGGCGAGGATTAAGTTGCACTACACATAACAGGAAAAGCCATGAGTTTTCAAGGACTCCGGTGGCTTAGTGCGAAATTGCCCTCGTTTCGGCGCCGCTCCCTGAGCCTCATGCGGCCCTGGCGAGCACGATGAGCCCGGTGACCTCGGCCCCCCGCTCCCATCTCAGGACGCCGGTTTCGATCGAGATCGCGCCGAATCCAGCCCCTTCCAGCACCGCGCGGACATACCCCTCCGAGTGACTGTAACGGCCGTGCGGCTCGAGGCGGAATGAGGGTGTTCCGGAGGCCGAGTCCCGGCTCGGGTCCAACCGCTCGACGGTGAAGATCAGCCGCCCGCCGGCCCGCAAGCAGCAGCGCGCCGCCCGCAGCGGCTCCTCGAGCTCGCCGAAGTAGACCAGCGTGTCGGCCGAGACCACCCCATCGAAGGCCGCCGGGCGCGAGCGCATGAGCTCGCAGAGCTCGGCGGCGACGAGCTCGTCGTAAACCTCGCGCTCGCGGGCCTTCTCGATCATGCCCACGGAAAGGTCGACGCCCACCAGGCGGCTCGCCAGCGGCTCGAGCAGCTGCCCGCAGAGTCCCGTGCCGCAGCCGGCGTCGAGAATCTCGAGGGGCGCATCGCCCGCGGCATCCCGCTCGAGGCGCTGCGCCACGAGCTGCGGCGCGCGATACCGGAGCGAGGCCAGCCTCTCGTCGAAGGAATCGGCGAAGCCGTCGAACACCTGCCGCACGTACTCGTTGGCGGCCCGCGACGGCGCTCCCTGGCCCGAAGTCGCGGCCAGCATGTGGCGCGCGATCGCATTGTCGGGGTCGTGGACCAACCACTCCTGGTAGAGCTCGGCCGCCTCGGCGAAATTCCCCAGCCGATAGAGGACGTGCCCGAGGTATTCGTACGCGGGAAGGTACCCCGGCTCGATCTTGAGCGCGCGATGCAGAGCCGACGCCGCCTCGAGCGGCTGCTTGCAGCGCCCGAGACACACCCCGAGGTTGAACCACGCCATCGCGAGGTCGGGCGCCAGCTCGGTCGCGCGTGTGAAGGCCGCTCGCGCCTCCTCCTGCTTCCCCAGAATCACGAGTACGTTTCCGAGGTTGAGCCAGGCGTGGGGATTGGATGGCTCGGCCTGCGTGGACCGCCGCAGCAGTCCTTCCGCCTCCGCCGGATCGCCCGCCTGGCAGCGCAGCATGCCGAGGAAGTTCAGGGCATCGGGGTTCCCGGGCTGATCCTGCAGGACTCGACGGTACGCCGCCTCGGCGTCGGCCAGGCGGCCCGCCTTGTGCTCTGCGATGGCGGACTGAAGCATCTCGCTGTTCTCCGCGCGCTATGCGCGCATGCCCAGGTAGCTCTCGGCCGGCAGCTCGTAGGGAACTCCTATCACCCGCAGCATCACTCTGGCCGGATCGAATCGAAGCTCGTACTCGTGAATCTCCCTGAACAGCCGGTCTCGTTCCGGTGACTTCGCGATCACGATGCAGCCATCACTACCCTTGGGCCCGCACCCGTGAATATAGAACCCGCCTCGATTCAGATAGATGGGCAACAGGGCGAATGGCGAGTCGATCTCGATCCGACCCTCTCTGCCGCGCGTGGGCTGCAGCGCGATGACCGGACCGATGAACGGCGGGTGATGCGCACGATAGTGACAGGAATAATTGCCAGGCGGAATGGGTCCGCCACGCTGCACGTAGCGGCCGCGCTCGGTGATCTCCCTGGTGTTCGCCAGCTGGCTCTTGAGCAGCCGCGCCTCGAGGTAGAGATACTTTCGCGATTGCTCGGGCGAGGCACGGTAGGGGCCGCGCCCGACCGGCAAGTGACCTCGGCTGCCGCCGGAGACGGCGTGCAGGTTGAACGGCTTGCGCGACGGATCGATCTCGCCGGCCAACGTGCCGCTCAGGAAATTGAAAGTGAGAGCCGCGGCAGGCATCTGCCTACACCCGCCTGAGCACCGTGCTCTGCTTGTACCCGGCCTTGTCGAGCAGCCAGTTGAGCGCCTTGCTCTTCGTGCTCTGCTGGTTGCTCCAGCCGAAGATCCGCGCCCGCCACGACGAGGCCGCCTCGCGCTGCACGTAGCCGATCTCGCCCGCGTGCTTCAGGAGGGAGGCGGTCATTTTGTCGGTGCTCGAGATCCTCATGTTCGCCTGCACGTCCTGGATGAGGTCGGCCGCCGACGATTTCAGGCCGTTCAGATAGGTGATGCCCTTGTCGAACTGCCCCTGGGTGATCACGGCACCGTCGCCGGTCACCACCTGGAGGAAACGCATGGCATCCCCGGCGATGCCGCAGTTCATCACCAGGGCCGCGACCACGGTTGCGTGGTCGACGGCCTGCTTGAACCAGTCGGAGAAGTCACCGGCGCTCTTCTGGATCGCATCCGGCTGCTTGTAGCATGACCACTTCCGGCGTGCGTCGGCGAACACCTTGCGCAGCGCGAGAGCGTCGCAGAAGCGCACCGCGAAGCGCAGCAACGCTTCGATCACGCCGGCAATCTTGTTGATGATGACTCCGACGCCGCCCGTGAACGCGGCGAGCGCCGCTTTCGCGCCGACGAGCGCCGCCTCCGCCAGACCGACCAGCGCACTCTTGCCGATCGAGCTCTTGATCGACTGGGCGACGATGTCCGGGTGCCCCGCCTCGAGCAGGACGCCGCGGCCCTTGTACTGCAGATCGATGTAGTCGATGGTGCGGGTGATCGCCGTGCCGAGCCCGCGTGCGATGTCCAAGGCGCCGGAGGCATCGAGCGACCCCGTGCCTCGCGCCGCGCCCTGGATGCCGAAAATGAGCGACGGCAGGTTGTAGCGTACGTGCTGCACGGCGAGCTCGGCATCGCTCGCGGGGACGTTGAACCGCTGCTCGAGCCACTGCTGGAT
Organism: Gammaproteobacteria bacterium; assembly: GCA_027306985.1. GTDB lineage: Bacteria > Pseudomonadota > Gammaproteobacteria > Steroidobacterales > Steroidobacteraceae > 13-2-20CM-66-19. Next base: position 15,334 of record DAHUXV010000115.1, on the reverse strand, counting down.
CGACTTGGCGATCTCGTCCACCTTCTTGTCGATGCCCTCCACGACAGCGCCGACCTTGCCCGCCGCCGCCATGACTCTGCCGTCGCCGACCTTGCTCTTGAGCAGGGCCAGCGCCTTGTCCTTCATCTCCTTCGCGCTCGCCTCCGGCGAGAAATCCACCTGCAGATTACCGAGGAAATAAATGACACCGAGCCGGGAATTCTCCAGCTCCGCGGCGTGGGACGATGGAGGAGGCGTGGACAATGGATACCCTCCCGGGATGTGAGCCGAATCGAGTTGTAGGCTCCGGGCTCTGGCCGGGCGGCCCGCCCCCTGTGGAATCAGTTTAGCCGCCACAGCTTTTCCGACCTCATTCGTCGTACCCCATCGCCGCGCGCCGCCTGGCGGCAGCGTCGCGCAGCGTGAAGTCCGGCGTTTTCCAATACTCGGTAAGGAAATAGGCCCAGCTGTCGGCGCACATCACCGCGTCGGGCGAATCCTTGATGGTCTTGCAGTTCGACAGCTCGTAGCACTTATCCGTCGTTTTTATGATTTTGTGCGTGAGCTCGTGCGCGAGGGTCATCCAGCGATAGATGGCTGGCGTCTTGAGAATCGCGTCGTAATTTTTCCTGACGCTCCAGTACAACGGTCCAAGGAAGACCTTGATTCCCGACGGTACCTTGAGGTATCCGTCCTTCTTGCGGAAGTCCGGGCGATCTTCGCCTGCGAGCATGACCGTGGGCACCACTTGGCCGGCGAGGCTGCGGGTCACGACGTCACTTGGATCGGTGACGTCGCTGTCGCAGCGCATGCCGACGTGCAAACGCTTGAAGGTGATGCGCGTGCATCGCTGGTTGAGGTACTTGTCGAGATTCTCCAATGCGGTCTGCACCTCGCCCAACGAGCTGGCGGCAAACCAGTCGCGGCGCGGGCCAAGCTTGGGATTGCTCGCGAGCTGATGGATCAGCGGCAATTGGACCTGCAGATTCCCGATGATCTCCCGCATGTCGCCCGGCGTCATCCCTTCGCCGCGGATCAACAGTGTGGCGCCGCGCCCCGGAACCGTCACGTGCTCCTCGAAGTCCGCAGCGCCGAACTTCCCCCATCCCGACACTCGGTCATGAAACAAGTCCCATGAACCCTTCTTCGCCAACAGAAAGTCCATTGCGCGCTTGTACTTTATCTTCTTGTCCGCCGGAATTTTGTCGAGCACCGCCTGGACTTCGCTCCACTTCGAGTCGGAGCCCCTATCGAGCGAATCGGCAAGCAAGTTGTACAGCGGCCGGAGGCTGCTCTCAGTTTGCCACGGCATTGTTTTCGCGTTCAGGCGAGCGTTCGCGCCGCCTTCCCGAATCCTGGCGGTGAACTCATCCATAAACTTATTCGTGATCTGCATTGGGTTTTCCAACTTTCAGGGAAAATCTTGCGTCTCGACTCATGTCGCCCCGGTAAGCAATGTCTCTCAAAAGGAATGGCTGAATCCCCTTCATCGACGCCGGCCGACACCCTTTCGATCGCCTGCCCCCGATCATTCGCGTCAAAAGCCCGCACGAGACGTCCGGCAGCATGTGTTCGTCACCTAAGCGAAGGAATAGCCGAACTCCCCTTCCTCGACCGTTATCGATACCGCGCGCGTCCCGAGGCCCTGCGAGATGCGCTCGAGAAACTCGCGGCTCACCTGCGGCAGCAGCGTATTGGTCAGGATCGCATCGATCATGCGCCCGCCGCTCTCGGGCTCGGTGCAGCGCGAGGCGATCAGGCGCACGACCTCCTCGTCGTAGCGCAGCTCCGCGGCGTGGTTCTGCCGGATCCGCGCCACCACCCGGTCGAGCTGCAGGCGGATGATGCTCTGCAGCACGGCATCGGCGAGCGGATAGTACGGGATCAGGACGATGCGCCCGAGGAGCGCCGCCGGGAAGGTCTTCAGCATCGGCGGGCGCAGCGCCTTGGCGATGCCTTCGGGATCGGGCAGCAGCTCCGGATCCTTGCACATCCCCATGATGAGGTCGGTGCCGACGTTGCTCGTGAGGATGATGAGGGTGTTCCTGAAGTCGATGAGCCGGCCCTCCCCGTCCTCCATCACGCCCTTGTCGAAGACCTGGAAGAAGATCTCGTGCACGTCCGGGTGGGCCTTCTCCACCTCATCGAGCAGCACGACGCTGTAGGGCCGGCGGCGCACCGCCTCGGTGAGCACCCCGCCCTCCCCGTAGCCGACGTACCCGGGAGGCGCGCCCTTCAGGGTCGAGACCGTGTGCGCCTCCTGGAACTCGCTCATGTTGATGGTGATGAGGTTCTGCTCGCCGCCGTAGAGCGCCTCGGCGAGCGCGAGCGCCGTCTCCGTCTTGCCGACGCCGGAGGGGCCGGCCAGCATGAAGACGCCGATCGGCTTGTTGGGATTCTCCAGGCCGGCGCGCGAGGTCTGGATGCGCCGGGCGATCATCTCGAGCGCGTGGTCCTGGCCGACGACGCGCTGGCCCAGGCTCTTGGCGAGGGTGAGCACGGTGGCCACCTCGTCCTTCACCATGCGCCCGACCGGGATGCCGGTCCAGTCGGCGATCACCGAGGCGATCGCCTGCTCATCGACGCTCGGCAGCACGAGCGGCCGCTCTCCCTGGGCCTCGGCGAGCATTGCCTGCAGCTCGCTCAGCCGGGCGCGAGCCGCGGCGCGGTCGGCTTCGCTGAGCGGCGCATCGGCGGGCGCTTGCGGCCCCGGCGGCGAGGCACCGGCGGCTTGCGCGGGCGCCGCGGCTGCGGGCTTCGCCCCTGCGGGGCCGGCCTGCGGCCGTGCGGGATCGCTCCCGCCGTCCGGGTCCGCGCCCGCTCCGGCGGCTCTGAGCTTCGCCCGGATCGACAGGATCTCATCGACGAGCGACTTCTCGCGTGCCCAGGCCTGCTGCAGGGTCCCGAGCCGCTCGCGCTCCTCACGCAGCGCGGTCCCGGCGCCCGCGGCGCGGTCGGCGACGGCGATGCCGATGGCCTCCTCCCGGCCGATGATCTCGAGCTCCGTCTGCAGCGCCTCGATGCGCCGCTGGCAGTCCTCGACCTGCGCAGGGGTCGCATGATGGCTCACGGCGACCCGCGCGCACGCGGTATCGAGGAGGCTCACGGACTTGTCGGGAAGCTGCCGGTCGGGCACGTAGCGATGGGCGAGCTTCACGGCGGCCTCGAGCGCCTCATCGAGCACCTGCACGCGATGATGCTTCTCCATGACGGATACGACCCCGCGCATCATCCGCACGGCCTTCTCCTCGCTCGGCTCCTCGATCTTCACCGTCTGGAACCGCCGCGTGAGCGCCGGGTCCTTCTCGATGTACTTCTTGTACTCCGCCCAGGTGGTCGCGCCGATCGTGCGCAGCGTGCCGCGCGCCAGCGCGGGCTTGAGCAGATTCGCCGCATCCCCGGTTCCCGCCGCGCCGCCCGCCCCGACCAGGGTGTGCACCTCGTCGATGAAGAGCACGATCGGCTTGGGCGATGCCTGCACCTCGTCGATGACCTGACGCAGGCGCTGCTCGAACTCGCCCTTCATGCTCGCCCCGGCCTGCAGCAATCCCACATCGAGCGCCCGCAGCGTCACCTCCTTGAGCGAGGGGGGAACGTCTCCCGCCGCGATGCGGCGCGCGAAGCCCTCGACCACCGCCGTCTTGCCGACGCCCGCCTCGCCCGTGAGGATGGGGTTGTTCTGCCGCCGGCGCATCAGGATGTCGACGATCTGGCGGATCTCCTCGTCGCGGCCGACCACCGGGTCGATCTTGCCGAGCCGCGCCTGCTCGGTCAGATCGACCGTGAAGCGCTTGAGCGCCTCCTGCTTGCCGAGCTGCGCCGGCGGCAGCGCGCCGCTCGCCTCCCCGGGCGCGGCCCCTTCCGCGAGCTGACTGCCGTCGCTCGCCCCGAGTGCCTGCTCCGGCGAGCTCGCGACGATCTTGGCGAAATCGTCCGCCAGCTTGTCCGGCACCACCTTCTCGAACTCGCGCGACATCGCGAGCAGGGTGTTGCGCAGGCTCGGCGTCTTCGCGAGGACGACGAGCACGTGGCCGGTGCGGATGCGCGACTCGCCGTACTTCAAGGTCGCCCAGACCCAGGCACGCTCGGCCGCATCCTCGATGTGCGAGGAGAGATCGGAGATCGAGCTGGCGCCGCGGGGCAGCCGGTCGAGCGCCTCGGTCATGTCGCGCGCCAGCCGGGCCGGATCGAGTTCGAAGGCGCGCACGATCAGGTGCAGGTCGGAGCTCTGCAGCTGCAGGATCTGGTGCAGCCAGTGCACGAGCTCGACGTAGGGGTTCCCCCGCAGCTTGCAGAATACCGTGGCGCTCTCGATCGACTTGTAGGCGAGGCTGTTGAGCTTGCCGAAGAGCGCTACGCGGCTGATGTCACTCATGTCATTTCTTTCCGGTCAATGTGTTCTGAAACGGGCTCCTGGACCACCACATCGTCCGCCATCTGCCCGCGCCCCCCGAGCCAGGTGGTCCAGCCGAGCTGCCCGGCGCTCCCCAGACGCACGCCCGGCACTTCGAGGTCCTTCAGCAGCAGGCGCAGCTGCCAGCTCCACTCATCGTTGGTGTAGAGGCGCACCAGGGCCGCGAGCTCGGCGAGCCCGCGCGAGCCGGGAAGAAAGTCGCCGAAGCTCGTCAGGTCGAGCGGGCCGATGGCGATCTCGAACTTGTGCTGGCATTGCCAGCTCATCGCTCCGAGCGATGCGGTGCGGCCGAGCGCGGCGCAGGCCGGATCGCGCCCGAGGCGGCTGAAGAGCTCCCCGGGCACTCCCATCCACTCGCCGACGAACTGGCGCACTTCGACGGCGAGGCCGAAGTAATCCTCCAGAATGCTCTCGAGCCCGTCGGCGGAGCGAGGCTGCGGCGCAAACTGCGCCACGCGGCTCAACTTCGCGCGGTCGGGCGCGGCGTCCCGGGAGCGCGCGGAGGATGTGCTAAGACCGAGCAGCGCGCCGAGGTAGAGCACGAAGCGGTCGCTCCCCGGCCGGTCGCAGCTCGTGGCCGGATCGGACTCGGCCCAGGTGCGATAGAAGAGCGAGGTCAGCCGGTGCTGGAACAGATTGACGAAGTCGGTAAGCGTCGCGTCTTCCCGTTGCCGGTCGCGCTCATAGGCGTGCTCGGTCAGATGCAGCGGCAGCGCGCCGTTCGGGCCGAAGATGCCGAAGGAGAGTTGCTCGAGGCGCGCGGGCGCATCGTCCGCGGACTTCTCGAAGCCGGCGACATCGGACGGCGCGAACGACAGGCTCGGCCTCTGTCCGAGCCGCACGGCATCATCCGCCGCCTTGCGCGACTCGCCGAGCCGCGGGCGGTCGGGGAAGCACTGCTCGAGGAGCCGCAGCGCCGCGAACAGCGTGAAGCGGTGCGGCGCGGCGCCCAGCTGCTCGAGCGCGAGCGAGGGATCCGGCATCGATGGCCGCTCGGGCGCCGCAGGGCGTCCGCCGGCCGTCTCGGACCGCCCGGCGCTCATACGATCTGCCGTCTGCCCGATCGCACCGGCCATGTCTTGATGGTCCCGCGCGCCGCGGAATCGAGGCGCGTCTGAGTGAAGGAATTGATGGAGACATAGCGCGAGAAGAACCGCTCGAGCACGCTCGCCAGCACGACGATGCCGGCGCCCTCGAACGGCGCATCGTCCAGGGTCAGCGTGATCTCGAGGCCGCGGCCATAGCTGATCGGGCCCTCGATGGGCATGCGCCGCACCCGCGGCCGGTAGCCGACGCCCACCACGCCCTCGATCTGGCGCGCCGCCGCCGAATCGTTCGGATCGCGGTAGAGCGCCAGCATGTCGCGCAGCATCTGCGCGGACGCCGGCCCGCCCTCCTCGATGAGCGAGAGATAGTTGAGCGACAGGTGTCCGATCAGCTTCCACGCGGTGTCGCCGAAGGCGGGCGAGGTCCGCGGGGCGCTGGGGCCCGCGATACAGCGGACGGACTCGACGGGGATGCCGCCCTCGATGAGGAAGGTCGTGCGCCCCTGGCCGACCGCGAGCTGCACCGGCAGGTCGCGGTTGGTGCAGAGCACCTGAGCGTCGATCTGCCGGATCCGTCCCTCGAGCTGCCGCTGCGCGCTGTCGACCACGGAGATGAAGCATTCGTTGCCGACGTACGCCGCCCGCGTGCCGAATTGCTGCTGGCGCACGGAAGGCACCCGCGGCCGCCGCTGCAGCGTGTAGTAGAGCGCGGGCGAGCCCGGATCGGTGTGGTGATCGGCGGAATAGAAAGGGCGCACCTCGCCGATCGGCTCGCCGTCGCTGCCGACGGCGGTCAGGCGCTCGATGCCGAAGATCTCGAAATCCATCGGCCGGTTGCGATCGGCGACCAGATGGTGCTCGGTGTCGAAGGGCTCGACGTGAATGCGGTCGGCGGCCCGCGGAAAGAGGTTCACGGCCGGGGCGCAGAAGAGCCGGAAGTGGCTGGCATCGAGCGCGTTCTCGAGCGCCGGGTGGGCGCGGGAGAGCGTCAGATGGATCTCGAGCTCCTCGCCCGCGCACTGGCGGATGCCCTCGCGCAGATGATCGAGCGCGAAGAACTGGAAGCGCTCGGGGAAGGCGAAGTACTCCTGCAGCAGCCGGTAGCCCTGGAAGCCGCGCCGCGTGACCGGCAGCAGCGCCTCCTCGTCCTCGAATCCGACCTGACGCACGCTCGCCGCGGAGCGCGTCGCCACCGGCGCGCCCGGCTGCGTCGAGCGCAGATGAAAGCCCAGGCAGTCGGCCGCGATCTGCTCGTAGAGCGCCTGGGTGAGCCCGGGAGTCGCCTTGAGGAAGAAGGTCAGGGAATCGAGATCCAGCGTGTCGATGGAGACGCCGGGAGTCGCCTTCAGGCGCAGGCGTATGCCGGCGCGGGCGCGGGCATCGACGGCAATGCCCTGCATGGCGAGCGCGCCCGTGCCCGCAAGATACTTCGCCTCGACGACCGTCAGCGGCCAGAGCGTCACCGCGTGTCCGGTACGGAACTCGCAGGCCGTGCGGTCGCCCTTGCCGAGCGGCGTGCGCAGGATGGCGCCGCGTGGAATGGCGACGCCGGCGAGCTGCGCGCCCTCCTTGAGGTCGGGCGCGAATTCCACGACCGTGCACGACGGCACGGGTGCGAGGAAATGCGGATAGATCATCTCCCGCAGATGCTGCGTGAAGTCGGGGTGGCGCGCATCGAGCTTCAGCTGGATGCGCGCGGCGAGGAAGGCGAAGCCCTCGAGCAGCCGCTCGACGTACGGGTCCGCGCACTCGAGCCCCTCGAGCCCGAGCCGCGCCGCGATCCTCGGATAGGCTTCGGCGAACTCCGCGCCCATCTCCTGGATGAACTGCAGCTCGCGGTTGTAGTACTCGAGGATGCGCGGGTCCATCGGCTCAACCCGCGCCCGAGTCGCTGACGGTGACGTTGCCGGTATCGGTCTCGATGCGCGTGCTCAGGACGAGCTGCTGCGGCGCCGGCTGCCCCCAGAGCTCCGCGTCGATGCGAAACGACAGTTGCTGGCCCTCCTGGCCCGCGCGCGCCTCGGGCGCGACCTGCACCTTGCGCAGCCGCGGCTCGAAGCGGCGAATCGCCTCCGCGATGCCCGCGGCGGTCTGCACCGGATCGACCGCCACGGCCGAGAGCCCCGCGAGCGCGCGCATGCCGTAGTTCAACACCGAGCGCTGCACGCGCGGATAGCGCTCGAGCCCGACGCTCGTCTCGAGGTTGAGCGCATTGAGCAGCGCCGTCAGGTCGCGCAGCACGCACTCGCGCAGCCGGCGCATCGATACCACCCGGCGCTCGCTCGACTCGAGCATGCCATTCGGCACGTTGCGCGTCTCGATCCGGCAGAATTCCTGCACCGCGACGCCCTCCGGGGCGCCGGGGGGTCGCAACACCAGCCCCTTGAGGTGCGCGGGGCTCACGCGTCCCGTCGCGGCGAAGAGGCGCAGGTGCAGCGTGTCCTCGCCGGCCGGGCTCGCCGTGCCGCCTTCCGCATCCTCGACGGCCCGCAGTCCCTGGGCAAAGAGAATGTCGAGCCACTCCCGCTCCGGCAGCCTGAGCCGCCCGAGCTTCGCGCGGCTCACCTCGATGTGAAAGATCGTGAGGAACCGCTCGTCATCGGCCAGCCGATCGAGCAGCGCTGGCTGCAGGCGCTCGCGGAGGCTCAGTTCGGCCATGGCTCGGGCTCAGGCGCTCGCGAGCGTGAGCTCTCGAACCTCGAGCAGCCCCAACTCATCGGCGCTCGTCGCGAGCACCCGTTGGCCGAGTCCGGCGAACGCGCCGTCCCCGAGGTCCTGCCACTCGGTCTTGCGGCCGAGCCGGACCCCATCGTCATCGATGCGCTCGGAGCCCGGATAGCGCGTGGGGATGAGTCCCATCGCCTCGCCGTCGTTGCTGAAGGTGAGCTGCGCCGGCAGCCACGCGAGATCGCGCGCATCGGCCGGAGGCTCGATGACGATGCGCCGGATCCTCGAAAATGGCGCCCAGTAGTACGCGCCGTTCAGGAATACCTCGAGCACCGGACCCAGGCGCGAGTCGGCATCCGCGATCCATTCGAACTCGGCGCCGTTCACGCGTCCCGGCGTCGCCGCGGCCTCATCGAGCGCCTGCGTGCGCAGCGCCGCCGCCTCGGCGCCGCGGCCCCGCGCCTGCGCCCCGAGGCCCTGCAGGAGGGCGGCGATCCACGACGGCGGGTCACCCAGTATCAGCGGCTGCTTCTCGCCCGCGAACACGGCCGCCCGCAGCCGCTCGCAGTGAATGGCGGCGGTGTAGGCATGCTTCATCGGCAGCGCGGAAGGCTCGAGCTCCCCGGCCACCTGCAGCTGATTGACGGCGCGGTCCCAGTCGCCGGTCAGCATCAGCAGCTGCGCGAGGAAGGTGCGCAGCTTCCCGTCGGCCGGAGAAGCGCGCACCTCGCCCTGCAGCGCCGCGAGCGACTCGCGGAGCCTTCCCTCCCGGAAGAGCTGTCGTGAGAGGCTCAAGTCTTGGCGTTCGCCGCGATGTCCCAGTCGAAGTCGTTGGTGCCGGCGCTGCCGCCCGCCTCCGCCTGCTGCGCGTACTCGACCTTCACCTGGGCGAAGTTGAGCGACACACTCTCCGTGAGGCGATCCTCGCCGCCGCTGCCGCCGGTCGTGTAGCTGGTCACGAGAATGTTCTTCATCGTGATCTTGAGGTAGTCCATCGGCTTCTCGCCGGCCTTGCGCACGGTGATCGTGCCCTTGGCGACGTGCTTGCCGTTCGAGCAGAACAGCATGAGATTGGGCGAGGCGAGGTCGATGTACTTCGTCACGCTGACGTCCTGGAAATTCGCCTTGCCCGCGCCGCCGCCGGTGCCGGTGTGGAACGTGCCGGAGTTGGACATGCCCCAGCTCCACGCGAGGATGTCCATCGCGTGCTTGCTCTTGAACGCCTTGTCGCCCGTCTCGCCTTTGACGCCTTCCAGCTCGAGAAACATGTCGACTGCCATAAACCCAGCTCCTCTCGTACGTTGTCAGTTGTTGGTTGTTCGCCGGCCGCGGCTCAGGCCTGGCGCTGCGAGGGAAGCCGCGAGACCAGCCGCATGGAGATGTTCACGCCCTCCAGCTGGTAGTGCGGCCGCAGGTGGAACGTGGCCGAGTAATATCCCGGATTGCCCTCGACCTCCTCCACCTTGACCTCCGCCCCCGCGAGCGGCTTCATCGCCCGGGCCGATTCCCCCGCGTTCTCCGGATTCAGGATCACGTAGCTCATGATCCAGTCGGAGAGGAAGCGCTGCATGTCGGCGCGCTCCTTGAACGAGCCCACCTTGTCGCGCACCATGCACTTGAGGTAATGCGCGAAGCGGCAGCTCGCAAAGAGGTACGGCAGGCGCGCCGAGAGGCGCGCGTTGGCCGTCGCATCGGGGTCCATGTACTCCTGCGGCTTCTGCAGCGACTGCGCGCCGATGAATGCGGCCGTGTCGGTGTTCTTGCGGTGAATGAGCGGCATCAGCCCGCAATTGGCGAGCTCCGCCTCGCGCCGGTCGCTGATCGCGATCTCCGTCGGGCACTTCATGTCGACGCCGCCGTCATCGCTCGGGAAGGTGTGAACCGGCAGGCCCTCGACCGCGCCTCCGGATTCCACCCCGCGGATCGAGGTGCACCAGCCGTAGAGCTTGAAGGCGCGATTGACGTTGACGGCCATCGCGTAGGCGGAGTTGGCCCAGGCGTAGCGCGTGTGGCTGCCGCCGGTCGTCTCCTCCTCGAACTCGAACTCCTCGACGGGATTGGTCTTCGCGCCGTACGGCAGCCGGGCGAGGAAGCGCGGCATGGCGAGCCCGATGTACCTCGCATCGTCCGACTCGCGCAGCGAGCGCCACGCGGCGTAATCCGGCGCGCCGAAGATCTTGCCGAGGTCGCGCGGATTGGCGAGCTCCTGCCAGGAGTCCATGCCCATGAGCGTCGGACCCGCGCCGGCGATGAACGGCGCGTGCGCCGCGGCCGCGACCTGCGCCATCTGCCCGAGCATCTGCACGTCGGGGGGCGTATGGTCGAAATAATAGTCGCCGACGAGGCAGCCGTAGGGCTCGCCGCCCAACTGGCCGTACTCCTCCTCGTACAGCTTCTTGAAGAGCGGGCTCTGATCCCAGGCGGTGCCGGCGTACTTCTTGAGCGTCTTGCCCAGATCCTTCTTCGAGATGTTCATGACGCGGATCTTGAGCATCTCGTCCGACTCGGTGTTGTTGACGAGATAGTGCAGGCCGCGCCAGGCGCTCTCGAGCTGCTGGAAGCGCTCGTTGTGCAGGATGAGATTCACCTGATCCGAGAGCTTCTTGTCGATCTCGGCGATGATCGCCTTGATCGTCCCGATCACATCGTCGGAGATCACGGCGGTCTCGCTCAGCGCTTGCTGCGCGAGCGTCTGCACCGCGCGCTCGACCTCCGCCCGCGCGCGATCGGTCTTGGGCTTGAACTCTTTATGCAGCAGCGCCGCGAACTGATCGGCTTCGGCGGCGGCTGGGGTGGTGCTGGTGGCTTGGCTTGCTTCTTCGGCCATGGCTCAACTCCCGGACTCTTCCTGTTTGGGTTGCGCGGCGAGCGACTTGAGCAGGGCCGGGTCGTTGAGCGCTTTCGCGATCAACTCCTCGGCTCCCGCCTTGCCGTCCATGTAGGTGACGAGGTTCGCGAGCTGGCTGCGCGCCTCGAGCAGCTTGTTGAGCGAGTCGACCTTGCGCGCGACCGCCGCCGGAGAGAAGTCCTCCATGCTCTCGAAGGTCACATCGACGCTGAGATTTCCCTGACCCGTCAGGGTATTCGGCACGCTGAACGCCACGCGCGGTTTCATCGACTTCATGCGCTCGTCGAAGTTATCGACGTCGAAGCTCATGAATTTCCGCTCGTCGACGCCCGGAAGCGGCTCCTTGGCATCGCCCGACAGATCCGACATCACCCCCATGACGAACGGGATCTGGATCTTCTTCTGCGCTCCGTAGACCTCGACGTCGTACTCGATCTGCACGCGCGGCGCGCGGTTGCGCGCGATGAACTTCTGACTGCTTTGCTTGGCCACGGCTCGTCTCCGTCTGGTAAATGGATGTTATTCGGCGTCGCGTATGCCGCCGACGCTCTTTGCCTGAGCGACGGAGTCGGGGACCATGTCCTCGAGCACCGTCAGAAAATCCTTGCCCACCAGCCGCTTCGCGCGCTCGATGAAGAGCGGCACGGGGCTGGAGGGCTCGCTGGCGCGGAAAAAGGCCGCCACCGCCTCGAGCGCGCTCATGGCCTCGGCCCGCGTCCCGATGGCACCCGGCACGCGGGCAGGCCCGCCGCCCGCGCCCGGCGCACCCGCCGCATCCGATGCTTGCGCGGGCGCGCGCGCCGCGAGCTGCGCATCGAGCAGCGCCTGCGTGCGCGCGAGCAGCGCGAGGGGAGCCTCGAAACCGGGCGCCGCCTCGCCGCCGGCGCGATCGCGCATGGTCGCCTCGATCGCGCGGAAGCTCTCGGATATCCGAGCCAGCCGGGCGGCGACCGATTGCAGGCTCTCGAGCTCGACGGAGGCGAGCACGGCATCGAGCTGGGCGGCATCCCTCGCCGGCTCGTCCGGCCCGGGGGCGAGGTGGCCCTGGGCGATCTCGATGTCGCGGATGCAATAGGTGCCGAGCTGCCGGTGCTCGAGCAGCGGCGTGCGGCGCAGTCCATCGACCACGGCGATCCGGTCCCCGAGGCCGTTGAGCGCATTGCGGCGCAGGATCGCGTCCTCGTCGATGCGCGGATAGGTCTCATCCCACCATTGATCGAGCCAGGTCGCCGCCGCGCTGAGGGTCTCACAGAAGGGAGCCAGGCCGTCGGTCCGCAATGCGGCGGCACCGAGGTGCGACAGGATGCGCAGATCGCGGCTCTTCGCCAGCGCCTCCATGGAGCGGTCGCGAATCTCGCGCCAGTCGGGCTGCTGGTCCTTCGGCCACGGCGCCATCTGCCCGAAGAGGCGGTAGGCGTCGAACGCCGGCAGCAGCATCGGCTCGGATTCGTCGAGATCCGCTCCGCAGGGGCTGTCCGCGGAAAGCGGAGTGATGAGACTTGAGGCTTCGACTTGCATTCGACGCTTGGAGTTATCGCTGTGCACGCATTCCGACCGTCCCCCGCAGCGCGTGACAGCCACAGCGCCAGCTCAATCCCCCCGACCGGTCCTCGGGGGTACGCAAGCCGACAGGATGATGGACCAATAGCGCACCAAGTCAATAGCTTGGCCGTCTCACTGCGGACGAGTTCCGGGCGGAAAATGCAAGGCCCCGATTTATGGCAAGTTCAGCCCGACAGCCTCAGCCGTCCCGAGGCACGCCGCCCGCGGCGGCGCCGCTCGCCCTGCGCGTCGGCTCGCGATGGAGCGGCAGCCGCTTTTCACCTCATGGCGGCGCGACCGCCGTCTGCGACACACCGGCCACCGCGCCAGGCAATGAGCCGGCAGCGGCGAGACCGACCCCGGCGCCGCGCCCCGGCTCTGCAGTCGATCGTCATGCCCCCAGCGGGCATTCCCATGCCCGCTGGGGCATGGCCGCGGGCGTGATTGGCGCGGCGCTTCGAGATTCAACACAGGGTCATCGGACACTATAGTTCCAACTTGCGTGCGCAATGAGCGCTGCGGCGACTTCGGGTCGGGTTCTCATCGGCGCAGCATCCGGGCTCGCCCCGCACCGAAACGTCAACGCGGCAGCGGCCACAGGTCTCACGCCGAGCCGCCGGCTGCTGGGCAATCCGGTTCTGCCAACGGATTTGGAGAAATCCAAAGAAAGGTAAAGCCGCTCAACTTTCCGCGCTCTCGTGCGTCGAACTCACTGAGGATTGAGGCACACACGATTGCGTTGTGATCCCGGTGTGCCGGTCGCGCCCGAGACTTCCCCCTCCCTGAGACTCGGGCAGCCCGGCAATCCCCGCGCCAGCCGATTCGGCTGAGCGCGGGCACCGTTGGGAGCCTGCCGCCCCGTTCGCGGGGCGGTTTTTTTTGCTTTCCGCACGGCGCCGCCCGCGGTCACGCCGGTGCTCGCTACCTCCCGGAAAACCTCAGGCGGCCTGGGCCGCAGCAGCACTCGCCTCTTGCCTGCCGGGCTGCAGCGCCGGCAATCGCATCGCGACCTCGAGCCCGCCCTCGGCCAGGTTGTGCGCCTCGATGGTGCCGCCGTGAACGCCGATGGCGCGGGCCGCGATCGCCAGTCCCAGGCCCTCGCCGCCGCCGGCCCGGTCGCGCGCGGCATCGACGCGGTAGAAGGGCTCGAAGATGAGCTTCAGGTCCTTCTCGGGCACGCCCGGTCCGCGGTCCCGCACCGTGACCTCGATCCCCTCCCGGCGCGCGGCGCTCACTGCCACGACCGAGCCCGACGGGCCGTAGCGCACCGCATTGCGGATGACGTTCTCGAAGGCGCTGCGCAGGAGCTCAGGATCGCCAGCGACCTGCAGCCCCGCATCGGCCTCGACGGATACCGTGCAATTTCGGGCCTCGGCTTCGATGGCGACATCCTGCACGATCGTCTGCAGCAGCGTGCCTACATCGACGTTGACGCCCTGCGAGGCACTGGCCTGACGCTCCAGCCGGACGAGCTTCAGAGTGCGCGCGATGAGCTGCTCCAGGCGGTCGGCCTCGCACGCGATCCGCGCGAGCTGCCGCTCCGTCCCGCCATCCTGCCGCCGCGCGAGGGACAGCGCGAGCTGCAGCCGCGTCAGCGGCGAGCGCAGCTCGTGCGAGACATCGCGCAGCAGCTGCTGTTTGGTCTCGAGCAGGGTCTGCACCCGCTCCGCCATGGTGTCGAAATCCGCGGCGAGCAGCGCGAGGTCGTCCTGACGCCCCTTCAGGCGCGGCAGCATGCGCACGCTGAGGTTCCAGGCCGCCACCTCCCGCGTGGCCTGGCGCAGGCGGTCGATCGGCGCGACCAGGTGGCGTGTCAGGAAGAAGCAGATGATCGTGCTCACCGCGAGCGCGATGGCGAGCGTCGCCGCGGCCACCGCCGGCAGCTCCAGCTCGCCGAAGATGAGCGGATGCTCGTGCAGCGGCCCGACGATGACGTGATAGGTCCTGCCGTCCGGCGTCATCAGCACCAGGGCGCCCCCGATCGGAGCGATCGCTCCGGAGCGCACCGTCTTCTTGCCGGTCTTCGTGCGCCCCTCGACCGGGACCTGCAGGAAATGCGGCAGGGGCCGGTCGAGCAGGTCGCGGCCGTTCGGCCCGACGACGAAGATGCGCTTGAAGGCCGGGTCGGTGGCCATGTCGTCCAGCCATGCGCGCAATGCGTCCGGTCCGCCATTCTCGAACGCGTCCGCGGCTTGCGCGAAGAGCTGTCCCCGCTGCACCCACGGTTCCGCATCGCGGCGCTGGATCGCGGCACTGACGGCCACGGTCACGGTTCCCACCAGGATGAGGACGATGGCGAGCCAGAACGAGCGGAAAATGCGCCAATACAACGAGTGCACACCCGTATCCTACACCGGACGCGCGTGACGGCCATCGCGACGGGAAGCGTGAACGGCTGCTGGCTCATTCGATGTGAGTCACTCGAATGCCGCCCGCGCCGTGCGGATGGGCGCGGACATCCTCGGAGCTCGGGAAACACGACGCGGCCATCGGGCCTATCAGACCCGTCAGGTCATCAACGTCCTGCGCACCGAAATGGATGCGCTACGGGACGGCGCCGCCACCCTCCATGACCCTGGAACGGGGGCCCGCGGAAGCTGACCTCATTTCTGCGTCAGGGCATACCCGGATCCGCGCACACTCTGGACGGCGACGTGGTCCGTCAGCCTCCCGAGCTTGCGCCGCAAATTGCTCACGTGGGTATCGAGGCTGCGGTCGGTCGGCAGGAGCCGGCGGCCGAGCGCCTGCTGCATGAGCTCCTCGCGGCTGACGGTGCGGGTATCGGCCCGCACCAGGAGCTCGAGGATCCTGAGCTCGGCCGCCGTGAGCTCGAGGTCC
>DAHUXV010000159.1 GCA_027306985.1 Gammaproteobacteria bacterium | reverse complement strand
TGGGGAAGACTGATGTTGAGCCCGATGGTCTTGCCGCCGGCCTCCGCGGCCCCGCGGTTGGCCGCCTCCATGATGCCGCCGCCCCCGCCGGAGCAGATCACGTAGCGGTGGGCATGCGACGGCAGCGACTTCGACCACGCGGTGATGAGCCTGGCAAGCTCGCGCGCCTCTTCGTAATAGCGGCCGAGAGGCCCGGCGGGCTGCAGCCGTGCCGATCCGAAGAACACGATCGTGTCGTGTATGCCGGCATGCCGGAAGCGGTGCAGCGGCTCGAGGTACTCCGCCAGGATGCGCAGCGGCCGCGCCTCCTCGCTCTCGACGAATGCCCGATGCTCGTAAGCCAGCTCGAGGTGTGGGTGGGATGGCGCCATCTGCGCTCGAAACTAGGTCCAAAGGTCCGCGGCCGGAATGCGTAGAACTGCCTATGTACGCTGCCGGGAACGCCTGCGGAACATACCTAGCGACACGGCGCGGAGGGGAAGCCACACTCACCCCTTCCGCCTTCCCGCGGAAGCGGCGAGAATGACAGGCAGCAGACCCGGTTGTAGGTAGCCCGCATGCAAGAGCCCACTCCCACCGTCTTCGTGGTCGACGACGACAACGCGGTCCGCAACTCCCTGCGCCTGTTGCTGAAGTCGGTCGGCCTCGCCTCCCAGCCGCTCGGCTCCGCCGCCGAGTTCCTCGAGACCTACCGGCCGAGCCAGCCGGGATGTCTGGTGCTCGACGTGCGCATGCCGGGCATGAGCGGCCTCGAGCTGCAGCGGGAGCTGAATGTGCGGGGGGCCACCATCCCCGTCATCTTCATCACCGGCCACGGCGACATCCCGATGGCGGTCGAAGCCATGCAACAGGGAGCCTTCGACTTCCTGGCCAAGCCCTTCCGCGACCAGGAGCTGATCGACCGCGTGCAGCGCGCATTGTCGAAGGACGCCACGACGCGCACGGCCCTCGAGGAGCGCGAGCGCATCCGCGAGCGGCTGGAGTCCCTCACCCCGCGCGAGCGCGAGGTGCTCTCGCTCATGACCCAGGGCAAGCCCAACAAGATCATGGCTCACGAGCTGGGGGTCAGCCAGCGCACGGTGGAGATCCACCGGGCGCGGGTCATGGAGAAGAGCGGCGCCAGCTCGCTGGCGCAGCTCGTGCGCATGGTCATGGATCAGGAGCTCGAGCAGGCGGGCGGCTAACGCGGCCCGCGCATCGCCGTGTGCGGCGGGGCGCTCGTGAGCGGCGGCAGCTTCAGCAGCCGCTCGAGCCGCCCGTCCTGACCGTAGAGATCGTGGAAGAACAGCACCTCGCCGTCCTCTTTGGCAAGCACGGTGCCGTAGAGGATCATCACTCGAATCGGCCTGGCGAGCCGCACGCGCCGGGTCTCGCCGCCGTGCATGGCGGCTTCGATCCTGGCCGCCGTCCAGTCACCCGGGGTGTGGCGCAGCACGTAGACGGCGAGCGCCACCGGGTCGCTCACCCGGATGCAGCCGTGGCTGAACGCGCGCCGCGACCGCAGGAAGAGCGCCTGCGCCGGCGTGGAGTGCAGGTAGACCTCGTGGGAATTCGGCAGATCGAACTTGATGAGCCCGAGCGCATTGTCGGGTCCCGGCAGCTGGCGCAGCCGCGCGGCGCCGGCCGCCAGCGCCGCCAGGCTCGCGGGCGCGGCGGGCAACACGGCCGCCCCCGGGCCGGTGCTGACGATCTGCAGACGTTGGGCCGCCAGGTAGTCCGGCTGGGCCCGGATCCTCGGCAGCATCTCCCTCAGCATGATGTCCCTGGGAACGTCCCAGTAGGGGCGAAAGATGACGGATGTCATGTCGGCGACGAACACCGGCGTGCGCATCCGCGGAAACGCCCGGCCGACGATCACCTTCATCTGCAGGATGTCGGCCGCCCGGTCCGCCGTCTTGCGAAAGGCGAACAGCCTGAACTCGGGAATATTGACGATGATCGGCGGCGTCCGAAAGCGGGGCAGCCAGCGCCAGCGCTCCAGGGTCAGATCGATCTTGCGGACCCGGTCGGCGAGCATTGCATCCCCGGGATCCGCGGCGGCACGCTGCAGGTAGTGCGGCAGCGCCTGCTCGAGCAGCCGATAGTGCTCGAACTGCGGCTCGAAGGCGGCGAGCGAGCGCGCGACGTCGTCGCTCGATGCGAGCGTCCGCAGCGCCCCGGCGAGATCGAGATCGTCGGGCCGCGGCTCACCGAGATTGAAGCCTGCGGCTCGCGGGTCGATCCGGCCGTAGTGCAGATCCGACACGAAGGCGGCCGCGGCCGCGGAGAGATCCAGCTCGAATCGCGCCTCCCGCCCGGCCCCGCAGGAGTCCTCGTCCGGCGCCAGGGAGACCGCCCGCCGAATGCCGGGCGTGCCGTTACCGCTCAGGGCCGCGGCCGCGGCCGCGAGCCGGGCGGCATCGTAGTCCGTCGGCTGCAGTCCGTAGGCCTGCGCTTCCCGCAGGATCGACAGCAGCGCCAGCGCCTGGCGGGTGGGACGCCCGCGCGCAAGCCACAACGGTTCCGGCGCGGAGGCATAGACGCTGCGAAGCGCCGCTCGGGCGCCGTGATCGTCCTGCCGGAAGCGGGCGCTCCAGGTCTCGCTCAGCGCAAGGCGCAAAGCGGCGGACGTGATCGAGGCCGGCGTCGGGCCTGCGCAGGACTGCCTGGTTGGCGCCCCGGGCGACCCGGACCCCACGCAGGACGCCAAGGTGGCAAGCACCAGCACTGCCGCACATGCCGCCCGCACCCGCGCTGACACGTTACTATCGATGCTCTCAGGCCTCATCGGGGAGTATTGTCGGTACCCGGTGAGCCCATCGCATTCGCTCTTCTACCTATCCGATCCATGACACGCACGCTCACCCCGCCTGCCGCCGGCGCCCTGCTCACCGACCTCTATCAGCTCACCATGGCGCATGCCTACTTCGAGGAGCGGATGCACGAGACCGCCGTATTCGAGCTGTTCGTGCGCCGGCTGCCGCCGGCGCGCCGCTTTCTCCTCGCCGCGGGTCTGGAGCGGGCGCTGGAATTCGTCGAGGCGCTGCGCTTCACGGCGCAGGAGCTCGAGTTCCTCGCCGCGCAAGGCTCGTTCTCGCGGCCGTTTCTCGACTACCTGGGCGCCTTTCGCTTCACCGGCTCGATGCACGCCATGCCGGAGGGCACGCCGTTCTTCGCCGAAGAGCCGATCCTGCGGGTCACCGCGCCCATCATCGAGGCGCAGCTGCTCGAGAGCCGCCTCATCAACATCGTTCACTTCCAGACGCTGATCGCAAGCAAGGCAGCGCGCTGCGTGATCGCCGCCCGGGGCCGGCGGCTGATCGATTTCGGCATGCGGCGCGCGCATGAGGGGGATGCGTCGCTCTTTGCCGCGCGCGCGGCGTATATGGCGGGCTTCGATGCCACCGCGACCGTGGAGGCCGGACGGCGGTGGGGAATCCCGATCTCCGGCACGGTGGCGCATTCCTACATCGAAGCGCACGACGACGAGGAGCAGGCGTTCCGCAGCTTCATGGGCAGCAGAGACGGACCCACGACGCTGCTGATCGACACCTACGATACGGCGCGGGCTGCCGAAAAGGTGGCGCGCCTGCAAAGGGAGCTGAGCGCGCAGGGCTGCGCGCGAGGCGTCGAGGCGGTGCGGATCGACAGCGGCGATCTCGGCGCCGAGGCGCGGCAGGTGCGGCGGATCCTCGACGAGCACGGCTGCCCCGAGGTCCGGATCGCATTGAGCGGCGGGCTCGACGAGCGCCAGATCGAGACGCTCGTCGCCTCCGGGGTACCGGTGGACGCGTTCGGAGTGGGCACCGCGCTCGATGTCTCGGCGGACGCGCCCGCGCTCGACATGGCCTACAAGCTGCAGATGTACGCCGGACGCCCGCGCCGCAAGCGCTCGCCGGGAAAGGCGACCTGGCCCGGCGCCAAGCAGGTTTTTCGCGAGCACGGCTCCGATGGCCTCGCTGCACGCGACCGGATCGCGCTCGCGGGCGAGTCGTGCGAGGGAACGCCCCTGCTGACCGAGGCGATGCGGGACGGTCGGGCCGTCGCGGCGTCCCGCCCGCTGCAGGCGATCCGCAGCGACTGCGGACGCCTCGTCCGGGCGCTGCCGCCGCACCTGCTGCGGTTGGATGAGCGGCCGTCCGGCGACTCCTCGCCGACCTACCCGGTCATCCGCTCCCCCGCGGTGGAGGCGCTGGCGGCGGGCACCCGTTAGGCCGGGCGCAAAAACTCGCGGTATGGCGTATGCTGCAGCCGTTCATTCCAGCGCCCTGAGCTGGGGGGTTTACAGAGGCGCATCCGAGCGGCTGCCGCCATACCGCGAGTGAAGTCGATGGTCCGGGAGTCTCCTCGCTGCCCTTCGGTCCAACAATAAGGGAATACTCTTAGCCCGCGACTGCGCAAGTCGAGGCCCCACGGCCTTGAGCGGCGCCAGGTTGCGGAACATACTTAGAGACAGGGGCGGCGTAAGGCTCGATACTTGCCGGAAATCTGAAGGTCCTCCCCAATCCGAATGCCTTCCGCTCAGATCCCGCAACCGCCTGCGAAGCGCGGCTCGCCAGTCGCCGAGCCATGTGCCGAGCCGGTCGCCGGTTCCGCAGGCACCCTGCATGGCCGCATGCTGCAGGTCTCGCGGCTCGCAACCATCGGCGAGATGGCTGCCGGCGTGGCGCACGAGCTCAACCAGCCCCTGACCGCCATCGCCAACTACGCCCAGGCCTGCGACCGGCTGCTCGCACGGCCGGCAGCGAACCTGGAGGACATCCACACCGCCCTGCGGGAGATTGCCGCGCAGGCCGTGCGGGCCGGCGACATCCTGCGCCGCCTGCGCAGTCTCGCGCGCTCGCAGCCCATGCGCCGCGAGCGCGCCGACATCAATGCGGTGATCGAGGAGATCCTGGATCTGCTCACCGCCGATGCCCGCGCTCATCGCGGCATGCTGAAGTTCGAGCCGGCGCCCGCGCTGCCGCCGGTCTCGATCGACTCCGTGCAGCTTCAGCACGTGATCGTGAATCTCGTCCGCAACGGCCTGGAAGCGCAGGCGGATTCCGCGTCCGAGACCCGCGAGCTGTGCGTCAGAACGGGACTCTGCACCGGCGGCGAGGTCGAGATCGCGATCTGCGACAACGGCCCCGGCCTCTCGCCGCAGGCGCTCGAGCGGCTGTTCGACCCTTTCTTCTCGACCAAGCCCGAGGGCACGGGGCTCGGCCTCGCGATCAGCAACACGGTGGTGCGCGCCCACGACGGCTCGCTCGTCCACCAGCCCAATCAACCCCGGGGCGCCTGCTTCTACATTCGACTGCCGTCCGAGCCCGCGGCCGCATGACGCCTGCGCGGCGCCCCGCATGCTGTCCCCCGACCTGCTCGGAAAAGTCCTCGAATCCGCGCCCGACGCGGTCCTGATCGTCGATGCCGGGGGGACGGTGCTCTTCGCCAGCCGGCAGATCACGGCGCTCGCGGGATATTCCCCCGGGGAAATCGTGGGACAGCCGCTGGAGCTGCTGCTTCCCGAGCGCTTCAGGAAGAGCCATCTGGAGCAGCGCGGCGACTACAACAGCCGCGCGCACGTTCGGCCGATGGGGGTCGACCTCGACCTTCTCATGCGGCACAAGGACGGCCGGGAGCTCCCCGTCGAGATCAGCCTGAGCCCGATCCGCGATGGCGAGCAGCTGCTGATCGCGGCCGCCATCCGCGACGCCACCGAGCGCAACCGCATCCAGACCGAGCTGCAGCAGGCCCGCGAGGCCGCCGATCGCGCCAACCTCGCCAAGAGCCGCTTTCTCGCCATGGCGAGCCATGACCTGCGCCAGCCGCTGCAGACGCTGTCCCTCCTCAACGGCACGCTGCGGCGCACCGTTCACAGCCCCATCGCCGCCGAGGCGGTGCTGCAGCAGGGGCAGGCGATCGAGGCGATGTCGCGGCTCATCAACGCCGTCCTCGACATCAGCAAGCTGCAATCGGGCGCCATCCGGCCCGACCCGGCCGACTTCGCCGTCGCGGCGCTCTTCGAGGAGAT
Source organism: Gammaproteobacteria bacterium (assembly GCA_027306985.1). GTDB lineage: Bacteria > Pseudomonadota > Gammaproteobacteria > Steroidobacterales > Steroidobacteraceae > 13-2-20CM-66-19. Next base: position 33,102 of record DAHUXV010000159.1, on the reverse strand, counting down.
GCGCAATGAGTTCGCGAGCCTCGCGGCGAGCAAGGGCCTGGAGCTGCGGATCGAGGCCGCCGCTCTCGCCGCGCACTCCGACGCATCGCTGGTCGGACAGATCCTGCGCAACCTGGTCTCCAACGCCATCAAGTACACGAACAGCGGCTGGGTCCGGCTGCGCGCCGCGCCGGGCGCCACGGGCGTGCGCCTGGAGGTCGCCGACACCGGCGTCGGCATCCCCGCCGACCAGCTGCCCTACATTTACGACGAGTTCTATCAGGTCGGCGTAGCGACCAACACGACGCGCGAGGGCTACGGGCTCGGCCTCGCGATCGTCCAGCGGCTCGTGACGCTCCTCGGACTGAGGCTCGAAGTGCGCTCCGAGGTCGGCCGCGGCTCGGCGTTCGCGCTCGAGCTGCCCGCGGCCTGCGGGGCCGGGAGCACGGCGCGCGCGCCGGTTGCCGATTCCGCCCCGGCGCCGCAGACGATCTGCGCCGCGCGCATTCTGCTCGTCGACGACGACGCGGGCGTCAGAAACGCCACGGCGATGCTGCTCGAGGTGGAGGGATTCGAGGTCGCGTGCGCCGCCTCGCTCGCCGAGGCGATGCAGGAGGCGCGCCGGGGCCTGAGCATCGATCTGCTGATCGCCGACTATCACCTGCAGAACGGCGAGACCGGCGTCGATGTCATCGCAGCGGTGCGCAGGCTGGCCGGCGAGAGCCTCGGCGCCGTGCTGGTGAGCGGCGACACGTCGTCGACGGTTCGCGATTTCAAGTCCGACGACCGCCTGCGGATCGCCAGCAAGCCCATCCGGGCCGACGAGCTCCTGCGCCTCGTCAGGGCACTTCTCGCGCCCGCACGCGATGCGCTAAAGGTAGGGTGAGAACAGCCAGCAGAGGCTGTCGCGAACGCGGCCGCCGATGCTCTGCCTGGCGGAATCGTGCGTGGACGCGCGCAATGCATGGGTTCGGGCGGACAGAATGTATGCCTCGAGCTCCGTGCAAACCGCCTCATCGTATACCTCGACGGCGATCTCGAAGTTCAGGCGCAGACTTCTCGGGTCGAGGTTGGCCGAGCCGATCTGGGCGTAGCTGCCGTCGATGACCATGAGCTTCGTGTGGGAGAACGGCGACGGCTGCAGGAAGACCTGCACGCCCCGTTGCAGTAGCGCCGGCAGCCAGCGCCGCGTGGCCCAGTCCACGTACCGCAGATTGCTGCGGGCGGGCAGCACCAGGCAGACCTCGACGCCACGCAGGGCAGCCGTCTGCAGCGCCGCGGTGAGCTCCGGCGGCGGAATGAAGTAGGGAGTCATGATGAGAACCCGCCGGTGCGCGACCGAGAGGGCGCCGAGGATCACGAACAGCAGCTTGTCGGCGTCCTGATCCGGCCCTTCGGTGATGACTCGACAGATGCTCTTGCCGGCGTGCTCCGCGCGCTGCGGCGGCTCCAGCGTTTCGTCCGTGGCGAACAGCCAGTCGGCGGCGAAGCACTCCGCGAGCTGCGTCACCACCGGCCCGCGGAGCCGAAAATGCAGGTCCGCCATCCGCCGATGGCGCGCCCTGCCGACCTCCCTGCCGCCGATGTTCATTCCGCCCGCGAAGCCCGTCTCGCCGTCGACGATGAGGAGCTTGCGGTGATTGCGCAGGTTGAGCGACAGCACCGGCGGCGCCAGCCGCGGCGGCAGGAATCGGGCGGCCGGCACGCCGCTGCGCCGCAGCAGCGGGACGGCGCGCGGCCGGCTGTACCACTCCCCGATGCCGTCCACCAGCACGCGGACCTGCACGCCTCGGGCGGAGGCGGCCGCGAGCGCCGTGACGAAGTCACGACCCACCGGATCGGTCTCGAAAATGTAGGTCGACAGCCAGATCGAGCGGCGCGCCGCCGCGATCGCGGCCAACATGACGGGAAAGGCGCTCTCGCCGTTCTCCAGGCGCACCACCTCGTTGCCGCCCAGCCTCGAGCGCCGCGTCACCGCATCGCCGATGCGCGTCAATTGGGTTGCGAGGTCCTCCGCAGGGCGGCCGTCCTCCGCGGCTCCCGGGGACGGCAGGCGCGCCCGAAGCTGCCTGGCGCGCGTACGTACGCGATTGACGCCGAACAGCACGTAAAGTGCGAGTCCGGCGATCGGGAGCAGCCAGCAGGTGACGATCCAGCCGAGGGCGCTGCGCGGATCGGGCTTGGTGAGCAGGGCATCCAGGGACCCTGCCGCGGCACAGACGACGTACAGCGCGATGAGCAGCGCCGTCCCGATGGCATCAGGATGCCAGGGCATGCTCGCGGCGGACGCATGGCTTTCGCATGCCCGTATTATCGTATGATTTGCTCCAGCGCGCGGCTCTCTGCGCCCGACCGGAAATCGCGATGCAACACCGGCCAAGAGTCATCGTCGTCGGCGGCGGCTTTGCGGGTCTTTCCGCGGTCCGCACTCTGCGCTCCGCCGCCGTCGACGTCCTGCTGATCGATCGCTTCAATCACCATGCGTTTCAGCCGCTGCTCTACCAGGTGGCGACCGCCGGGCTGGCCGCTCCGTCCATCGCGGCTCCGTTGCGGCACATTCTGCGCGACCAACGTAACGCCACGGTCATCATGGGACAGGTGCGCTCGATCGACATCCATGCCAGGACCGTCGATGTCGACGGCGTTGCGCATGCCTACGATTTCCTGATCGTCGCCACGGGCAGCACGCATGCCTATTTCGGCCACGACGAGTGGGCGAGATACGCCCCCGGCCTGAAGACGCTCGAGGACGCCCTGCGCATTCGCGCGCACATTCTCACCGCCTTCGAGCGCGCCGAGGCGACGGAGAACCTGGCCGAGCGCATGGATTGGCTCACTTTCCTCATCATAGGCGCCGGCGCCACCGGCGTGGAGCTGGCGGGCACGCTTGCCGAGATCGCCCGTCACACGCTCAAAAGGGAGTTTCGCCACATCGATCCGGCCGCGGCGAGGGTCTTGCTGCTCGAGGCCGGCTCCCGTGTTCTGCCGGGCTTCCCGGAGTCGCTGTCCGCCAAGGCGCAGCAGCAACTCGAGCGGCTCGGTGTCCTGGTGCGCACGGGCCACCCGGTCACGGGCCTCGATGAGCGCGGAGTCATGATGGGGGACGAGCGGATTCCGGCCCGAACCGTCCTGTGGGCCGCCGGCGTCGCCGCCTCGCCGCTCGGGGCCGCATTGGGCGTCGCCGTCGATCGCGCCGGCCGGGTTCGGGTCACGGAGCAGCTCTCGGTGCCGGACCATCCGGAGGTGTTCGTCGTCGGCGACCTGGCAGCCGTTCCGCAGCAGCTCGGCGCCGTGCCCGCGATCGCGCCGGCGGCGAAGCAGATGGGGCGCTTCGCCGGCACGGCCATTCTGGCGAAGCTGGCCGGCCGGCGGCCGGGCGCCTTCCGCTACCGGCACTTCGGCTCGCTCGCCACCATCGGGCGGATGGCGGCGGTCGCGGACTTCGGCCGCGTTCGCCTCTCGGGCCTGCTCGCCTGGTGGGTCTGGCTCACGGCCCACGTCTATTTCCTGATCGGCTTTCGCAACCGCCTCGTCGTCCTCATCGACTGGGCGGAGGCGTACTGGAGCTATCGGCGCGGCGCCCGCATCATCATTCCGCGGGCAGAGACCGGAGCCTAGGCGGTGGCCGAGCACCCGGATCTCATCGTGATCGGCGCCGGGGCGGCGGGGCTCGCGGCGGCGGCCGCCCTCGGCAGGGCCGGTCTGTCCGTACTGGTCCTCGAGGCGCGCGATCGCATCGGCGGCCGCATGTGGACACGGCTGGAGCCCGGGCTGGCGGCGCCGATCGAGCTCGGCGCGGAGTTCATCCACGGCGATTCGCCGCAGACGCTCGAGCTGCTGCGTCAGGCCGGGGCGGCCGCCCTCGACACGGCGGGCGAGCACTGGTCGCTGATCGCAGGGCGGCTGCAGCGTCGCACCGATAGTGCGCTCGGCCAGGTCCGGGCCGCGCTCGCGGCGGCCGGCGTTCTTTCGCAGCCCGACACTTCGCTCGAGTCGTTCCTCGAGAGCGGCCGCGGCCGCGCGCTGCCGGAGGAAGCGCGGGCGATGGCCCGCGCCTTCGTCTCAGGCTTCGATGCCGCCGATCCGCGGCTCGTCAGCCTGCACGCGGTCGCCGCGGAATGGCGTTCGGGCGGCATGCTGGATTCCTCCCAGTCGCGCCCCTCGGGAGGCTATCGCACCGCCCTGCGCTCGCTCGCCGCCGCGCTCGATCCGGCGCGCGTCCGCGTGCAGCTTCAGACCGTCGTCACCGCGGTCGACTGGAGCGGGGGCGCGGCCGCGATCGAGGCCGAATGGCTGGGGCAGCCCTACGGGACGAGCGCGCGCGGCGCCATCGTGACCGTGCCCCTCGAGGTGTTGAAAGCGCCCGCGGAGGGCCGCGGCGCGATCCGGTTCACGCCTCCGATCGAGTCGAAACGGCCGGCCCTGGATCTCATCCTCACCGGGCCGGTGTTGAAAGTCGTGCTGCGCTTTCGCCGGCGCCCCTGGGAGGAATGGGACGGCGGCCGCCACGCCGACGCCTCGTTCTTTCACGCTCCGGGCGCTGTCTTTCCGACGTTCTGGACGGCGCTTCCGCTGCGCGCGCCGCTGCTCAGCGCCTGGGTCGGCGGCCCCGCCGCCGCGCGGCTCTGCGCCCTCGGCGACGACGAGATCGTCCGCGAGGCGCTGGACTGCGTGGAGACGCTCTTCCCGGGAGGCAACCTGCGCGCCGAGCTCGAGTGCGCGCACCTGCACAACTGGAGCCGCGACCCCTTCGCGCGCGCCGCCTACAGCTATGTGGCGGTGGGCGGCGGCCGGGCGCGCGAGCTGCTGGCGGCGCCGCTCGCCGGAACGCTCTTCTTCGCCGGCGAGGCGACGGACACGACCGGAGAGCACGCCACGGTCACCGGCGCCCTGCGCAGCGGGGCGCGCGCCGCCATGGAGGCGATCGGGCATCTCGGCGGACGCCGCCGCGGCTGACCGGCGCCTTCAGTCGAGCGCCGCGCGCAGCTCGTCGATCAGGTCCTGCACGTCCTCGATCCCGACCGAGAGCCGGATGAGGCCGTCGCCGATGCCGAGCGCAGCGCGCTTCGCGGCGGGCAGCGAGGCATGCGTCATGAGCCCCGGGTGCTCGATCAGGCTCTCGACTCCGCCCAGGCTCTCGGCAAGAGAGAAAAGGTGGCAGCGCTCGAGCATGCGGCGGGCGTCCTCGAGCGAGCCTTTCAACACGGCGGTGACGATCCCGCCGTACCCGCCCGTCATCTGGCGCCGCGCGAGCGCGTGTTGGGGATGGCTCGGCAGACCCGGATAGTGCACGCGCTCCACCTTCGGGTGGCCCTGCAGGAACTGCGCGACCGCGAGCGCGTTGGCGCAGTGCCGCTCCATCCGCAGCGCGAGCGTCTTGATGCCGCGCAGGGTCAGGAAGGAATCGAACGGGCCGGGAACGGCGCCGATCGCGTTCTGCAGGTAGGCGAGCCGCTCCGCCAGCGGACTGCCGCCGCGCACGATGGCCGCGCCCCCGAGACAGTCCGAGTGGCCGTTGAGGTACTTCGTCGTGGAGTGCACGACGATGTCGAAACCGTGCTCCAGCGGCCGCTGCACGCAGGGCGTGGCGAACGTGTTGTCGCAAACGCTGATCAGCCCTTTGGCGCGCGCCGTCGCCGCCACGGCGGCGAGATCGACGAGCTGCAACAACGGGTTGGTGGGCGTCTCCACCCAAAGGAGACGCGTATTGGGCCGGATCGCGGCCTCGAGCGCCTCCGGCCGGGTCAGATCGACGAACGATGCGTCGTGTCCGGCGGAGCGCTTGCGCACGTTCTCCAGCAGCCGGTAGCTGCCGCCGTAGAGGTCGTGCATCGCGACGATGTGCGAGCCGGCATCGAGCAGCTCGAGCACGGTGGCGCTGGCCGCCATGCCGCTGGCGAAGGCGAAGGCCGCGCCGCCGCCCTCCAGATTGCAGAGCGCCGCCTGCAGCGCATCGCGCGTGGGGTTGCGGGTGCGCGAGTAGTCATATCCCTTGTGCACGCCCGGGCTCGACTGCACATAAGTCGAGGTGGCGTAGATCGGCGGCATCACGGCGCCCGTCAGCGGATCGGGATGCTGGCCCCCGTGAATGGCGCGGGTGGCGAAACGCAGTTGCTCGTTCTTGTCGGTCATGGGCCCTCACGTTCTGCGGCGCAGCCAGTTGAGCAGGTCGATGCGGGTGACCAGTCCCTGGAACTCGCCGTCGTGCATCACGATCGCCACCATGCCGCGATTGAAGATCTCCATGAGCTGCTGCGTCGGGGCATCCGCCGGCACGGTGACCAGGTGGCTCTCCATGGCGGCGGTGACCGGCTCACTGAAGTGCTTCGGGTTCGCGAACACCTCGAGAAGGATGTCCTCCTCGTCGACGATGCCGACGATCCGGCCGTTCTTCATGACCGGCAACTGCGAGACGTCGTAGAGCTTCATGCGGCGGTACGCCGCCATCACGGGCTCCGCGGCGTCCACCGTCACCGCCGCACGCTCCCAGTGTCGCCGGGCGATGAGATCCCTCAGATCGCCGAATTGCTCGCGCTCCAGGAATCCCTGATCCAGCATCCAATAGTCGTTGTAGACCTTGGACAGATACTTGTTGCCGCTGTCGCAGACCAGGGTGACGACGCGCTTCGGCTGCGTCTGCTCGCGACAGTAGCGCAGGGCGGCGGCGAGCAGCGTTCCTGTGGAGGTTCCGGCCAGGATACCTTCCTTGGCCAGCAGCTCGCGGCAGGTCCTGAAGGACTCCGCGTCGGTGACGGTGTAGGCCGACCGGATGCGGCCGAAGTCCGCGACCGGCGGCACGTAGTCGCCGCCGATGCCTTCGACCAGCCAGCTGCCGTGGTCCTGCGGCATCTTGCCGGTCCTGACGTACTCGGCCAGCACCGATCCGGCCGGATCGGCCAACACGACCTCGACCTGCGGCGCCACGCGCGCGAAGAAGCGTGAGATCCCCGTGAGAGTGCCGCCCGTCCCGACGCCGCAGACGACGGCATCGACTTTGCGCTCCGTCTGCTCCCAGATCTCGGGCGCGGTGGTCTCCTCGTGCGCGCGGGGATTGGCGGGGTTGGCGAACTGGTCGACGAAGAAGGAATCGGGCGTCTCGCGCGCGAGGCGCTCCGCCACGTCGCGGTAGTATTCCGGGTGACCCTTGCTGACGTCGGAACGGGTGAGCACCACCTCGGCGCCCATCGCCTTCAGGTGAAAGATCTTCTCCTGGCTCATCTTGTCGGGAATGACGAGCAGCAGCCGGTAGCCCTTCTGCGCCGCCACCAGCGCGAGGCCGAGCCCGGTGTTGCCCGCCGTGGCCTCGATCAGCGTGCCCCCCCGGGGCAGCCGGCCTTCGCGCTCGGCCGCCTCGATGAGATAGAGTCCGACTCGATCCTTGATCGAGCCGCCGGGATTCTGGTTCTCGAGCTTGAGAAATAGCCGGCACGGGCCGGTGTCGAGACGAGTGACGGCGACGAGCGGCGTATGGCCGATCATCTGCAGGATATTGCTGTAGGACTGCGGCGACATGAATACCTCGCGGCCGGAGCGCCGAAACCGGTCATTGTACGCCACCCCGGCGTGCCGCCCGGGCCTATCCAGTAGTGGTCCGCGACCGCCACTGGATCGTGGGCGCGCCCGCGGCAGTGCGCGCCCGAGCATCGCCGCACAGGCCGATTTCCGCTAAAATCGGCGCACCCGCGAGCGGATCCCGCCCGCCCCGCCCACCCCCTTCGAGACTCCATGCCGACACCGGTGACGGAATGACCGACGCCTCTCGCGATTGTCTTCGCGTGCGCGGCGCGCGGCAGAACAACCTGAAGAATCTCGACCTCGACATCCCGCTCAACGAGCTGGTGGTCGTGACGGGCGTCTCGGGCTCCGGCAAGTCCTCGCTCGTCTTCGACACGCTGTATGCGGAAGGCCAGCGCCGTTACGTGGAGACCTTCTCGCCCTACGCGCGGCAGTTCCTCGATCGCATGGACAAGCCGCAGGTGGACTCCATCGCGGGCATCCCGCCGGCCATCGCCATCGATCAAACCAACCCGGTGCGCACGTCGCGCTCGACCGTGGGCACGATGACGGAGCTCAACGACCACCTGAAGCTGCTGTTCGCTCGCGCGGCGACCCTCCATTGCGAATGCTGCGGCCGCCCCGTGCGGCGCGACACGGCCGAGAGCATCTACGGCGACCTGCGCGAACGCGCGGCCGCCTGGTCCCCGGCACGGGACGGCGCGCGCGATCCGCGGCTGCTGCTCACCTTTCCCGTTCCCGTGCCCGACAGCTTCCAGGAGGCCGAGGTGCGCGCGCTCCTCGAGAAGCAGGGCTACACGAGGTTCTTCGAGCAGACCGACGGGGCCGTTGCGGCCGCGGGCCGGCTGGCGGCGCCTGCCGCCGCGGCGGTTGCGGCTGCGCAAACCGCCGCCGGGCGCGCCGCGTCCCGCGCGCGCAGCAAGCGGGCACGCCCGGCGCCGCGCGCGATCGTGCTTCACGTGGTGCAGGACCGCTTCCGCGCCGGCCAGGCGGAGCGCGGCCGTGTCCTGGAATCGCTCGAGACCGCCTTGCGTGTCGGCCGCGGCCGCGTCAACGTGCAGGTCGTCGACGACAGCGATCCGCCGCGGCCGCTCGCGGCCTGGCGCTACTCGAGCGGGCTGCACTGCGCGGAGTGCGACCGCGCCTATCAGGAGCCGACGCCCAGCCTCTTTTCATTCAACTCGCCGGTCGGCGCATGCGACGCCTGCCGCGGCTTCGGACGCACCATCGGCATCGACTACGGGCTCGTGATTCCCGACGAGACCCGCTCGCTGCGCGGCGGCGCCGTGAAGCCCTGGCAGACCAAGTCGTACGCCGAATGCCAGGAGGACCTGGAGAAGTTCGCGAAGAAGCGCGGCATACCGCTCGATGTCCCCTGGCGCGAGCTCAAGGCGGAGCACCGCCGGTGGGTGATCGAAGGCGAAGGCGATTGGAGCAAGGGCGTCTGGTACGGCGCGCAGCGCTTCTTCGCCTGGCTCGAGAGCCGGTCCTACAAGATGCACGTGCGGGTGCTTCTCTCCCGCTATCGCGCCTATACGCCGTGCGAAGCCTGCGGCGGCGCGCGCCTGAAGACCCAGGGACTGCTGTGGCGCGTCGGCGACCGCGCGCTCGCCGACGCCGCGCTCGGCGGTGCCGCGCCCTTCAGGCCCCGCGGCGTGCAATGGAGCGAGGAGACCTTGCGCAGCCTCCCCGGCCTCTGCATTCACGACGTGATGCTGCTGCCCGTCGAGCGCGCGCACGATTTCTTCCGCCGGCTGGAGCTGCCGCCGCCGCTCGATGAGGCGGCGGATCTGCTCCTGAGCGAGATCCGCGGCCGTTTCGGCTACCTCGCCGATGTCGGGCTCGGCTATCTCACGCTCGATCGCCAGTCGCGCACCCTCTCCGGCGGCGAAGTGCAGCGGATCAACCTGACGACCGCTCTCGGCACTTCGCTGGTCAACACCCTGTTCGTGCTGGACGAGCCGTCGATAGGCCTGCATCCGCGCGACATGCAGCGCGTCATCACCGTGATGAAGCGCCTGCGGGATGCCGGCAACTCGCTGCTCGTGGTGGAGCACGATCCGCAGATCATGCTGGAAGCGGACCGCATCCTCGACATGGGACCCGGCGCAGGCGAGCGCGGCGGGGAAATCGTCTTCTTCGGCACTCCGCACGAGATTCGCCGCGACCGCCGCTCGCTCACGGGCGAGTACCTGAGCGGCCGGCGGCGTGTGGCGCCTGAGCGCCCGGGCAGGACGAGCGGGGGCCCTTCATCGAGGACACTTGAGGTGTCCTCGATCCCCGCGAGCGCCCGCGCGGGATCGCGCGGGCCGGGCGGCCCGCCGCCAGGGACGGCCACTGGCGCGGACCTCACCGGGTGCACCCTTCCCTCTCACCCCGAGGTCGTCGCCGAGGCCCGCTCCAACCGCTGGCTGGAGCTGCGGGGAGCCCGGCAACACAACCTCAAGGGCGTCGATGTGCGCATACCGCTGAAGCGGCTCGTCTGTGTCACCGGCGTGTCCGGCTCCGGCAAGTCCACCCTCATCGAGGACGTGCTGTATCCCGCGCTCCTCAAGTATCACGGCAAGCCGACCGAGGCGCCGGGCGAGTTCTCCGGCCTCGCCGGCGCGGAGCTCATCGATGATGTCGTCATGGTCGACCAGGGCGCCATCGGCCGCACCACGCGCTCCAACCCGGCGAGCTATGTCGGGGCATTCGACGCCATCCGCAACCTCTTCGCGGCGGAGCCCGCCGCGCAGGAGCGCAGGTACACCGCCGGCACCTTCAGCTTCAACTCCGGCAACGGCCGCTGCCCGACCTGCAACGGCAACGGGTTCGAGCACGTCGAGATGCAGTTTCTCTCGGACGTCTACCTGCGCTGCCCCGACTGCAACGGCCGCCGCTATCGCGACGAAGTGCTCGAGATCAAGCGCGAAGGCACGAACGGCCGCCGCGCGAGCATCGCCGAGGTCCTGGAGATGACCGTCACCGAGGCGCTCGAGTTCTTCCGCGACTCGCGCGAGATCGCCGCGCGGCTCGCGCCGCTTTCCGACGTGGGCCTCGAGTATGTGACGCTCGGGCAGCCGGTGCCGACGCTCTCGGGCGGCGAGGCGCAGCGCCTGAAGCTCGCCGGACATCTCGGCGAGGCGGGCTCCGTGCTCTCGAGCACCACGCACAAGGGCAAGCTCTTCCTCTTCGACGAGCCGACCACGGGCCTGCACTTCCAGGATATCGCCAAGCTCCTCACCGCATTCCGCAAGCTCCTCGCCGCCGGACACTCCCTGCTCGTGATCGAGCACAACCTCGATGTGATCCGCGCCTGCGACTGGATCGTCGATCTCGGCCCCGAGGGCGGCGAGCGCGGCGGCCGCATCGTTTGCACCGGCACTCCGGAGGAGGTGCGCGCGCACCCGGACTCCCATACCGGGCGCGCGCTCGCGGATTACGCGCAGGCTATTCTGGACGGGGCCGAACTCGCCCGCGGCGCAGGGAGCGGCCCCGGGCCGCTCAATGACCTGCTCTCGCACGCCGCCACGGGACCTGCCGCTGAATCCGCCGCGACGCCCGAGCGAGGCAACGGTCGCGCTCACGACGCCATCGTCATCCACAACGCCCGCGAGCACAACCTGAAGAGCATCGACGTGCGGATCCCGCGGGATCGGCTCACGGTCATTACGGGCGTGTCGGGCTCGGGCAAGTCGACACTCGCGTTCGACATTCTCTTCAACGAAGGCCAGCGCCGGTACCTCGAGTCGCTGAACGCGTACGCGCGCCAGTTCGTGCAGCCCGCCGCCCGGCCCGACGTGGACGCGATATACGGGATTCCGCCCACGGTCGCCATAGAGCAGCGCACCAGCCGCGGCGGGCGCAAGAGCACCGTGGCCACGCTGACGGAGATCCATCACTTCCTGCGCCTTCTCTACCTGAAGCTCGGCACCCAGTACTGCCCCGATTGCAGCGTGGCGATCGATTCGCAGAGCGCCGCCTCGATCGCCGCGCGGCTGCTGCGGCAGCACCGCGGCTCGCGCATCGCGCTGCTCGCGCCCCTGGTGCTCGCGCGCAAGGGCTACTACACGGACCTCGCGAAATGGGCGGCGAAGAAGGGCTTCAAGACCCTGCGCGTCGACGGCGCCAGCCTGTCGACGGCCCAGTGGCCGCGGCTGTCACGCTTCAAGGAGCACACGATCGAGCTGCCGGTGGCGCAGATCGACGTCGGCGCGAAAACGGATACCGCGCTTCATCAGGCGCTCGCCCGGGCGCTCGACTTCGGCAAGGGCCTGGTCCACGTGTTGAGTCCGGGATCGGACCGGGTGACGGTGTTCTCGACGAAGCGCGCCTGCCCTTCCTGCGGCCGCAGCTTCGCCGAGCTCGACCCGCGCCTCTTCTCCTACAACTCCAAGCACGGCTGGTGCGAGAGCTGTTATGGAACCGGCGTGGAAATGCCCGCGACCGATGACGAGTCGGCGCATGACGGGATGGCGGCGGACGGCTGGAACGAGGAGGCGCCGCAAGCCTGCGCCGCCTGCGCCGGCAAGCGGCTGAATCCGGTCGCCCTGAACGTCCGGTTCCGCGACCGCTCCATCGCCGATCTCGCGGCCGACCCGGTGGCGCAGACGGCGGTGTTCTTCCGGCGGCTGAAGCTCGCCCCGCGGGAGCAGCAGATCGCGCGCGATCTGCTCGCCGAGATCCGGGCGCGCCTGAAATTCCTCGATCGGGTGGGGCTTGGCTACCTGCAGCTCGACCGCTCCGCCCCCACGCTCTCGGGCGGCGAGGCGCAGCGCATCCGGCTCGCCGCGCAGCTCGGCTCGAACCTGCAGGGGGTGTGTTACGTGCTCGATGAGCCGACGATCGGGCTGCACCCGCGCGACAACGCGGTGCTGCTCGACTCGCTCGCGGAGCTCTCGAGCCATCGCAATACCCTGGTGGTCGTGGAGCACGACGAGGAAACCATCCGCCGCGCCGACCATGTGCTCGATCTCGGCCCGGGCGCGGGCGTGCTGGGCGGGGAGGTGGTGGGCGAAGGCACGGTGAAGGATCTCATCCGCAACCCGCGCTCGACCACCGGCCGCTTCCTGCGCCAGCCGCTGCGCCACCCCGCGCAGCCGCATCGGCCGGTGAACGGCCGCACCCCGCAGCTGAAGCTCGAGCGCGTGTCCCTGCACAACGTCAGGGGCGCCGATGTGCGCATTCCGCTCGGCAGACTGGTGGTGATCACCGGAGTCTCGGGCTCCGGGAAATCGACCGTGGCCCGCGACGTGCTCTACGCCAACCTCCGCCGGCACCTCGGGGATGCGGCCCGCGCTCCCGGCAAGCGCCGAAAGAGCGGCCCGGAGCTCATCGGCTGCTCGGGCCTGCGGGGACTCGAGCGGCTCGACCGCGTGCTGGAGGTGGACCAGACGCCGATCGGCAAGACGCCGCGCTCCTGTCCCGCGACCTACATCGGCTTGTGGGACGACATCCGGCGCGTCTTCGCCGCCACCACCGAGGCGCGCCTGCGCGGGTACACCGCGAGCCGGTTCTCCTTCAACACCGCCGGCGGCCGTTGCGAATCCTGCGAAGGCCAGGGCGTGAAGACCATCGAGATGAGCTTCCTGCCCGACGTGAAGGTGCTCTGCGACGTCTGCGGCGGCCGGCGGTTCAACGCCGAGACGCTGTCGGTCCTCTGGCGGCAGAAGAGCATCGGCGACGTGCTCGCGATGGACGTGGACGAGGCGGTGGAATTCTTCCACGCCCATTCGCGAGTTCAGCACGCCCTGAAGCTGCTTCAGGACGTCGGACTCGGCTATCTCACCCTGGGTCAACAGAGCCCAACGCTCTCGGGCGGCGAAGCCCAGCGCATCAAGCTCGTGGCCGAGCTCGCCAAGGTCCGCACGCAGATGCTGAGCCCGAAGCACACGCTCTACGTGCTCGATGAGCCGACCGTCGGGCTGCACATGGCGGACGTCGAGAAGCTCCTGCACGTGCTGCACCGGCTGGTCGCCGCGGGCAACACGGCGGTCGTGGTCGAGCACAACCTCGACGTGATGGCGGAGGCGGACTGGATCGTGGACATGGGTCCCGAGGCCGGAGAGGGTGGCGGCCGCATCGTCGCGCAGGGCGCGCCGGCCGATGTGGCGCGGCGCAAGCGCGAATCCCACACCGGACGGGCCCTCGAGGCCTTTCTGAAGGACCGGGTCGGATGAATGGCGCATAATCCGCAGCCATGCCAACCCCCCGCGCCACCGCGGCCGAGCTCGTCTGCTGGAAGTGCGGCGCCTCCCTGGCCGCTCTCACTCTGCCGCTGCGCCGCCTGGAGGAATGTCCGAAGTGCCGGGCGGAGCTGCACGTGTGCCGCATGTGCGCCGACTACGATACCGGCGTTGCCAAGCACTGCCGCGAGCCTACGGCCGAGGAAGTCCGGGAGAAGACGCACGCGAATTTCTGCGACTTCTTCCAGCCCCGGGCAGGCGCCTACGTCGCGCCCAACACCGCCGAGGTCGATCGCGCCCGCGCGCAGCTCGACAAGCTTTTCGGAAGGTAGGTCTCAGGCCTTGCGGACGCGCTCGCTCAAGCGCTCGAGCAGCCGCGAGAACGGGGTGTTCTTCTGCACCTCGACACGCAGATGGCGCACTCCGGTGTCGTTCAGCGCGTCACCGCCGCCGTTGTCGATGGCAAGCTCGTTGGCGCCGAGGATCTCGAGAGTCTCCTCCAGCGTCTGCGGCGTGCGGCGCTCGCGCGCGCTCACCACCTTGCCCGCGGCCTTCCGGGCACCGCGCGTCGGCGCGGGCTGCGAAGCCGCGGGCGGCGAGGGCGCGGCGCGCGGCGCCTCGTCCGAATCGATGAGCGTGATCCCGTGATCTTCGTTCTGGCGCCGCTTGCGCGGCGCGCCGACGCCGGTGAATCGCTGATTGTCCTCGGTGGCGCGCTCGCGCTCCTTCGGACTCACCGGCACCACGGCGACGGACGCGAACTCCGAGCGCACGTAGTGAGCCACCTGCTTGGCCGAGATCGCGTCGCTGAAGAAGCCGAGGCGCAGCCCGTACCACTTGCGCCCCTCGCGGCTGCCCTCGACGGAGTAGAGCGTGTAGGCGCTGAAGATCGCGAGCGGGGGCACTTTGTCGAGCGCCACCGGCTGGACTGACCACTGCAGCTGCACCGCGAAGGACACCGGCTGGTCGTGCGAGACCGCCTCCTTCAGCGCGCGCCGCGTGCCGGTGTCATCGGGCTTCAGCAGCGAGATACCCGATTCCGCGGCGGGGTCGATCTGCGGCGCCGGTTGACCACGCGTGGCGCCGTCCGCCACCCGGCGCGTCTCGAGAAATCGCAATACCTGAGTGTCGGTGAGCGAGCTGTCATCGGCAGTGGCGCCGCCGTCGGCGAAAGCCGGCATGAGCCGCGTCTCGCCGGTGGTGTCTTCGGACGAATCCAGCGCCGCCAGCACTTCCTTCACGTTGGAGTCCGCGAAGATCGGCTTCTTCGGCGGCTGCTGAGCGGCCCGCACCGCGGGTTGCGGCGGGGATTTCGCAGGCGCGGCAGTCGCCGGCTTCGCGTGCGCCGGCGGCGCGGCTGCCGCACTCTGCGCAGCGGGCCTGACGGGCGCCGCCTTGGCGGCCGGCATCGGACGCGCAGCGGCCGGATGTTGGGTGTTGGCGCGAGCCGCGGCGGGCAGGGCGGCACGGGGCGGCGGCGCGGATGGCGGCAGCCGCTTCGCAGGCGCCTGCGGCGCGGCCTTCACCGCCTGACGCGCGGCGGCGGCCGCGGATGCCGGCGGATGAAGCGTGGGAACCAGCCTCGGGACTGCGGGCGGCGCGGCGGCGTGCGTGCTCACCACCCTGGCGACAGGCGGGGCCGCGGGTGCCGGAGCCGGCGCGGGTGCCGCGGTCTTGCGGGGACCGACGGCGTGGCGCGCCTGCGCGGCGGCGGCCTCGGCGGCGCGGGCGCGCAGCTTCTTTCCGGGCGCCTCGCCCGCCCACGCGCCGGGATACATCTCCCGCACCAGGCCCAGCCACTCCTCGGCTTCCGCCAGGCTGGAGAAGAACCCCATGTGCAGACGAAAGCGCTCGCGCCCCTCCTCGAAACGGCGGCTCACGAAGAACGTGAATCGCTTGAGCTCGGCCAGCTCCGTCTGCGCGAGCGCCATCGGCGTAGTCGAAGAGCACAAATTGAGGACGAACGAGTCGGCCTCTGCGGCAGGCGCCGCCGGATGGTCCGCGTCCGCCTCGGCGGCCGCAAGATTTGCCGTTGGTGTCATAAATTCCCCGGACAGTCCGTGAGCCGCAGGCGATCGGAACCGGCTCGAAGTCCGAGGGGAATGCGCTGGCCGCGCTGACGCGCGTCCGTTGGCAGCCCCGCCGTCTTAGGAACCGTCCCTTAGACCGGTGGCTTTGCGTCCCCGCCTTTCGACGGGTTTGCCCTTGTCACGCGGTTAGTGTCGAAGCGGCGCGTGCTGGAGTCAAGAGCGGCGAATGTGGCGCGGCTCTCAGGTGCTGTGTATACCCGTGCGCCGCGGGCATCGGCCATGGCCGCGGCCCCGCTTATGTATAGCGAAACGCGCGATATGTAATGAATGCGGCGTCGCGCGCGCGCTCTTGGCAAAGATTACGGTGTCGCGGCCGCCGGGGCCGCGGCTCTGCGGGGCTTCAGCTGCGCCAGCGCGCAGATACCCGAGTACGTATACCGCTGCGGCCCGCGACGGCCCGACCGCAAGGCGCCGACCATCGCGGCCGCCGCGGTGCCCACCGGAACTCCCCGGTGCACCGCACGCGCGCCGACGAGCAACGGATTGACGAGGGGCATCACGGCGCGTTTCATCAGGTCCGCCGGCCGCGTCTCCCGCGGCCAGCCGAGCACGATGGCGGGTTGCAGGATATCGAGCGCGCCGAATCCAATCGTGCCGAGACTCCTCTCGAGCTCGCCCTTGAGGCGAAGATAGCCGCTCTTCGCATCCGGATCCGCGCCCGCCGCGGAGACCAGGACGAACCGCGCCGCTCCGGCAGCCTTCGCCGCACGCGCGAAAGCCAGCGCGTAGCCGAGGTCGACGCGGCGAATCGCCTCCTCACCGGCGCCCTGCCGCTCGCGCAGCCGCGCCCCGAGACAGCAGAAGGCGACCTGACACTTCAAGCCCGCCAGCTGCCGCTCCAGATGATCGAACTGCACGATGCGGTTGGCGAGGCGCGGGTGCTCCCGCCCCAACGGACGCCGCGTCACGGCAAACACGCGCCCGACCTCGGGCGCATCGAGCAGCGCCTCGAGGACGCGGGCGCCCAGGAAGCCGCTCGCGCCGGCAAGCAGCGCCACGACAGGTTCGGTCTCGGCCATGAGAGCTTATTAGCGCCGACGGCCGCGGCACACAAGCCTCCGCCCCCGCTCCGCGCCAACGCCGTGAGACCGGTCACGGGCAGCGGTGATGGACTGTGATGTCAGGCACAGGAGATGCCGCGCCGACGCGCGCGGGTCCGGGCGGGGATGCCCCGGATCCGGCGCCATCGAACATACCTCAGATCTGCTCCGAGCAGCTCACCGTGATGGTGACGCTGCGCTGGCCCGGCTCGACCGTGAATTCCTGCTCGACCTCGCGATAGCCGTCACGTGTGCCGATGACGGTGTAAGTGCCGGGCTTCAGCCGTATCTGTCTTCTGCCGAAGGCCCCGAACACACCGATGCTCGGAATGGACACCTGGGTCGCGTTGTCGGAGATGAGGTTGAGCAACACCGGCCGGTCCAGTGCCGGCAGCAGGCGCGAGACTCGCTCGACCTGCGACTGCAGTATCGGGCCCGAAGGCGTCCGCTCCCGCGCCTCCTGCAGCAGCGACACCGCCTCATCGCGCACGGACGGCAAGGCGAGCGTGCTCGGATGATCGATGATCCGCTGCAGCGACGCGGAGAGCTTCGCCCGGGCCTCATCCCGCGCCTCGCCGCGCCGGGCGAAGGTCAGCGACGGATTCTCGCGCAGGGCGGTCCGATACACCGCCGCGGCCTGACGCCAATGCTCCTGTGCCTCGAGGCTCGCCGCCTGCTCGCTCAGGGCCTCGATCCGGCTCGCCTGCATCGCCGCGCGCGCCCGCTGCAGCCCTTGCGTGGCTTCCGTACCCCGGGGGCGGAACCCGAGCGCCTGTTGGAAATCCGTCTGCGCCCGGGTCAGCCTTCCGGCGCCCAGCGCGGCGTAGCCGGCGCCCACCGCGCGCGCGTAGCTGTCATCGCCGAAGGTTGCGTTGGCGCGCGCCAGTCCCTGCTTCGCCGCGGCATTGCCGGGATCGAGCGCCAGCGCCTGACTGTAATCCTGCGCGGCGCGCGAGTAGCTCCGTGCCGACTCCGCCCTGCGCGCGTCGGCGAGAAGCGGCAGCACGCCGCTCAGCAGGCGCGCCTGCCGCGCGCCCTCGATGGCGCGCCGGCTGTTGGGGTCTATGCGCCGGGCGAGCTCGAATGCCCGAGTCGCCGGTCTCTGTTTACCGGCGGCGAGAGCCGCATCTCCCGCCTTGAGCTGCGCGCTCAGCGCCTGGGGCGCTTTGGCCGCGGCCGCGGCCAGGTGCTGCTGCGCCTGCCTCAGATGCTTGAGCGCGAGCGGAATGCCGCCCGCGGCGGCCGCGCCGCTCGATTCCGCGGCCTGCATCTGCGCCGCCGAGATGTCCGCCCAATCCCACGCGGCGGCGCCGCGGGCCTCGAGGCCGGCCGCGCGCTTCTGGAAGGCGGCGTGCTCGCTGTTGAATCGGGCGAGCGCCGCGGGATCGGGCCGGGCCTCGGGCGCCGCGGCAGGGACTGGCGCCGCAGTCGGCGGCTGGGCGGCGGCCGCCGAGGGCGCCTTCGCCGACTGCGGTGATGCAACCGAGCCGATGGTCGCCAGCAGCGACTGCAGACCCGCGAGGTCCTTGCGCGGCAGCCACGCCAGCGCGGCCGCCGTGGCGCCGCAGATCAACGCTGCCCCGCAGAGCAACCCCGATACGAGATACGGCCAGTGGCGGGCGCGCCCTGCGGACGGCCGCGCGGCCGCCGGGCGACGCCCCGGCGGCGGCACCGCCCGCAGCCGCGGCTGGGCGATTCCCGTATGGAACGGGTCACCCGTTGGGACGGACTCGATGGACGCGGGAAAGGCGTGGCTTGGCTGTCGGGTGAGGTGGGCGCTTCGCGGCGGGGCGCTGTCGGCGCGTGCAATGGCGCGCACCTCGGCTGTCGGGGCCGGGGCGGCGGGGGCCGGGGACGCCGCGATCGTGTCCGGTGCGCGGATCTCCGGCTCCCGTTTGACCGGCCGCGGCTGCAATGGCGCCGCCGCGGGCTCGGCTCGCGGCCGCTTGGCGTCCGAGTACATGGCCGCCGGCGGCGACGGCCGCCTCTCGGTCCTGTCGCCCGCGCTCGCTCCCTCCTCGGTCCGCCGCGACAGTCGCTCGGTGCTTTCGAGCGGCGGGCGATGCCGCTGCTCGCTCCCAGGCACACCGGGCGGGGAGCGCCCCGGCTGCCCGGCCTCACCACCCGCCTGCGGTGGCGCAGCGGCCCTCGGCGCCGCGGCGCTCCGCCCTGGAGGTTGGATCTCCTCCGGCGGCCGGCTGCCGGCCTCGTCCGCCTCGACGCCTTCCGGCGCGAAAGACAGAGTCGCATTCAACGTCGCATCGAGATCGTCCATGACCTGTTGCATGGAGGCAGGCCGGTCCGCGGCCCGCTTGGCGAGCATGCGCATCACGAGCTCGCCGAGCTCCGGCGGAACCTGCCGGGTCGGTACGAGCTGTGGGACGGGCTGCGTCTGGGCGCGCCGCAGATCGAAGTTGGGGTAGTACGGCGGATGACCCGACAGCAGCTCGTACGCAAGCGCGCCCAGGCCGTAGATGTCGTCGGCGGGGCTCGGCGGCTCGCCTCGAAGCTGCTCCGGACTCGCCGTGAACGGTGAAAGTCCCGTTCCGCGGGCATCCACGGCGCCGGCGCTTCCCATGGGCGTCAGGGCTGCGATGCCGAAATCGGCGAGCTTCACGCGGCCGCGGCTGTCGAGCAGAACGTTGCCGGGCTTCAGGTCGCGGTGCACGACCCCGCGCGCATGCGCATAGTCGAGAGCTTCGGCCCCCTCGAGCAGCACCGGCACGATTTCGAGGTATCCCGCGCCCCGCAAGCGGCGCAGGTCCCCGCCGGCGGCGAGCTCCATGGGGAGCACGACGACCTCGCCAATCCGCTCCGGCGGCAGCACCTGGAGGATTCCGGGATGCTGCAGCCGGCTGCAGATCGCGTGCTCGTGCTCGAGCGTCTCCCAAGCCGCCGGATTGCGGGCAGCCGCAGGCGCCAGGATCTTGAGGGCGATGTCGACGCCGCGCGACTCGTCGTGCGCCCGCCATACCTCGCCCTGCCCTCCCGCGCCGATACGCTCGAGCAGGGTGTAGTGGCCGAGCGCGGTCGGCCGAGCGGCTGCACGAACCTGTGGCATGACCTCCACCTCAACTGGCCTCGCTCGATCTGCGGTACATACTGTACTCAGACGCGAGCACGATGCGGCAGTGCCGCTTCTCGGTCCTTTTCCCGGCACGCCCTGCGGCATCCGTCGGCTCTCGAAGACAAACCTCCGAATGCGCCCGACATGCCGCTCACGCCGGCGGCTGGCGCCCCAGGGAACCCCTCGCAAGGCCCAGTCCGGCCGTGCATCTTGTTCGTGGTCTGAAGAGCGAAGCTTCACCTGCTTCGCAGCAAGAATCCTGCCCGGCTGCGTTACAGGTCGAGAGCGAGTTGCGGGCCTGAGCGGCTGGCCCGCGGCGGCTCGAAGAGGCTGGTGTTCAGAGGCTGCTGCCGTCCGCTGCCGAGGCCCAGCCGGCGGCAGGCGATCCGGAATCGGCCGCGCAGCAGCTCCGCCAGCGCTCCGGTGCCGCGCATTCGCGCGCCGAAGCTCGAGTCGTAGTCCTTGCCGCCGCGCATCTGTTGCACGAGAGACATCACGTGCCCGGCCCGGTCCGGATAGTGCGCCGCCAGCCACTCCCGAAAGAGATCCTTCACCTCATATGGAAGCCGCAGCAGCACATAGCCGGCCCAACACGCCCCCGCGGCCGCGGAAGCTTCCAGGATGCCTTCCATCTCGTGGTCGGTCAGCGCCGGAATGACCGGAGCGACCATCACCCCGGTTGGAATACCCGCCTCGCTCAATCGCCTCACCGCCTCCAGCCGGGCGCGCGGCGAGGCGGCCTGCGGCTCCATGACGCGCTTCAGCCCGGCGTCCAGCGTCGTGATGCTGACACCCACGCCGGCGAGCCCGTCCTTGGCGAGGTCCGCCAGCAGATCGAGATCCCGCAGCACGAGCGCGCCCTTGGTGATGATCGTCACCGGGTGCCGGCTGCGCGCCAGGACCTCGAGCACCTCGCGCGTCACCCGCATCCGCCGCTCGATCGGCTGATAGGGATCCGTGTTGGCGCCGAGGGTGATCGGCTTGCAGACGTAGCCCGGCCTGGCCAGCTCCTCCTCCAACACCCTGCCCGCATCCTTCTTGTAGAATAATCTGGTCTCGAAATCCAACCCTGGAGATAATCCAACATAACTGTGGCTGGGTCTCGCATAGCACCAGACACAACCATGACTGCATCCGCGGTACGGATTGATGGATTGCTCGAACGGGATGTCGGGCGAGTCGTTGCGCGCGAGGACCGAGCGCGCGCGATCCGGCTCGATCGAGGTCGGGATGAAATCGGGAACCTCCGCCCGGTACCAGCCGTCGTCGACGGCCTCGCGCCGGTGGCGCTCGAAGCGCCCGGCGGGGTTGGAGAGCGCGCCGCGGCCTTTGAGCGGCGGGTTCCTTGGGTGCGCAGGGGCCATGCCGCATACTGTACGTCCATCCAGTCTGGCGGTAAAGCGCCGCACGCCGCACGATTGGCCGGGAAGGCGCGGGCCCATCCCGCGGGGGAGAGGAAAATGAGCGGATCAGGAGAGCGGACGACCTATGACGGCACCGCAACCAAAGACGAGCGCAACCTCGCGATGTTCGCGCACCTGTCGGCCTTTGCCGGCCTGCTCTTTCCGGCCGGGGGCAACATCATCGCGCCGCTGATCGTCTGGCTGGTGCAGCGGGAGAAATCCGCCTTCGTCGCCGACCAGTCGCTGGAAGCCCTCAACTTCAACATTACCGTGTTCCTGGCGGAGATCGTCTGCGCGTTCCTCTTCATCGTCGGGATCGGCATCGTGCTCGGCCTGGTGCTCGGCATCGTGTGGCTAGCCGGCACCATCCTCGGCGCGATCCGGGCGTCCGAAGGGCAACGGTTCCGCCACCGCTTCATACTGCGATTGGTGCATTAGTCCGGGCAAAGGACGACTTGCGCCCGCCGCTCGCCATCCGGCGACGGGTGTCTACGCCGTGTCCCTCAGCGGTACGGCGGGATCGGCCAGCCGGTCGGGATTCGGCCGCGCGTGGGCGGCGATCAGCTTGCGCGCGGCCATCTGATCCTTGGGACTGTTGACGGTGTCGATCGCGATCAGCTCCCCGCCGCGCAGGTAGCACGCGCAGAAGGCGTGAGTCGCCGGATTGCCGCGCATCACCACCGTGTCGTAACCCTGGCTGACGCCGATGATGATGAGCTTGAGGTCGTACTGATCCGACCAGAACCAGGGCACCTTGTCGTGCACGGTCTGCAGGCCGAGCATGTTGAGCGCGGCGCTCGCGCCCTGCTCGAAGGCATTGTCGACCGACTCCAGCCGCAGCCGCCTGCCGTAGTGCAGGCTCGGGTGACTGGTGCAGTCGCCCGCGGCATAGATTGCCGGATCGGAGGTCCGGCAGCGGTCATCGACCGCGATCCCGTTCTCGCACGCCAGGCCGGAATCGGCGGCGAGCCGATCGGCCGGGAGGACCCCGCACCCCACCACCACGCAATCCGCCGCGTGCTCCTCGCCGTCATCGGTCACTACCGCTCGCACCCGGTTCGAGCCCGGCATCGCCGCGAGCGCCCGCACCTTCGAGTGCGACAGGATTCGTACTCCGTGCCGGGCGTGCTCGGCCTCGTAGAACGCGGAGATCTGCGGGCAGACGACGCGGTTCATGACGCGGTCCGCCATCTCGAGCACCGTGACCTGCAAGCCGAGCTCGCGCGCGATGGCCGCCACCTCGAGCCCGATATAGCCGCCCCCGACGATGACCAGGCGCTTTCCGGGCGCCCACTCGGCGCGGATACGCTCCACATCCGCAATGGTCCGCAGGAAATGCACGCCATCGAGATTGGCTCCCGGGGCGGCGAGCGGCCGCGGACGACTGCCGGTGGCGATCAGAAGGGCGTCATAGGCGACGCTGGACCCGTCATCGAGCCGCAGACGCCGCTCACCGCGCGAGATCTCTTCGACGCGGCGCCCCAGACGGGTCTCGACGGAATGAGTCTCGTAGAAGTGCGCGGGCCGCAGCAGCAGCCGCTCCCGCTCCAGCGCGCCGGCCAGATACCTCTTGGAGAGCGGCGGCCGCTGATAGGGCAGCCAGGGCTCCTCGCCGACGAGCAGGAGCTTGCCCGCGAAGCCCCTGCGCCGCAGCGTGTCGATGGCTTGGACCGCCGCCTGGCCAGCGCCCGCGATGACGATTCGCTCGTACATGCGGCCAGCTTAGCCTACCGCCCCGGCGGCTTGCAGCCTGCACCACCCCTGAGCGCCAGCCGTGCCCCGATGCGCCATAATGGTGCGCCGGCGCTCCCGCTATGGCGGCCGGCCGCTGAAACTCAGGCGCTGGCACGTATTCCCATGCGTGGCACGAAAGCTGCAAAATCGCACCTGCCGTGAAGCCGGCGCCTGCCTCGCAAGACAAGCACAGACACTCGACGGAGAGCTCGCACATGAAACTGGTCACCGCCATCATCAAACCGTTCAAGCTCGACGACGTGCGCGCTGCCCTGTCCGACATCGGCGTCTCGGGAATGACGGTGACGGAGGTCAAGGGGTTCGGGCGCCAGCGCGGGCACACTGAGTTGTATCGGGGCGCGGAATACGTGGTGGACTTCGTGCCGAAGACGCGAATCGAGGTGGCGGTGCGGGGCGACCTGGTCGATCAGGTCGTCGAGGCCATCCTGAAGTCGGCCAAGACGGGCAAGGTGGGTGACGGCAAGATCTTCATCACCGACATCCAGCGTGTCATCCGCATCCGGACGGGCGAAACGGACGACGCGGCTCTTTGATGCGGCCTCGGACCGCCTGGTGGCTTGCTTTCGAACGGCGCCGGACTCGAGGCAGCAGGAAGCGAGGGCGGCCCGCGGCGGCGTGCTTTCGCATGGCGCACGGATGGGCGCGGCGCACCGCGGACCGCTGGCGCTGTGTCACGCTTGACGGGCAGACGCGGGGCGGGTAATCCGGTCGCATGGTGAAGGCCATTCGATTTCACGAGTACGGCGGACCCGAGGTCCTGCGGGTCGAGGATCTCGATCCCGGCCGGCCGCAGCCCGCGGAGGCGCAGGTGCGTCATACCGCCATCGGGCTCAACTACATCGACGTCTATGACCGCACGGGGCTCTATGCGGGAGAGCTTCCGAGCGGTCTTGGCCGCGAGGCGGCCGGCGTCATCACGGCGCTCGGCCGCAAGGTGCGCGGCTTCAAGGTGGGCGACCGGGTCGCCTACGTGCATTCGCGGCCCGGCGCCTATTGCGAGGTCCGCAACGTGCCCGCGGAGCGGCTGGTCAAGGTGCCTCGCGGCATCAGCGACGAGGAGGCCGCCGCGCTGATGCTCAAAGGGCTGACCGCGCATTTCCTGCTGCGCCGCACCCATCGCGTGGCCCGCGGCGACACCATCCTGGTGCACGCAGCGGCGGGCGGCGTGGGGCTGCTGCTGTGCCAGTGGGCCAAGGCGCTCGGCGCAAAGGTGATCGGCGTGGTCGGCAGCGACGCGAAGGCGGAGCTGGCGCGCCGCAACGGCTGCAAGCACGTGCTGATTCTCGGCCGCGACCCGCTGGCGACGGAAGTCCGCAAGCTCACCAAGGGAGAAGGGGTGGCGGTCGTCTACGACTCGGTGGGCAAGGAGACCTTCACCGACTCGCTCGATTGCCTGCGTCCGCTCGGCATGATGGTCACCTACGGCAACGCCTCAGGCCCGCCGCCGGCGGTGAGTCCGCTCGAGCTCAGCAGGCGCGGCTCGCTCTTCCTGACCCGCCCCACCCTCTTCGACTACATCGCCACGCGCCAGGCGCTGGATGCGGCCGCGCGTGAGCTCTTCGCCGCGGTCAAGCGCCGCGCCGTCCGCGTCAGGATCGGGCAGCGGTATGCGCTCACGGATGCCGCGGAGGCGCACCGCGACCTGGAGGGCCGCCGCACCACCGGATCGACGGTCCTCGTCCCATAAGCCTCAGCGGATCGGCAGGCGCACTATGAAGCGCGCCCCGCGGCCCTCGCCCTCGCTCCTGGCCTCGACCGTTCCGCAGTGCAGGTCCACCAGGTGGCGCACGATCGCCAGCCCCAGCCCGAGGCCCCCGTGCCGGCGGCGGATCGAGCCATCCTCCTGCCGGAATCGCTCGAAGACGTGCGGCAGGAATTCCGGCTTGATCCCCTGCCCGGTGTCCGCGACGCTGATCTGCACCTGATCCGCGATCATCGCGAGCTCCACATCGATCCGGCCGCCCGGCGGGGTGAACTTGACGGCGTTGGAAAGCAGGTTGCAGACGACCTGCTGCAGGCGCGCGAAATCGCCCCGGACAACCGCCGTCACCTCGCCCAATGCCGGCACGATGCTGACCTCCTTGGCCCGGGCCGCCGGCTGCATGGTGGCGATCGCGCCCTCGACGATGCGCCGCGGCGCGACGTCCCCCAGCTCCAGCGCCATCTTGCCCGTCACGATGCGCGACACATCGAGCAGATCCTC
Source organism: Gammaproteobacteria bacterium (assembly GCA_027306985.1). Lineage (GTDB taxonomy): Bacteria > Pseudomonadota > Gammaproteobacteria > Steroidobacterales > Steroidobacteraceae > 13-2-20CM-66-19. Next base: position 7,883 of record DAHUXV010000159.1, on the reverse strand, counting down.
GATGAGCCGCTTCTGCGCGCGGGCGTTGCGCTCGATGGTCTCGAGCGCGCGCGCCTGCGTCGCCTCGTCCAGGCGGCGGGTGCGCAGCAGCGTGATCCAGCCGAAGATCGCATTGAGCGGCGTACGGAGCTCATGCGACATGGTGGCCAGGAACTCGTCCTTGAGGCGGCTGAGCTCCTCCGCCTGCCCGCGCAGCAGCCGCTCGCGCGCGAGCAACTCCTCCCGCTCGTTCTCGGCGCGCAGGCGCTCCTCGATCTCGGCCTGCAGCCGCTCGTTGCTGCGCAGCAGCTCGGCGGTGCGTTCCGCGACCCGGGACTCCAGATCCCGGTTGGCGCGAGCGAGCGCCGCCCGGGTCGCGAAGAGGTCGAGGAAGACCCCCACCTTGGCTCGCATCACGGGCGCCACGACGGGCACCTGGATGTAATCGACGACGCCAAGCTCGTAGCCGCGCGCGCTCTGCACGTCGTCGGCATACGCGGTCACCAGGATGATGGGCGAGTGGCGCGCGTTGCGGTGTTGGCGCAGGAGCTCGGCGGTCTCGAGCCCGTCCATTCCCGGCATGTTGACATCGAGCAGGATGAGCGCGAATTCGCCCTCGAGCACGCGCTTCAGCGCCTCCTCTCCGGAGCCGGCCATGACCACCTCGGCCTCGAGTCCCTCGAGGATCGCGCCGTAGGCCAGGCGCTTCTCGGGCAGGTCGTCGACGATCAGTATCCGCGGGCGCGGCGATGCGGCGGCGCCTGGCTGCGCGCAGCGGTCCGGGTACGCATCGCCGACGGGTGACACGGCCGGTCCTGGTGCGCCCCGGTCAGCGCACGACGCGCAGCTGGCGCGCGTTGCGCCCGATGCCGAGCGCGCCGCTGCGCACGACCTCGAGCAGCTCCGCGCTGCGGGCGAGGTCGGCCGTGAAGCTGTCGATCTCCCCTTCGCTCGCCGTGAGCTCCACGATGAAGCCGTCGGGCGCGGGATCGAGCACGCGGCCGCCGGTGCGCACGACATATCCGCGGACGGCATCGGTATCCGCGGGCCGGACCCGCAGCTTCAGCAGGATGAGCTCGCGCTCGAGATGCTCGCCCGTGGTCATGTCCTCGACGCTCACCGCGTCCACGAGCTTGTTCAGCTGATTGACGATCTGTTGGATGACGGCATCCGAGCCGGTGGTGACGAGCGTGAGGCGCGAGACCGTCGGATCGTCGGTCGGCGCGACGGAGAGCGACTCGATGTTGTAGCCGCGCGTGGAGAACAGGCCCGCCACCCGGCTCAGGGCACCGGCCTCGTTCTGCAGCAGAATCGCGATGATATGACGCATGCTCGCTCGGATGGGCCCTGGTGGGCGAGGACTTGGGGCAGAATAATGGATCGCAGGCCGGGCGGCCATTCGCGCAGCCTTTCGTGCCGCGGATCGACCTGCTAGTCTCCGGAGACCACCATCCGCGCCTGCCGCGCCGATTCCGAGAGCTCCGCATGAGCGACACCGTCATCCAGCCTCGTCCCGTCGGGCATCCGCTCGCCGGCCAGACCATGTCCGGGGCGCGGATGATCGTCCAGGTGCTGGCCGACGAGGGCGTCGAGGCCATCTTCGGCTACAGCGGAGGAGCCATTCTGCCGACCTACGACGCCGTGTTCCTTTACAACGAGGAGCAGGGTCAGCGGGGCGGCGCGCAGATTCCGCTGATCGTGCCGGCCAACGAGCAGGGGGCGGGCTTCATGGCCGCGGGGTATGCGCGTGCCACGGGCCGGGTGGGCGTCTGTCTCGTGACCTCCGGGCCGGGCGCCACCAATACCGTCACGCCGATTCGCGACTGCATGGCGGACTCGGTGCCGATCGTGGTGATCTGCGGGCAGGTGGCACGCGCCTCGATCGGTACCGACGCCTTTCAGGAGGCGCCGGTCGCGGCCCTGATGGGCTCCGTGGCCAAGCATGTCTTCCTGGTCACCGATCCGGCGCGGCTGGAGGCAACGGTCCGCTCGGCGTTCGAGCTGGCGCGCACCGGGCGGCCCGGGCCGGTGGTCATCGACATTCCCAAGGACGTGCAGAACTTTGAAGGGGCCTTCCTGGGCAGCGGCACCCTGCCCCTCCCCGGCTACCGCCGCCGGATGAAGGAACTGGCCGATCAGACCATCGAGCCCGCCGATGCCGGGCGGTTCTTCGAGATGCTGGGCGAGGCGCGCCGTCCCCTCATCTACGCCGGCGGCGGTGTGATCAACGCCGAGGCCGCCGGCGCGCTCACGGAGTTCGCCACGGCGTTCGACATTCCGGCGGTCACCACGCTGATGGGCATCGGCGCCGTCGACACCACGCACCGCTTGTCGATGCGGATGCTCGGGATGCACGGCGCCGCCTTTGCCAACTACGCCGTCGAGGACTGCGATTTTCTCATCGCCGTCGGCGCGAGATTCGACGACCGGGTGGCCGGCGTACCTGCCAAGTTCGCGCGCGGGGCGAAGCGGATCGCCCATCTCGACATCGACCGTGCCGAGATCAACAAGGTGAAGCGGGTCCAGTGGAGCCACGTGGGTCTGCTCGCCGAGGCATTGAGCGCGCTCACGGAGCACGGCCGCCGCGCCGGGTTCAAGCGCGACTATGGCGAATGGCACGCGGCGCTGGCGGAGCTCAAGCGAGTCCACGCCATGGGCTACGATCGCGACAGCCCGCTCATCCAGCCGTACTACGTCATCGAGGAAATCAACAGGCACACCCGCGGCGAGGCGATCATCACCACCGGCGTCGGCCAGCACCAGATGTGGGCGGCGCAATATTGCGATTTCCGCCGCCCGCGGCTCTGGCTGACCTCCGGCAGCATGGGCACCATGGGCTTCGGGCTTCCCGCGGCGATCGGCGCGCAGCTCGCGCATCCGCGGCGTCTGGTCGTGGACATCGATGGCGACTCGAGCATCCGCATGAATATCGGCGAGCTCGAGACCGTGACGACATACGATCTGCCGATCAAGATCGTGGTGCTCAACAATTTCGGCGACGGCATGGTCAAGCAGTGGCAGAAGCTCTTCTTCAAGGGGCGCCTGTCGGCGAGCGACAAGTCGCTGCACAAGAAGGACTTCATCCGCACCGCCCAGGCCGACGGGTTCCGTTATGCGGTGCGCCTCGACCGCAAGCAGGACGTGCCGCGGGTCGTCGAGGAGTTCATCCGCTTCGAGGGGCCGGCGTTCCTCGAGGTCATGATCGACCCGGATGCGGGCGTCTACCCGATGGTGGGCCCGGGCCAGAGCTACGAGGAGATGATCACCGGCGAGTTCATCGCCTCGCGCTACAAGGTGGACATCAAGCCGCCGGGCCCGTCGGAAATGTTTTGAGGGAAACGTGCCGTGAAGTACCTGCATACCATGGTCCGGGTGACCGATCTCGACGCCTCGCTGCGGTTCTATCGCGACGCGCTCGGGCTCGTGGAGGTGAGGCGTAACGAGTACCCTCAAGGGCGTTACACCCTGGTTTTCCTGGCTGCGCCCGGCGATGAGTCGGCACAGGTCGAGTTGACGTTCAACTGGGACCCCGAGGCATACGCCGGCGGCCGCAATTTCGGCCACCTCGCCTATGCGGTGGACGACATCTATGCCGCCTGCGCGCGCCTGCGGGAGCACGGGGTGACCATCAACCGGCCGCCGCGGGACGGGCGCATGGCGTTCGTGCGCTCGCCCGATCAGATCTCGATCGAGCTGCTGCAACGCGGCGCGGCGCTGGCGCCGGCGGAGCCGTGGGTATCGATGCCGAACACCGGATCCTGGTAGGGCCGGGAGGCCCGTTCGCGCGGCGCCGAGCCGGCCTCAGGCAGGCGGCGTCCGAGGGTGACGTGAGCGCGATCTCGTCCGAGTCTGCGGAGATGGCCGTCGAGCGCTATCTGCACCAGCAGATTCCGCTCTCCGCGGCGATGGGCGTGCGGGTCAGGATGGCCACCCCGGAGCGGGTGCAGCTCGCAGCCCCTCTCGCCCCGAACGTCAATCACCAGGAGACCGTCTTTGGGGGCAGTGCCGCCGCGCTGGCCACCCTTTCGGCCTGGACGCTGCTGCACGTGCGCATGGCGCGCGCGCAGCTGCGCGCGCGCCTGGTCATTCAGCGCAGCGCCATGGAGTACGAGCGGCCCATCCCGGGAGACTTCGATGCGGTCTGCCGCTTCTCGGACGAGCTCGCCTGGGAGCGGTTCCGAGCCACCCTGGCCCGCCGCGGCCGCGCCCGCCTGACGCTGCGCGCCTGCCTGATCCACGACGCCCGGCGGGTGGCCACTTTCGAGGGGGACTTCGTGGCGCTGGGCTGATCGGCCCGAAGCGGCCTGCGGCGCCTCGCGCGGCCATCCGGGCCCGCGCCCCTTCGGGGCCGCTCATCTGTTCGCGTTTGACGACGACATGGCACTGCAACGCACATGAGCGCAGAATGTAGGGAGTTGGAATTCGACGCCGCTCGTCAAGAAGAGGCAACCTCACATGAGCAACGCTGAGATTCGGGGGGGATTCGTCTGGCACGAGCTGATGACGACCGACCTCCAGGCCGCCATCGCCTTCTACTCCAAGGTCCTGCCGTGGAAGACCCAGCCCTCCGGCATGCCCGACTACACGCTGTGGGTCTCCGGCAAGACCATGACCGGGGGGCTCATGGCCCAGCCGGAAGCCGTGCGCCAGGCCGGCGCCCCGCCGAGCTGGCTGGTCTACATCGGCACGCCCGATGTCGATGCGACCGCGGCGGCGGCGCAGCGCCTGGGCGGCAGGGTGCTGAAGGCCCCTGGCGACATTCCCAATGTCGGCCGCTTCGCCGTGCTGGCCGACCCGCAGGGCGCCGCGTTCGCGGTCTTCACGCCGAGCCCCACGCCCGGCGGTGCCGCCGCCCCGAGCGAGTTCTCCTGGCACGAGCTCGCCACGAGCGACCCGCAGGGCGCGCTGGCGTTCTACTCGGAGCTCTTCGGCTGGAGCCGCGGACCCGCTCATGACATGGGCCCAGGGGGCATCTACCAGCTGATCGCGCACGGCGGTGCGCAGGTCGGCGGCATCTACAAAGTCATGGACGCGTCCAAGCCACCGCACTGGCTGACCTACATTCAGGTCGGCAGCGTCGATCGCGCGGCGGCCGCGGTGAAGGCGGCAGGCGGCCGGGTGACGCAGGGTCCGATGGAGGTGCCCGGCGGGAGCCGCATCGCCCAGATCCTGGATCCGCAGGGCGGCGCCTTCGCGGTCCACGAGCCGGCCAGGCAGGCTGCCGCGGCGAGCGCGCCCGCCGAAGAATCGGGCCCCGGCAAGCGAGCGCCGGCCAGGAGGGGATCCGCCCCCCGCAAGCGCCCCGCCGAGCGAGCTTCTTCCGCCCGAAAGGCACCGGCGAGGCCGGCCAGACCGGCAAGAAAGGCGGCCGCGAAGGCGAGGAAGCGGCCGGCCGCCTCCAGGCGCGCTGCCCGAAAATCACCGGCCAGGCAGACGCCCAGGAAAGCGCCCAGGAAAGCGCCCAGGAAGGCGGCAGGAAAGGCGGCCGGGAAGCGGCCTGCCGCACGCAAGGCCGCCGCGGGAAAGAAGTCGACCGGGCGTCCGGCACGGAAGTCGGCCAGGCGCCGGTAGCGTCGTCTCATCGGGAGCCCGCCGCGCAGGCGGCGGGCTCCGTCTCAGAGCTTGATCAGCGGGCGTCCGAAGCTCTCCCCGCGCATGGCCCTCACCAGCTGCGCGGGCGCGCTCTCGATGCCTTCCGCCACATCTTCCCGGTAGGCCAGCCGCTCCGCGCCGTACCAGGCGATCGCATCCTTCAGGAATTCCTCCCGGCGGTGCTCGTAAGCGTCCGCGTTCAGCCGCAGAACGGTGATCTCCCCCGGGGCGTAGCCGGCGCGCCGCAACAGCTCGGCAGGGTCGTCCTGGCAGATGCTGTTGAGCACGACACGGCCGCCGGGCGCGATGTGACGGCCGCAGAGCACGACCTGAAGCAGCTCACCGCCGGCGTTGTCGAAGTAGACATCGAAGCCGTCCGGGGCGAGCTGCCGCAGGCGGCTGCCGAGATTTTCCGTCTGATGGTTGACGCACGCGCAGAAGCGCGCGTGCCGGAGGGCCCAGTCGCACTTCTCGCGCGAGCCGTCGATACCGGTCGCGCGCGCGCCCTTGATCCTCGCCACCTGGCCGGCCATCGCGCCGGCCGAGTTTGCCGCTGCGGATACCAGCACGCTCTCCCCGGCTCGCAGCCCGGCGAGATCGAGCAGCCCAAAGTAGGCCGCCATGCCCGACGGACCGAGGAGACCGAGCGCCGTCGAGGCTGGCGATTGGCCCGGATGCAGCGCGCAGGCGTGGCTCCCGTCGGAGACGCATAGCTCACGCATGCCGCAGTCGACGACGACGTGCTGTCCGACTGCGAAGACATCGTGGCGGGAGTCCAGCACTTCGCAGACGCCCAATGCAGGGACGACATCACCGGGCAGAAGAGCCGTGCTGGTGCGCGTCGCGGTGCCTGCCGGCACGCAGGTGACCGGATCGACCGCGAGCCAGCGCGCGCGGCAGAGTATTCCGCCGTTGGTCAGGCGAGGCACCTCGCCCGCCACCACCTCGAAATCCTCGGCTGCCGCCGGCGTCCGCCTGATCCTGACTTCGAGGTTGCGCATGGGGTCCGCCTCTTTACTGAGCCTGGGCCTCCGCGGCCTTGCGCTTCACCGCATCCTCGCGGTACGCGGCGTCGATCTGCTGCTTCATCCTCGCCTCGGTCTCCTTGGCCTGCTTGGCCTGCTGCGCGGCCGAGGCGGCACCGGCAGCCGCAGTGACGCCGGTCTCCGCTAGGCCGCAGCCGGCGAGCGGAAGCAGGACGGCTGCCACGACCAGGGACTTTGCTAGAGCTCGCATCATGCAAATAGCTTAAACCCGAACGCCCGCTGCGGCACAATTCGAACTGTTCATCATGCCCAAAGCATCCCCCTCCCGTCCGGCTGCCGCGGCCCGTCCGCGAGTCCGTCGCGGCTATTTCGAGTGCCGCTACGGGCAGCTGCATGTCCACAATGCGATTCCCGCGGGCGGCGGCTTCGAGGAGGGCACGCCCTTGCTCTGCCTGCATCCGCGCCCCCTTTGCGGCCGCGCCTTCGAGCGCTTTCTCGTCGTCGCAGGCACCGCGCGCTCGGTGTTCGCCCCCGACCTGCCGGGGTTCGGGGACTCCGACCCGCCGCCTGCCCGGGCGGGCGTGGCGGAGCATGCGGCGGCCATCGGCGACTTTCTCGATACCATGCGGCTGCGCCACATCGACCTGCTCGGCCATCGATTCGGCGCGCTGGTGGCCGCCGAGCTTGCGGCTACGCGCCCGGCGCAGGTGCGGCGCCTGGTGCTGGTCTCGCCGCCAGCCGCCACGGAGGGCCCGGAGCCGCCACCGGCCGCCGGGGACGGCAGCCACCTGCTCGAGGAGTGGCGCCGGGCCGCGGCCCATTGCGGACCGGGCGCGGCGCCCGAGCTCGTGAACGCAGTGCTGGCGGAGCGGCTGCGCAACGGCGCGGCTGGCGCGGCTGCCGCAGCCGCGGAGCGCGGCTATCCGCTGCTGGCCCGGCTGGCGCAGGTCTCCATGCCGCTGCTCGTGCTGCGCCTGCGCGACGATGTCATTGCCAACAGGGGGCAGGCGCGGGATGTGCCCGCGCGGGCCAGGCTCCTCGAGCTGCCGGAACACGGCGCCTCGCTCTTCCAGAGCGCTCCCGAGGCCGCCGCCCAGGCCCTGGAAGCCTTCCTCCGTTAGGCGCCGCTATCTTCCGTCCTCGATCGCGCGCATCCAGTGCGCGACCTCGTCGACCGTCATCCAAGGATCCCGCCACGGTCAGGCGCGCGTCCTCGAATCCCCACATGCCGACATCGGTGAGGTATTGCTCCCGCGACGGCAGCGTGCCCTGACAGACGCGCCGCGCCGGCGGCGGGGCGTGCAACTCGCGCTCCAGCCGCTCGAT
>DAHUXV010000110.1 GCA_027306985.1 Gammaproteobacteria bacterium | reverse complement strand
GCGGGCTCACCCCGCCGGGGGCAGGCCGGGAGGCAGGCCCCCCTTCAGGGCGCCGAGAAGCCGCTGCAGCTTACCTCCCTTCATGCTCTTCATCATCCGCTGCATTTCCAGGAACTGCTTCATCAGCCGGTTGACGTCCTGAACCTGCACGCCCGCGCCCCGGGCGATCCGCCGGCGCCGCGAGCCGTCGATGATGCCGGGCACGCGCCGCTCCCGCCGGGTCATGGAATTGATGATGGCGATCTGGCGGCGAAGGTCGCGGTCGCCCTGGTCCGCGGAAACCGCGCCCTTGGCGGTCGCGGCGACCGGAAGCTTGTCCATCAGAGCCCCGAGGCCGCCCATCTTCTGCACCTGCTCGAGCTGGCTCTTCAGATCCGTGAGGTCGAAACCCTTGCCCTTGATCACCTTGCGGGCCAGGCGCTCGGCCTCGTTCCGATCCACCTGGCGGTGCACCTGCTCGACCAGGCTGACGACATCGCCCATGCCGAGGATGCGCGAGGCCATGCGTTCGGGATCGAAGGGCTCGAGCGCCTCGGTCTTCTCCCCGACGCCGAGAAAGACGATGGGCTTGCCAGTCACGTGGCGTACGGAGAGCGCCGCGCCGCCGCGCGCATCGCCATCGGCCTTCGTCAGGATCACGCCGGTGAGATCGAGCGCGGCGCCGAAAGCGCGCGCGGCATTGACGGCGTCCTGTCCGGCCATGGCATCCACGACGAAGAGCCGCTCCGCCGGGTGGGCCGCCTGGTCGATCTGCCGGACCTCCTCCATCAGGGCCTCATCGACGTGGAGGCGGCCGGCGGTGTCGACGATCAGCACGTCGAACACGCCGCGCCGGGCCTGCTCGAGCGCGGCGCGGGCGATATCGGCCGGCGGGGAGTGCACGTCGGCGGCGAAATACTGCGCATTCACCTGGGCGGCCAGCCGCTCGAGCTGCAGCATTGCCGCGGGACGGCGCACGTCCGTGCTCACCAGGAGGACGCGCTTGCGCTGCTGCTCCGTCAGCCAGCGGGCGAGCTTCGCCGCAGTGGTCGTCTTGCCGGCGCCCTGAAGCCCCGCGAGCAGCACCACGATGGGCGGCTGGGCGCGCAGATTGAATCCCGCCCGGTGGCCGCCCATGAGCTCGACCAGCTCCCGGTGCAGGATGCCGACGAACGCCTGGCCGGGCGTCAGGCTCTGGGCCACCTCGGCGCCGAGCGCCTTCGACTTCACCGAGTCGATGAAGCTCTTGATGACGGGGAGGGCGACGTCCGCCTCGAGAAGCGCGACCCGCACCTCCCGCAGGGCATCGCCGATGTTCTCCTCGGTGATACGCCCCCGGCCACGCAGGGTGTCGAGGGTACGGGAGAGGCGGGCGCTCAGGGTATCGAACATGAGTGAAGTATATTGGACGCAGACACATGGATGTGCCCCGCCGCCGCAGGTGGCGGAGCTTTAGGCAAAAACCACGGTTTTTGCCCAGAGCAGCGCTGGGCCGGGCAGGAGCCCGGATCCAGCGCTTTAACAAGAGGAATCCGGAATTGAACGACACACCCTCCTCCCCCGTGCTGCTCATCATCCTGCTCGCGCTGCTCGCGATCATCGCCTTCTCCTCCGGCACCGAGGTGGCGATGCTCTCGGTCAACCGCTACCGCATCCGCCACCGGGCGAAGGCGGGGCAGAGCACCGCGAAGCTCCTCGAGCGGCTGCTGCAGAAGCCCGAGGACTGGCTCGGCGCCAATCTCGTCATCCTCGCCGCGGCCAGCGTGTTCGCTTCGGCGACCGCGACGCTGCTCGCCCAGCGCACCGGCTACCGCCACGCGGTGCCGGTCACCGGGTTCCTGCTCACGGTGGCGGTCATCGTCTTCTGCGAGCTCGCGCCCAAGATCTACGCGGCCACGTATCCGGAGCCGGTCGCACTCACCACCGCGCCCATCTATCGGGCGCTGGTGCTCCTCGCCCGCCCGGCCCTCTGGGTGACCCACAGGATGGCCTACGGGCTGCTGAGGATCGTCGGCGTCGTCAGGACCGAGCGGGCGAGCCAGACGCTGAGCACCGAGGAGCTGCGCACGGTCGTGGCCGAGGCAGGCCCATTGATTCCGGCGCGGCACCGCCAGATGCTCCTTTCCATCCTCGATCTGGGTCAGGTCACCGTCAACGACATCATGATCCCGCGGCAGGAGATCTCCGGGATCGACGTCGAGGAGCCGTGGGACGACATTCTCGAGCAGCTGCGCCAGACGCCGCACACCCGCCTGCCGGTCTACCGCGGCACCCTGGACAATCTGCTCGGCATCCTCCACATGAAGCGCGTCGCGCACGAGCTGGCGCGCGGCACGCTGACGCGCGAGCGGCTGATCGAGATCGGCAGCGGCCGCGAGCCGTACTTCGTGCCGGAAGGCACGGCCCTCAACACGCAGCTCGCCTACTTCCAGCGCAACCGGCGCCGGCTCGCGTTCGTCGTCGACGAGTACGGCGACATCGAGGGGCTGGTGACGCTCGAGGACATCCTGGAGGAGATCGTCGGCGAGTTCACCAGCGACCCGGCGACGGTGACGCACAAGGACATTCATCCGCAGGGCGCGGGCGTCTACATCATCAACGCGAGCGCGACCCTGCGCGCGTTGAACCGGGCTCTGCAGTGGCAACTGCCGACCGACGGACCGAAGACGCTGAACGGGCTGCTGCTCGAGCAGCTCGAGACCATTCCCTCGCCCGGGACCGCGGTGAAGGTGGGGCCCTACGAGTTCGAGGTCCTGCAGATCGCCGACAACGCGATCAGGACGGTGCGCGCGCGGGCGGCGGCCGGGGAGCCGGCATCGGCTCACGTGCGCGGCTGAGGGCCGCCTCCAGCGCCTCGCTCACCCGGGCGACGGCGATGACCTCCATGCCCTCCAGGGGCTTGCGCGGTGCGTTCTCGCGCGGCACGACCGCGAGCCGAAAGCCCTGCTTCTGCGCCTCCCGCAGCCGCTCCTCGCCGTAGGCGACGGGACGCACCTCCCCGGTGAGGCCGATCTCACCGAAGGAGACGAGCGCGCCCGGGACCGCACGATCGGCGAGGCTGGAGGCGAGCGCGATCACCACGGGCAGGTCCCATGCAGTCTCATCGATCTGCACCCCGCCCACCGCATTGACGAACACGTCGTGCTCCTGCAGCGAGAGCGACGCATGACGACTCAACACGGCGAGCAGCATCGCCAGGCGGTTGGCATCGAGACCCTGGGCGATGCGCCGCGGCGCGCCGAAGCGCATCCGGTCGACGAGCGCCTGCAGCTCGATGAGGAGCGGACGGCCGCCGTCGCGCGTCACGGTGACGATGCTCCCGGCGGCGGGCTCCGGCGCGCGCGCGAGGAAGATCGCGGAGGGGTTGCGCACCTCCTTGAGGCCTGCCTCGGTCATGGCGAAGAAGCCGAGCTCGTTGACCGCGCCGAAGCGGTTCTTGGTGGCGCGCACGATGCGAAAGCGGCTCCCGGCCTCGCTCTCGAAGTAAAGCACGGTGTCGACCAGATGCTCGAGAACGCGGGGGCCGGCGATGGCACCCTCCTTGGTGACGTGACCGATCAGCACCACGGCCGTGGCGGAGCTCTTGGCGAAGCGAACCAGCTCCGCCGTGCATTCCCGCAGCTGCGAGACGGCGCCGGCGCTCGCCGCCACGGTGGCCGACTGCACCGTCTGGATCGAGTCCACGACCAGCAGCCCCGCCCGCCGCCTCGCGGTCTGATCGAGGATCGACTGCAGGTCCGTCTCCGCCAGCACCTCGAGAGCGGGCGCGGCGATGCCGAGCCGCCGGGCCCGCAGTGCGACCTGGGAGACCGATTCCTCCCCGCTCGCATAGACCACGCCGCGGCCCGCTGCCGCGTGGGCCGCCACCTGCAGCAGCAGGGTCGATTTGCCGATACCGGGATCGCCGCCGAGCAGCGTCACCGAGCCCGGGACGATCCCGCCTCCAAGCACCCGATCGAGCTCGCCCTGTCCGCTCGGCAGGCGCTCGAGATCGAGCGTCCCCGCGGCCAGCGGCACGGGTGCCGCACCCGTCGGGCCGGCGCCGGCGGAGCCCCGGCCGGCTCCCGCCGGGGACGACCGGCGCGCCACGCGCTGCTCGAGCGAGTTCCACTCGCCGCAGGCCGGACATTGACCCTGCCACTTGAGGGTCTCACCCTCGCAGGCGCTGCACACGAAAACGGTGATCGGACGAGGCATGGATGCGCTTCACGAACCGGAGGGGCCTGGTTGAGCTAGGATGCGCGCCTGGGGAGGGCCGGATGGCCGGTTTGTGACCAGGCGCTCGGACTCAACCGACGGCAATGCTAGCGTATGCCCGCTCCAATCGGGGACGGGATGTGATGCGCTTCACGAAAGAGCAGGCCAAAGGCCGTCTCTGGGCCTGCGACCGGCGAGCGCCGCGGGCGACTTGCTGCGAGAACGACATTAAAGGGCCGAAAACGGCGGCATGAGCTTAAAAGGCAAGCTGCGCATCGTCGGACTGACCGATACCGGAAAGGTTCGCGAGCACAACGAGGACACCATCGCCGTGGACCCGGACATCGGCCTGCTGGTGCTCGCCGACGGCATGGGCGGCTACAACGCGGGCGAGGTCGCGAGCGGCATCGCGGTGAAGACCATCGTGAGCCTGGTGAAGGAGCAGGTGGAGCGGGAGGACATGAGCGTACCCGACCGCGGCTCGAACCTCTCCCGCCCGACCATCATCCTGCGCGATGCCATTCAACGGGCCAACAAGATCATCTATCAGACCGCCCGCACCCAGCCGCAGTGCGAAGGCATGGGCACGACGGTGGTCGCCGCGCTCTTCTTCGACAACAAGGTGACCATCGCGCACGTGGGCGACTCGCGCATGTACCGGCAGCGCCACGACAAGTTCGAGCAGGTCACCATGGACCACTCGCTCCTGCAGGAGCTGGTCGACCGGGGCTTCTACTCGGCCGAGGAGGCGCAGCGGGCGGCGAACAAGAACTACGTCACGCGCGCCCTCGGGGTGGAGCCGACGGTCGACGTCGAGATCCGCGAGGTCCCGGTCCAGAAGGGCGAGGTCTACATGCTCTGCTCCGACGGGCTCTCGGACATGGTCGAGGATGAAGATATCCATTTAACCATAAGCACGTTTGGTGCTAATCTTGACAACGTTGCGAAGCAACTGATTCAACTGGCGAACGATAACGGGGGCCGCGACAACATTTCCGTGCTGATGGCGCACGTGCTCGACGCATTCCCGGCCCGCACGCGCATATTCGACAAGATCCTGGGTTGGTTCGGCTGACACGGCGAGGCGAATGACATGGCAAGGTTGGTCTTGAGCCTGGATGGCCAGGTGATGGCGGAATACAACATGAACAAGGAACGCTACACCGTCGGCCGGCTGCCGGATAACGACATCCGCATCGACAACGCGGCGGTGAGCGGACACCACTCGCTCATCATCAACATCCTCAACGACTCGTTCCTCGAGGACTTGAACAGCACCAACGGCACGTACGTCAACGGCAAGCTGATCAAGAAGCACGCGCTGCAGCACGGCGATGTGATCACGGTCGGCCACCATCAGCTGCGCTTCGTCGAGGACGACGAGCAGCAGGATGAGTTCGAGAAGACCATGGTCATCCAGCCCTCGGCCCGCCCGGTCGAGAAGCTGCGCACCGCCGTCGGCGAGTCACAGATCGATGCGGAGCCGGAGGCGGCTCCGGCCGCGGCCGCCGCCGCCACCGCCGCCGCTTCCCAGACCGGCAGAAGCCGGGCGCCCGCGGACGGCGCGACGGCCCTCAAGAAGGCGAAGCTGCAGGTGCTCTCCGGGGCTTTCGCCGGCCGGGAGCTCGAGATCACGAAGGCCCTCACGACGCTCGGCAGGCCGGGTGTGCAGGTCGCGGCCATCACGCGCCGCGGCGAGGGGTACTTCATCGTGCACGTCGACAGCGGCAAGGCCGACGACTTCCCGCTCCTCAACGGCTCACCCATCGGGGCGCAGGCGACCAAGCTGAGCGACAACGACGTCATTCAGCTCGCGGGCGTGAAGATGGGGTTCTTTGTCGGTTAGCGCAGTTCCAGAGGGACGCGCTGGCTGACGCCGCAGAGGAGCTCGTAGGGGATCGTGCCCGCGTGGCGCGCGACCTCCTCCACCGGCAGGTCTCTTCCCCATAGCACGACCGGGGTGCCGACCCGCACTGCGGGCAGCCCGGTCACCTCGACCGCGATCATGTCCATGGAGACCCGGCCGCAGAGCGGCGCGCGCCGGCCGTCGATGAGGACCGGCGTGCCGTTGGGAAGGCCGCGGGCGAGCCCGTCGCCGTACCCTGCCGCGACGATGGCCACTTTCGAGTCGCGCGGCGCCTGCCAGGTCCCGCCATAGCCCACCGTCTCCCCGCGAGGCACGTGCCGCAAGGCAATGACCGAGGTCTCCAGGCTCATCACGGGCCGCAGGCCGAGGTCGGCCCCGGTGCGATCGGCGAACGGCGAGGCGCCATACAGCGCGAGGCCGGGCCTCACCCAGTCGCAGCCGAGGTGCAGCTCGCTGAAGACGCCGGCGGAATTGGCGATGCTGATGGCGCAGTCGAGTCCGCGCGTCGCCTCCTTGAAGCGCGCGACCTGCGCGGCCGTCATGGGATTCTCGGGCTCGTCCGCCCGCGCGAGGTGCGTGAGGAGGCGGATCTCGAGCGGCGCGGGCTTCAGGTTGCGCAGCCGCTGCAGCGCGGCCGGAAACTCGTCCGGCCGGAACCCGAGCCGGTTCATGCCGGTGTCGATCTTGACCCAGAGCACGAAGCGATGCGGCCCCGGATCTTCCTCCAGGATCTCGATCTGCAGGGCATCGTGCACCACGAGATCGAAGCCGTAGCGCGCGGCCTCGAGCAGCTGCTCGGCGGCGAACACCCCCTCGAGCAGCACGATCGGCTGACTGACGCCCTGCGCGCGCAGCGCCAGGCCCTCCTCGAGCCGCGCCACCGCGAAGGCGGCGACCTCGCCCAACGCGAGCGCGGCCGGCACGAGGCCGTGCCCGTAGGCGTTCGCCTTGACGACCGCCATGATGCGGGCGCCCCGTGCCCGCTCGCGAATCGTCCTGACGTTGTGCCGCAGCGCGCCGGCGTCGATCACCGCCCGGATGAGGCGGCTCACCTGAGAACGCCCTCCGCGTAGGCGTCCGGCGCGTAGTTGGAGAAGCGCGTGAACTGCCCCTGGAACGTCAGAAGGAAGGTGCCGATCTCGCCGTTCCTGTGCTTGACCAGCTCGATCTCCGCGATGCCCTTCTTCGTGGTGTTCTTGTCGTAAACCTCTTCGCGGTAAATCAACAGGATCATGTCAGCATCCTGCTCAATGCTACCCGAATTGTGGCTAACAATACCATCTGAAATCCAACTTGAAGGACCTGGCACCGTTATATCGTAAACATCTTCCTCCTCAACATGAGGCACCACTCCAGCTACGCGATCCCAGAAGAGATCCGAGGTCGCCAGACTTTCAATGTCAGGAGCAGCCAACAGGCCGCCGTACTCGGCCAAGAGCGCCCTACCTGGAGCGAATTTGAAATGACTAATGCCTCCATAGGCCACCCCGCGCAGTTGCGACATGCCTCTTTGCGAGATTCCCTGTGCGCGCATGTGAGCCAGGACCGAGTCGAAGGCCTCTACGGGAAGCGTATCGACATTGGTATTGCCCTCCGTCACTGCCAGGCGCTCCGAGAGCACCGCGATCGGAGCGGCGCGGGGACCGAACCCGCCGACCGTCTCGACAAAGCGCCTCAGGAACTCGGCCCCGCTTACATCGACCGTATGCACCGGCCGAGTCCCCGGAACGCCGAGACTCACCCGCAGCCTCGCGACGATCCCCAACCTCAACAGCAGGGCGGCGACATCCTGCGCCAGCCGTGCGCTCGAAGTCGAGAAGTAGACGCGGGGAGCCCGGCGGATACCTGGCGGCGGAACGGTCACGCTCCCGTCCGTCGCCCACAGATGCCGAAGGAGAAGCGCAATCTGATCGTCAGCGAGAGAAAACACCTGCTCCGGCAAACGCTTCTCGTGGGAGCGCTGTCCGTAGATGCCGAGGTCCTTCAGCCATTTACCAACCCCCGCGGCGTGCCAACGATTGCCGTTGCCGCTGATGAGAAGCTGGTGCCACTGACCTCTTCCCGTGCAGCGCTTCACGGTGGAGCCGAGCTTCTCCGCCGCCGCACGGACCGCCTCGCTATTGTGCTCGGATGCGGTGGTGTATCGCAGGGGCTGGTGGGTCAGGTAACTCCCATCGCCGATCAAGTGGCCGAGCAAAATCAGCCAGTGGTCCGGCCACCGGTTGGGCCGGGCTGGTTCCGGCACCCGGCGAGCGAGAGCCACTCGGTCGCCCATCTTCAGTTCGGCGGCTCTCACCCACCCCTTTCCGGTGAGCACTCGGTGCTTCGCCGTGACCCGCAGGGAGCGGCCGCTCGAGAGCTTGATGCTGGCCACCGGGCGCTTGCCGACCTTCCAGACCCTATCGGACCGAGCCGCAACGACGCGCTGCTGCTCGTCCACGGCCCAGACTTCGGGCTGCGTGCCGACGAGGCTCGCTATCGGAACTTGCCGGCCATCTGTGAGCCAGACGAGAGTATCTCCCGTGACGCACTCGCGCAGATCCGACATGACGGGCTTCTTGTGTTCCCTTTGCTCCACCGCCCTATTGAGCTGCGACAGTGCGATCACCGGAATCGACAGCTCTTTGGCAAGCACCTTCAGGCCGCGGGAGATCTCGCCGATCTCCGTGGCCCGGTTCTCCTTGGTGCCCGGCACCGTCATGAGCTGCAGGTAATCGACCAGCACCAGATCGAGCCCGTGCTCGCGCTTCACGCGGCGGGCGCGGGCGCGCAGCTCGGTCGGGGTCAGGGCGGGGGTCTCGTCGACGAAGATCTTCGCCTCCGACAGCTGGCTGGTGGCGCTCGTGATGCGCACCCAGTCCTCGTCCGAGATGCGGCCGCTGCGCAAGTTACCGAGCGGCACGCCGCCGATCGAGGAAAGCATGCGCGTAATCACCTGCTCGGAGGGCATTTCCATGCTGAAGATCGCGACCGACGCCTTGCTTCCCTGATGGATGGCCGCGTACTCGGCCATGTTGACGGCCAGCGTCGTCTTGCCCATCGACGGGCGGCCCGCGACGATCACGAGGTCTCCGGGCCTCAGGCCGCCCGTGATCTTGTCGAAGTCCGTGAAGCCGGTGGGCAGGCCCCGAAGGGAGTCCGGGTTCGTGTGCCACTCGTCGATCTGATCGATCACGTGAGGCAGGAGGCTGCGGACTGCGACGGTGCCCTGGCGGCCGCGGGAGCCCTGCTCCGCGATCTCGAACACTTTCTGCTCGGCGCGGTCGACCAGGTCGCGGGCAGTCTCGCCTTCGTTGTTGAAGACGGAGGAGGCGATCTCCGTTCCCGCCCGGATGAGCTGGCGCAGGAGCGATCGCTCCCGGACGATGTCGGCGTAGGCGCGCACGTTCGCCGCCGTCGGCGTGTCGCGCGCGAGGGAACTCAGGTAGGCGAGGCCCCCGGCGGCTTCCAGCTTCGCCGTGCGCTCGAGCTGCTCGGAGACGGTGACGACGTCGCACGGCTTGCCGGCGCCCGCCAGGGCGCCGATCGCCTCGAAGACCAGCCGGTGGTCCGGCCGGTAGAAATCCTGCTCGTTGATCGCATCGGCGACCTGGTCCCAGGCGCTGGCATCGAGCAGCAGGCCGCCGAGGACGGCCTGCTCCGCTTCGATCGAATGCGGCGGGGTCGGTGAATCCACCGCGGTGACCGAGCCGCGCTCGCGACGCGCTTTGGCGGGACCGGCCA
>DAHUXV010000134.1 GCA_027306985.1 Gammaproteobacteria bacterium | reverse complement strand
CGGGATCGCCGCGCAGATAGAGATATCCCGTGTATCGCCGGCCCTTCACCAGGGCGAGACCGGATTGGCGGATGCCGTGCGCGATCGAGGCGGCGAGCGCGATGCGCGGACTGTGCGCGCCGACGAAGGGATCGTGTGGGTCCATGACGACGGCCGCATCGGGTCCCACGGGGTGCCAGCGGCGCAGGGCCAGCATGCGAAAGAAGCGGGGCCCGGAGGGTGGCGGCGGGGACTTCGATGAGATCGGGTAGTAGAACTTGCGGTCATCGAGCATCTCGGACCAGAGACTGCGATAGACGAGCGAGCCGATGTGCTCGATGAACATGCCGTACTCGTACGGGCTGACCGGCGGGCTGACCCGCGTCGTGTCGAGGGTGGCGACGATCTGCCGGGGCGCCGCCGCGCAGGCGAGAGCGGGTAGGCACAGCGCCGCGGCCAGACAGAGGAGGACTGAGTTCTTCATCGGCTTCGCTTTCGGGGCACGGCCCCCCGCTCGATACCAACACACCCGGGCGTCCTTGACACCCGAATAACTAAGACAATAATATCACCCGAACGGTAGCGCTAACAGACCGGTTTGTCGAGCGGCGGCGACCCGGCCGACCCGAGGGGACAGTGATGCGACGTTCAGCGAGACGCGTGCTGGCGGTGCTGGCCGCCGGACTGGTATCGGTCGGCTGCGGCGCGGGCGCCCGCCGCGCCGCGGTCCCGGCATACCTCGATCCCGGCCTGCCGCCCGCGCAGCGGGCGCTCGACCTCGTGAGCCGCATGACGCTGCAGGAGAAGGTCTCCCAGCTCGTCAACGGCGCCCCCGCGATCCCGCGTCTCGGGGTCCCCGCCTACAACTGGTGGAGCGAGGCGCTGCACGGCGTGGCCGTGAACGGCACGACCGAGTTTCCCGAGCCCATGGGACTCGGCGCCACCTTCGACGCGCCGCGCATCCGCGAGATGGCCAAGGCGATCAGCATCGAAGGCCGCGTCGTGCACGAGGAGGCGGTGCGCGCCGGCGGCTCGACGATCTTTCACGGCCTGGACTTCTGGGCTCCCAACATCAATATCTGCCGCGATCCGCGCTGGGGCCGGTGTCAGGAGACTTACGGCGAGGATCCCTTCCTCACCGGCCGCCTCGCGGTCGCCTACGTGCGGGGAATGCAGGGCTCCAATCCCCGCTATTACCGGGCCATTGCGACGCCGAAGCATTTCGATGCGTACAGCGGTCCGGAGCCGATACGACACTTCGCCGATGAGGACATCAGCCGGCACGCTCTCGAGGATACCTACCTTCCTGCCTTCCGGGCGGCGGTCGTGCAGGGTCATGCGGGCTCGGTGATGTGCGCGTATATCGCGGAAAACGGCGAGCCTGACTGTGCCAGCCGCTTCCTGCTGCAGCGCACGCTGCGCGGCGCGTGGCATTTCCAGGGCTACGTCGTTTCCGACTGCGATGCCGTCCGGGACATCCTCAGCGGCCATCATTACCGGCCGACGCAGGCGCAGGCCTCCGCCATCTCGCTCAAGCGCGGGATGGACAACGAATGCGCCGGGTTCGGTCCGAGCAAGAAGAGCGACTACGCGCCGTTCCTCGAGGCCGTGCAGCAGGGCTATCTCTCCGTGGGCGCGCTCGATCGCGCGCTCGTGCGCCTCTTCACGGCGCGCATTCGTCTCGGGATGTTCGACCCGCCCTCGATGGTCCCGTACGACCACATCCCGAAGAGCGATCTCAACAGCCCCGCCCACCGGCGGCTCGCGCTGCGCCTCGCCGAGGAGTCCATGGTGCTCCTCAAGAACGACGGGGTATTGCCGCTCGGGCGCTCGGTGAAGCGGATCGCCGTCGTCGGCCCGCTGGCCGACCAGACCGCGGTCCTTCTCGGCAACTACAACGGCATGCCGACCCATACCGTGTCGGTGCTCGAGGGAATGCGGGCCGCATTCCCCCACGCGAAGATCACCTACGTTCCAGGAACCCAGTTCCTCTCGAACCGGGGCGATCCGGTGCCGGCCTCGCTCCTCAGCACGGCCGACGGAAAGCCCGGACTCGAAGCGCAGTACGGGACGGGCGCGGTCTTCACCCGGCCGGTGCCGATCCTCTC
>DAHUXV010000124.1 GCA_027306985.1 Gammaproteobacteria bacterium | reverse complement strand
CGCTCTCGGGAAGCATCGCCGGCCTGACACCCAACCAGGCGCTCGCCGCCGTCATGGCGACGACCGGCTTCGAATATGATATGAGTGCACGCGGTGAGCTACGCATCCGGATGCGCGGCGCCGCGGCTCGGGGAACGTGATACATGCCGCAGGCGCCGATCGCACTTACTGGCGATCGTGGCCGCGGTTTTCCTGCTGTCTGCCATAGAGTCCGCCGCCGCAGCGGGACCGCCGGCCGAGCCTCCTCGGGTCTCGGAGGTTCTTGCCGGGATGGCACGAACGGGAATACGTCTCATCTACAGCTCGCAGGAGATCCCGCCGGATCTGCGGGCGCGCAATCCCGTGCGGGGCGCGACGGTCGCCGAGCGGTTGCGCTCGTTGCTCGGGCCGCTCCATCTGCTGGCGCGCCCGCTGGCCGGCGGCGGTTATGTGATCGTTCCCGCGCCCGGGCTGTCGCCAGGCCGTCCACACCCCGCGCAGGCCGTACCCGCTCTCGAGCAGATCGTCGTGCAGACGAGCCGCTACGAGACGAGCGTCTCCTCGAGTGTCACCGCCGGGCGCGCGGCTCTGGAGAACTCGCCCGAAACACACAATGACGCCGTACGGGCGCTGCAGGTGATTCCCGGCACGACAGCCGCCGGATACACCGCCCGCACGCACGTGCGGGGCAGCCAGGACGACGAGGTTCTCTATCGTTACGACGGCGTGACGCTGCACGAGCCGTTTCACCTGAAAGAGCTGCAGAGCCTCTTCAGTCCCGTCGACCCGATGGCGGTCGACTCGGTCACCGCGTGGACGGGCCTCGCGCCGATCGGCTACGGCAGCGAGATCGGGGGTGTCGTGCAGATGCGCCCGCGGCGCATCAGGCGACCGACGATCGACCTGCAGCTCTCGGAGCAGGGCGCGAGCGCGATGCTCGGCACCACGATGGACGGCGGCCGCGGCACGGTATTCGCCGATCTGCGGCTTCAGAACCAGTTCGCGCCGGTGGGCTGGATCGACAGCGGCATCGGCAACCCGACACTCAACGATCTCATCGTGCACGGCACCTGGCGCTTCGGCGAGCGCACGCAGATGGCGGCCGGCATTCTCGCGATCGACGATCACCGCAAGTACTTCTCGACCGCGAATGCGCAGAGCAAAGGGGTGGCCGGGGGAGAGTACTACGAGTGGCTGCGGCTCGAGCACCGGTTCTCCGCCGCGTTGAGCAGCCTCACGCTGGTTTCCGGCGAGCAATCGCACGAGAACGTATCCGGCTCGGTCGAGGAGCCGGGCATCGTCACGGGCCAGCTGTTCGAGCACAGCTCACACGCCATCTACACCCTGCGCCAGGAATTGCGGGGCATGGCGGCGGGCCGCTGGTACTGGCATGCGGGCGCGCAAGCCTCATCGGTCGCGCTCGTCGACCGATCCACAGGCTTCGCCGCCTTCTCCCCGCCGTTCTTTCCGGATCTGAAGCCGGCGAGCTCCGTGCTCGCGGACGAGTCCGTCGCGGCGCACGCGGTGACGTACGCTCTCTATGGATCGGTGCGCTGGCAGCCCGTGCGCCGCACCGCCATCGACCTCGGCCTGCGCCGGGATGCCAGGCGGTATCGCGACGGGCCCGGTGACACGCAGTGGAACGTTCGAGCCAATCTGCGCGAGGCGCTCACCCCGCGGACCACGCTGCGCCTCGGTTGGGGCCAGGAATCACAGGCCGACGTGCTCGATCCGCGGGTGAGCGGCGGCATCGTCGCGCCGCAACCCGCGCGGCGCCTCAGCCAGACGGACTTCAGCCTCGATCATCGCTTCATCGGGGGCGCGGCCGTGCGCGCCGAGCTCTACTACAAGGATGAGGGCTCGCCGTTCAGCCAGACCGCGTATCTCTTTTCCCCCTTCGGGCTTCTGCCGGAGCTGGCGGTCGACAGCGTGAGCGTGAGCTCGCAGCGCTCGCGGATGTATGGCGCGGAGCTCAGCCTCTCGAGCGATCCTTCGCGACCCTTGAGCGCATCTGCTTCCTATGTCTGGTCGCGAGCCGAAGACCGCGTCGGCGGCGTGTGGATCCCGCGAGCCTGGGACGAGCCCAATGCGGTCAAACTCAACGCACTCTGGCGGCATGCGCCGTTCACCGCCGTCGCAGCGCTCACATGGCACAGCGGATGGCCGTACACGCCCCTGTCCGCATCGAGCGACACATGGACCGATCCGGCCGCCGTCACCCTCGCGTTCGCGCCGCTCAACAGCGCGCGTCTCGACAGCTTCTTTACGGCCGACGTGCGCCTCGCATGGCAGCGGCCGCTCGGCGGCGGCGTGTTGCAGGCGTTCCTCGACGTATACGACCTCACGGACGCGCACAGCATCTGCTGCCGCAGCTACACCGTGTCGCGCTCGTCCGCCGGGGGCTACCGTCTGGTCGAGACCGGCTCACCCTGGCTCAATCTCACCCCGGTCCTCGGGGTGCGCTGGCACTTCTGACATCCTGCCGTCACCGATTTGCGACAAGGAAAATATCGCGCGTGCAGGAGGAAACGCCGATTGATCCGCCTCGCTGCCGCCGTCTCACACCGAGTAGATGCGAGACGGGGTCAATCGGCGCCTGACGAGCGCTGCCATCGACAGGTAGGTGACGAGTGGATTCATGCGAGTCGATAGGGCAGCACGCCGAGCGCCGCTTCAGCGCGCAACGCATCCTCGGAGGCGCGGGGCCGTCCTCGAGCGCCATCAAGGTCTGCATCTATTCTCATGACACCTTCGGGCTGGGGCATCTGCAGCGCAATCTCGCCATCGCCGAGCAGCTCCTCGGGAGCGATCGGCGCTTCGAGGTGTGGCTGCTGACCGGTTCCCCGGTGATCCGCCAGTGGACTTTGCCGACGGGCCTGCACGTGCAGCCGCTGCCACCGGTCGTGAAGACCGGGGCGGACCGGTACGCCGCGCGCGCGCCCGGCCAGATGTTCGGGCTGACCAAAGGATACCGGGAAGCGCTCATCGTCAAGCTCCTTCAGGAGCAGCGTCCCGATGTCTTCCTCGTCGATCACGCGCCGGCCGGAATGAACGGTGAGCTGCTGTCGGCGCTCGCGCTGATCCGCAACGAAATGCCGGGCACCCGTACGGTTCTCGGCCTGCGCGACATCCTCGACAGTCCCGCGGCGGTTCGCAAGACGTGGCGGGAGCAGGAGATCCAGGAGCTGATTGAGCATGCCTACGACGACGTGCTCATCTATGGCGAGGAGCGCCTCTTCGATGTGGTGGCGGCGTACGAACTCACGCCGGCCGTCGCGCGGCGGACGAAGTACTGCGGTTACATCGTCGGTCGCGGCCGGTGGGAGACGCTCGCCGCGCCTTGCGGCGGGTCCGTGTGCTGGGATCCGCGGCGCGCCGGCGACCTGCCGGTGGTGCTCGTGACCGCGGGCGGGGGCGGCGACGGCTACTTTCTGATGGACGCCTATCTTCAGTGCCTCAGCCGCCAGCCCGCCAACCCCTATCATTCGGTGATCGTGACCGGACCGCTGATGCCGCCGGAGCTTCGCGCGCGGCTCCAGGTCGCGGCCGCCGGGCGCCCCGACACTCAGCTCGTCACCTTTACGACGGATCTGATGCCGAGCGTGCGCGCCGCCTCCCTCGTCGTGTCGATGGCCGGCTACAACACCAGCGTCGAGCTGCTGGCCGCCCGGAAGAACGCGATCGTCGTGCCGCGCAGCGTGCCGCGGGAGGAGCAGCGGCTGCGCGCGTCCATGCTGTCGAGGCTCGGCCTGGTTCGCTACGCCGAGGCGGACGGTGATCTGGCGGACCGGCTCGCAGAGCTCGTTCCTCAGGCGCTGATGGCCCCGCCGCCCGAGGATCGAAGCTGGACCGCGGTCGATCTGCACGGCGCGGAGCGGGTCGTCGAGCACCTTGGGCAGATCGTGAGCGGCCGCGAGGCGGTCCCGGGCGTGCGGGGGGTCGCATGATGTCCGGTTCCGGCCGACCCGTCGCTTACATTCTCAAGCGCTATCCGCGTCTGACCGAGACCTTCATCCTGAACGAGATCCGGGCCATGGAGCGTCTCGGAGAAACCCTCCACATCTTCTCGCTGCTGCCGCCCGAGCCGCCTCCGCATCACCCCATGGTGGCGCAGGTGCGGGCGCGCGTTCATGCGCCCGCGGCGGGGATGGCCCGGAGAGTGGGATTGCTGCTGCGGGCGCATGCGGCGGTCCTCCTCGCCGCGCCCCTCCGTTACGCGCGCGC
Source organism: Gammaproteobacteria bacterium (assembly GCA_027306985.1). Classification (GTDB taxonomy): domain Bacteria; phylum Pseudomonadota; class Gammaproteobacteria; order Steroidobacterales; family Steroidobacteraceae; genus 13-2-20CM-66-19. The sequence goes on along the minus strand of DAHUXV010000124.1, from coordinate 2,444 downwards.
GCTGGCCGCGGCCGCCGGCTGGACGCTCACCTCGCGGCGGCCGCTCTCGCTTTGGCGGCAGTTCGCCCGTGCCGGAGGCGTTGCCCACCTCTGTCGGGCTCACCGGGTTCGTCACGTTCATGCGCACTTCGCCAACGCGCCGACGGCGGTGGCTCACTTCGCGCACCTGATGACGGGAATTCCATTCAGCTTCACCGCGCATGCGAAGGACATCTACCTCTCGAGGCCGGGCGTCATCCGCCGCCACCTTCGGGCGGCAACCTTCGCGGCAACCTGCACCGGCTACAACGCGGCGCACCTGCGCAGCCTCGCGCCGCGGATCACGCCGGGAAAGATTCACCTCATCCACCACGGAATCGATCTCGAGATCTTCCGGGGAAGCGGCGCGGCGACGCAGGGCGGTCCGCCGTCCGCGCGTCCTCTGGTCCTTTCGGTCGGCCGGCTGGTGCCGAAGAAAGGACACGAGGATCTCATCAGCGCTTGTGCCGCATTGCGGGCCCGTGGGGTTGATTTCGAGTGCCTGATCGTCGGATCCGGTCCTCTGCGCGATGCGCTGTCGAGCGCGATCGTCAGCCGCGGCCTGGAGGAAATCGTCTCCTTGCGCGGCGCCATGACGCACGCGCAGCTCATCGAGCTCTACCGGCGCGCGGACCTCTTCGTGCTCGCCCCGAGAATTGCCGAGGACGGTGACCGGGACGGCATTCCCAACGTGATCGCCGAAGCGATGGCGGTCGGCGTGCCGGTGGTTGCAACCGATATTTCCGGGATTCCCGAGCTGGTCCGCCACGGGCAGACGGGCCTGCTGGTCCCTTCCAGGGACCCGGCAGGCATGGCCGCGGCGATGCAGCAGCTGCTCGCGGATCGCACCCTCGCGGGCCGTCTCGCCCGGGAGGCCCGGCGCCGGCTCGAGCTCGATTTCAATCTGTGGGAGAAGACCCGGGAGCTTCAGGTCCTGCTCGCGCGGGAGCGGAGCGCGGACGCATGCCTGGAAGTTCCCGGGGAGTTGCCCGAGGCGCTCCTGTGAGGATCCTTTATCTGAACTTCGACCGCGGCATTCCGGTCCTCGGGGACAAGGGGGCCTCGGTGCACGTGCGTGAGTTCGCCACCGCCGCCGCCGCGTTGGGCCACGAGGTGTTGCTCGCCTGCGCGCGGCTCGGCAGCGGCAACGCGGCGCCGCCGGTGCAGCTCCTCGAGTTGACGTTGGAGAGCGCGCCGGGACGGACTGCCGCGCAGGCCGCCGCCTGCGGGGTGGAGGCGAGGAGTCAGCGTCTGCCGCCCATCGAGCAGGAGCTCTCGAAGCTGGTCTACGACGAGTGGGTCGGCAGTCGCCTGTTGCACGAGCTCGCCGCTCGCGGGTACCGGCCGGATCTCATTTACGAGCGCCACGCGCTCTTTTGCACCGCCGGGGTGGGAGTCGCCGCGCGACTCGGTTGCCCGCGGATTCTCGAGGTCAACGCGCCCCTGGCCGAGGAGCAGAAGCGGTTCCGGGGGCTCGTGCTGGAGTCGGTCGCCCGCCGCATGGAAGTCGAGTCGTTCCGCGGCGCCGCCGCCATCGTGGCCGTCTCGGAGCAGGTCCGCTCATACATCCACGGGGCTTCGGGCGTCGGTCTCCAGGGGATTCACGTGCTTGCGAACGGGGTCGATGTCGAGCGGTTCGCATGCGCGAGTGGCCGGGAGCCGATCAGGCAGCGGCTCGCCTACGGACCGGGCGATGCGGCGATCGGCTTCATCGGCAGCTTCAAGCCGTGGCACGGCACGTCGTTTCTGCTCGGGGTGTTCGAGGATCTCGCGGCGATCCGGCCTGCGGCGCGACTCTTCGCCGTCGGTGATGGCCCGGAGCGCGAGCGGCTCCGTGCCCGGGTGGGCGACTCGCCGTTTCGCGATCGGGTGTGCCTGACCGGCCGGGTCCCGCACGCGGAGATTCCCGCGTGGGTGGCGGCTGCCGACATCGTGGCCGCTCCTTACGAGCCGATCGACAACTTCTACTTCTCGCCCCTCAAGGTGCTCGAGGCGCTCGCCGGAGGCAAGCCCGTCGTCGCCCCGCGGCTCGGACAGATCGCCGAGCTCATCGAGCACGGCAGGACGGGCCTGCTCTATCCGCCCGGTGATGCCGCGGCCTGCCGTGATGCGATCGTCTCGCTGATCGACGATCCGGCCGCACGCATGGCGATGGGCGCGGCGGCCCGCTGCGCTGCCGCCGGACAGAGTTGGGAGAGCCTCGTGCGGCGGGTACTCGCGATCGCGGCCGCCGCGCCCGTGAGAAGCGCGGCATGAGCCGCCGCGGGCGCGGCGCGCGAGGATGGCTCGCCGGATACTTCCGGCGGCAGTGGCGCAGCCTCGGCGCCGGCGCACTCCTGATGGCGGCACGCGCGGGCGTCCTGGTCCTCCTGCCGTGGCCGCTCAAGTTCATCATCGACAGCGTCATCCTCGAAAGACCCCTCCCG
>DAHUXV010000114.1 GCA_027306985.1 Gammaproteobacteria bacterium | reverse complement strand
CGTGTCCCAGAGCTGCTCGGCGTAGCGGTCGGCATAGCGCGTGCCGAAGGTGTCCACCCAGCCGCCGCGGTTGCCGCCGTGCGGGCGGATGTTGCTGTAGTAGCGGAAGATCTCGTAGCTCTCGTACTGCTGCAGCAGCTGGTAGGTGCGGACCGGATCGCGCGTCTCGGTGCCCGTATAGATGTAGTCGAACAGCTTCGGGCCCCGGTCGAGGTCGAAGCCGAGCCCCTGGAAGTGCTCGTACCAGTTCGGGTACTTGATGATCACCTTGACGTGCGGGTTGGCCTTGCGCGCCGTGCCGAGGATCACGTGCTTCGCCACCCAGTCCATCTTGCGCAGCCGGTACTGCGTCCAGCTTTGCGAGCCCTTGTCGCGGATGTCGGCGGCGCTGCGGGTGTTGTAGAAGGTGAAGTCATCGAGGATCACGGTGTCGAAGTGGCTCGCCGCGATGCGCACGGCGCGCTCGGCCATGGCGATGTCCTGGGGCTTGGCGTAATCGAAGCTCGCGAAGAGGCCATGCACGTCGGGAGCGGTGAGACAGATGCCCCCGTCGACGGTGATGCCGCGCTTCCTGAAGAAGCGCGCGATCCGATCGAGCGCGGCCGGATCGGCGAAGACCCCGCCGCGATAGTCCTCGAGGTACACCTTGTTGAAGTGCACCTGGCTCCAGATGCGCGCGAACTGCTGGCGCAGCACCTTCGGGTCCGCGAGCTGTCGCGTCGAGTGCACCGGGATGTAGACGGCGACACTGAAGTTGCGGTACGGCCGCTGCGGGGCGGCGGCATGCGCCGCGCCGCCCGCGAGCATGAGGCAGGCCGCGGCGATGGCGCCGCGGATTCCGGGGGAAGAGCTTCTACCCATCACGATCTCCTCGCGCCGGCGGCGCGGCTCGCACAATGAATCTCGACCGGGGCGCCCGAGTCCCTGACGGTGGCATCGGCAGGCGCCGTGAAATCGTCTCCGGGACGCGCTCGCGGCGTCCTCCAGCGAATCTCGAGCGTTCGCGCCTGCTGCATGCCGGGAAACTCCCCGGACCTGCGTCCGATGCTGAGCGTCCCGCTCGCCCGGTCGATCCGACCCTCCGCGGCCGCGTATGGTAACGCTCCCAGTCGCGGGCCGCCACCGCCGGCATGGAGCGCTCGTCAGGCACGCCCGGCGAGCTCCTGGAGACCGTCGCGCCGTCCAGGCGCTCGAGGAGACTCGCCGCCGCGCATTGAGCGCGGAGCGTTGATACCGATATCATTCGGTCCTGGCTCCGCTCTGCCCCGAGGGGTTTCGATGCCGCATCCAATCTCACGGAATCCGATCCCGCGAGCCGGCCTGCGGGCGGCGACGCCCGCGGCCCGGGCGCTCCTGCGGGTGCTCATCGGAACGCTCGCCGCCTGCTCGCTCGTGCCGCATGCGGCGCGCGCGGACGACGGCTACCGACTCTGGCTGCGCTACGTTCCGGTGCAGGGCGCGTGGCGCGCGCGCTACCGGGCCGCCGCGACCGAGCTCGTCGGCGCGGACGCCTCGCCCACCCTGCGCGCCGCCCAGGCGGAGCTGCTGCGCGGCCTTGAGGGCATGCTGGGCCCGGCGCCCCGCCGGGCGGGTGCCGTGACGCGCAACGGCGCGATCGTCTTCGGCACTCCGGGCTCCTCCGCGCTCGTGCGGGGACTGCCGCTCGACCTGCGGCGCGCAGGCAGGCAGGGCTTCGTCATCCGCACGCTGACGATCCACGGTCATGAGGCGACCGTCATCGCGGCCAACACCGACATCGGCGTGCTCTACGGCGCGTTCCGCTTCCTGCGGCTGCTGCAGACGCGCCAGCCCGTCGCGCACCTCGACATCGCCTCGCGCCCGAAGATCCGCCGCCGGGTGCTCGATCACTGGGACAACCTGAACGGCACGGTCGAGCGCGGCTACGCGGGGGATTCCCTCTGGAAGTGGCAGACGCTGCCGCAATACCTCTCGCCGCGATACACCGATTACGCGCGCGCCTGCGCCTCCATCGGGATCAACGGGGCGGTGCTCGACAACGTCAACGCCAGTCCCTTCATCCTCACGCCGCTTTATCTGCGCAAGGTGGCCGCGATCGCGGGCGTGCTGCGCCCCTACGGCATCAGGGTGTACCTGTCCGTCCCCTTCAGCGCGCCGGTGACCCTGGGGAAGCTGAAGTCCGCCGACCCGCTCGATCCCGGGGTACAGGCGTGGTGGCGCGCCAAGGTGGCCGAGATCTATCGCGACATCCCGGACTTCGGCGGCTTGCTGATGAAAGCCAACTCCGAGGGCCAGGCCGGCCCCGGGAACTACGGGCGCACCCAGGCGCAGGGCGCCGACATGCTGGCGCGCGCCCTCGCTCCGCACGGCGGCATCGTCATGTGGCGCGCGTTCGTCTACTCGACGAGCGCTCATTCGGAGGATCGCATCAGGCAGTCCTACGACACCTTCAAGCCGCTCGACGGCCAGTTCGCGCGCAACGTGCTGGTGCAGGTGAAGAACGGCCCCCTCGACTTCCAGCCGCGCGAGCCCTTCCATCCGCTCTTCGGCGCCATGCCGCACACCCACCTCATGCTCGAGCTCGAGGTGACCAAGGAGTACCTCGGCCAGCAGACGAGCCTCGTCTACTTGGGTCCCCTCTACCAGGAAGTGCTGCGCGCCGACACCTGGGCCAGGGGCCGCGGCTCCACCGTGGCGAGGGTGATCGACGGCTCGCTCTACGGCGAGCGGCTGACCGCGATCGCCGGGGTGGCCAACATCGGCTCCGACCGCGACTGGTGCGGCTCGATCTTCAATCAGGCGAACTGGTACGTCTTCGGCCGCCTGGCCTGGAACCCCGCTCTTTCGGCGCGGCGGATCGCGCGGGAGTGGGTCGGGATGACCTTCACCAACGACCCGCGATTCGTGGCGCCGGTGGTGAGGATGATGATGGGATCGCGCGCGGCCGCCGTCGACTACATGATGCCGCTCGGCCTCGCGAGCCAGATGGCCGCCGGCACGCACTTCGGCCCGGGTCCCTGGGTGGCGCCCGCGAAGGGGATGCCGCCCGACTGGACCAGCACCTACTACAGCCGCGCCGACGCGCAGGGGATCGGCTTCGATCGCACGGCCACGGGGAGCGATGCGATCGCGCAGTACGCCCCGCACGTCGCCGCGAAGTTCGCCAGCCCGGCGAGCTGTCCGCAGAACCTCCTCCTCTGGTTCCATCACCTCCCCTGGAGCTACCGCATGCGCTCCGGCCGCACGCTGTGGGACTCACTGGTGCTGCATTACCAGCGCGGCGCCGAGTGGGTGAAGCGGGCGCGCAGGACCTGGGCCGGGCTCTCCGGCTACGTCGACCCGCAGCGCTATCGCATGACGGCGGACTTCCTTTCCATCGAGCAGAAGGACGCCGCCTGGTGGCGGGATGCGAGCATCAGCTACTTCCAGTCGCTCTCGCATCTGCCGCTGCCCGCGGGCATGAGGCCGCCGCCCGACACCCTGGCGCATTACGAAGCCTTCTGCATTCCCTATGTCGACGGCGCGTCGGGGTCCCGCCCGGCCTGCCCGCCCGCCGACATCGCGGTGCCCCGATGAGAGATCGTTGCCCGGTCACCAGTCCCACATGGAGCCGTCCTCCAGGCGCGCGACCGGCAGCTGCTTGGGGCTGTAGGGGAAGCGCTCCGCGAGCTTCTCATCGAGGGTGACGCCGTGTCCCGGGCTCTCACCGCAGTACAGGCGCCCGTCGCGAAAGAGGTAATCGTGAGGAAAGACCTCGTCTGTCTGCTGCGAGTGGCGCATGTACTCCTGGATGCCGAAGTTCGGCACCCAGGTGTCGAAGTGCAGCGCCGCCCCCATCGTGACCGGCGAGAGGTCCGTCGCGCCGTGAAAGCCGGTGCGCACCTGGTGCATCGCGGCGAAGTCGGCGATGCGCCGCACGTGCGTGATGCCTCCCGCGTGCACGATGGTCGAGCGGATGAAGTCGATGAGCCGACCCTCGATGAGGCGCTTGCAGTCCCAGATGGAGTTGAACACCTCGCCCACCGCGAGCGGCGTGACCGAGTGGCGGCGGATGAGCTCGAAGCCGTCCGGGTTGTCGGCCGGTGTCGCATCCTCCAGCCAGAAGAGCCGGTACGGCTCGAGGTCGCGCGCGAGGCGCGCCGCCTCCACGGGCGTCAGCCGGTGATGCGCGTCGTGCAGCAGCTCGAGCGCGCGGCCGTGATCGGCGCGCAGCCGCTCGAAGAGCTTCGGCGCGATGTCGAGATAGGCAGGCGTCGACCACTCCGTCTCGAGCGGCAGCTCGCTCTCCGCCGGCTCGTACGCGTCCTTGAGACGCGACACACCGTAGGGCTTCTTGACCCCTGGAACGCCGCACTGCGCGCGCACCGCGCGGTAGCCCATGGAGAGGTATCGCCCGACCTCCGCGCTCGCCTCCTCGATGTCGCGGCCGTTCGCATGCCCATACACCAGCACGCCCTCACGCGAGCGGCCGCCGAGCAGGCGATAAAGCGGCAGCCCCGCCATCTTGCCGAGGATGTCCCAGAGCGCGACGTCCACCGCCGCGATGGCCGTCATGGTCACCGGTCCCCGCCGCCAATAGGCGCCCCGATAGAGAAACTGCCAGGTATCCTCGATGCGTCCGGCGTCGCGCCCGATCAGGTTGGGAACGACGTGCTGCTCGAGGTACGCCGCGACGGCGAGCTCCCGGCCGTTGAGCGTCGCATCGCCGATCCCGCAGACGCCCGATCGCGTCTCGATCTTGAGGGTCACGAAATTGCGCCCCGGACAGGTGACGATGACTCGCGCGGCGAGGATCTCCCGCTCCCGGGCGGCACCTGCGGAACCGGTTGCCGCGGATGCCGGGTCTCCAGGACGCCCGCGCGAATCAGTCTGAGGACTTGCCATGAGCAATGACTCCAATTGGGAAACCACCGGCGCGTTGCATCCGGACCGCCTGTTTCCCGCGGATCCCGGCACCCGCGCCGTCGCACGCAGACTCTACAACACCGTGCGCGCTCTGCCCATCGTCAGTCCGCACGGTCACACCGACCCGCGCTGGTTCGCCGACGATGCGCCGTTCGACGATCCGGTGTCGCTCCTTCTGACGCCCGATCACTACATCACACGCATGCTCTACAGCCAGGGGCTCACCCTGGAGGAGCTCGGCCTCGTGCCGCTCGGCGGCGCACCGCTGCCCGCGCCCGACCCGCGCGCCGTCTGGCGCAAGCTCGCCGCGCACTATCATCTCTTTCGCGGCACGCCGACGCGGCTCTGGCTCGATTGGGTGCTGAGCGCCGTGTTCGAGGCGCAGGCGCCGCTCACGCCCGCGAGCGCCGACCGCACGTACGACCGCATCGCCGAGCGGCTCTCGCAGCCGCCCTTCCGCCCGCGCGCACTCTTCGATCGCTTCGGGATCGAAGTGCTCGCCACGACCGAGTCCCCGCTCGATGAGCTCACTCACCACGCCGCGATCCGCGCGAGCGGCTGGCCGGGCCGCATCATCACCGCCTACCGCCCCGACCCCGTCGTCGACCCGCAGGCTCCCGGATTCGCGGCGGGCCTCGCGCGCCTCGCCGAGCTCACCGGCGAGGACACGGGCTCCTGGCGCGGCTATCTCGCCGCGCACCGCCGGCGCCGCGCCTTCTTCGCGCGGATGGGCGCCACCTCCACCGACCACGGCCATCCCACCGCGAGCACCGCGGACCTGAGCCAACACGAGGCGGAG
>DAHUXV010000112.1 GCA_027306985.1 Gammaproteobacteria bacterium | reverse complement strand
TGGCGGAGAGGGTGGGATTCGAACCCACGTGCCGGTTTTACCCGACCATCCGATTTCGAGTCGGCGCCGTTATGACCGCTTCGGTACCTCTCCGTCCCTGCCCAAAATCCCTCGAGAACGCCGCATTATGGTGAATCGGCGCCTGAAAGCACCGGGCGGCGGGACCCCGGGACCGCGGGCTGGTATTCTAGCCCAAGCATCTGAGGCAAGTGGGGATTTGAATTGACGGTGAAGGGCGTCCGTACATTGTTGCGACCCTCCAGAGGGAAGGCGGTGGCCGTACTGGCAGCCGTCACGCTTCTGGCGAGCTGCGCGCAAGCACCCTCCGCCCTGCAGCAGATCCGGGCCCGCGGCGAGCTGCGGGTCGTGACTCTGAACCTCCCGACCTGCTACTACCTGGGCGCCCAGGGACCCGAAGGGCTGGAGTACGACCTCGCCAGCCGGTTCGCCGCGGAGCTCGGGGTACGCCTCAAGATCTTCGCCGTGCCGAGCGAAGCGGCCATTCGGGAAGAGCTCGCCGACGGCCATGCGGATATCGCGGCGGCGCAGATCACCGCCACGCCGGCCTGGTCGAAGGTCGGGGAGGCCGCCGCCCCTTACGCCGAGATCCCGCAGCTCGTGGTCTACCGCCAGGGCGAGGCGCGGCCGCGCGACACCCTGCAGCTCGAAACGGCGAAGCTCGCCGTGAGGGCCGGGAGCCCGCAGGAGCGCCTGCTCGCCCGGTTGAAAACGATGTTCGCGCCGCACCTCTCGTGGGTGGAGACCGCTCCCAGTACCGCGGACCCGCTCGAGGACGTCGACTCCGGGCAGGCCCGGTACGCGATCATCGATGCCCGGACCTATTCTTACGCCCATCACCTTTATCCGGACGTCAAAGTCGGCTTCACCCTGCCGCAGAAGCGGCCGGTGCAGTGGGTCGTGCGCCGGGGCGGCGCCGGCCTGGTGCAGGCGGTCAATCGCTTCTTCCAGACCATGACGGCATCGGGCGAGCTCGCCCGCCTGATGCGCAAGAATTCGGGCAGCACCACCTCGCTGCACTACCTGCAGCTGCGCCTGTTCCAGGTCTCGCTCACCCAGCGGCTGCCGCGCTACCGCGCCTGGTTCCAGGAGGCTGCCGCCAAGTACGGGATCGACTGGCGGCTGCTCGCCGCCATCGGCTTCCAGGAGTCGCACTGGGATCCCACGGCGACATCGCCGAACGGTGCCGCAGGCGTCATGATGCTGACCGCCGGCACGGCGCAGGCGATGGGGATCAAGAATCGGGACGACCCCAAGGACAGCATCTTCGCGGGAGCGCACTACCTCGCCGAAGTGCGCCGCCTGGTCCCCAAGCACATTCCCGAGCCCGACCGCACCTGGTTCACGGTCGCTTCCTACAACGTGGGCTTCGGACACGTGGAGGATGCGCGCATCATCGCGCAGGAGCTCGGCAAGAACCCGGACTCCTGGGCCGCCGTGGCCCAAGAGCTGCCCAAGCTCGCCGAGCCCCGCTGGTTCCTGCGCGCCAAGTGCGGTTATGCGCAGGGATGGCAGCCGGTCGAGTACGTCGAGCACGTGCGCCAGTTCCTGCAGCTGCTCGAGTGGCAGCCTGACGAAGACCTGCCGAACGTGACCGTCGCCGACGCGGAGCCGTCGTGGGCCGCAGCCGGCAACGGCGGCTGACGCTCAGCCGCGGCGCTCCGAGAAGAACTCCCGCAGCAGGGTCCCGCACTCCTCCATCAACACGCCGCCGAACACATCGACGCGGTGGTTGAGGCCCGGGAGCGCGAAAATGTCGGTGATGCTGCCCGCCGCCCCCGCGCGCGGATCCCAGGCGCCGAACACCAGCCTGCGCACGCGCGCATGGACGATGGCCATCGCGCACATCGCACACGGCTCCAGCGTGACGTACAGCGTGGTATCCGCGAGCCGATAGCTGCCGAGCGCCGCTCCTCCCGAGCGCAGCGCCTCGATCTCCGCATGCGCGGTGGGATCGTGCGCGGCGATCGGGCGGTTGGCACCGCCCGCGATGACGCGATCGCCGCTCACCAACACCGCCCCGACCGGCACCTCCCCGGCCGCGCGCGCCCCGAGGGCGCGCTCGAGCGCGAGCCGCATGAAGTCGATGTCGCCGGGCATCGGCCGCCTCGTCAGGAATCGCGGGAGCCGGTGACGCGGGCCTGGAGACGACCGCTGGCAAGCTGCGCCTGGATCTCCTCGCCGGCGGCCACCGAGCGGGCATCGGTCACCACCGTGCCGTCCGCCCGGGTGACGATCGCGAAGCCTCGCGCCAGTGTGGCATCCGGACTCGCGGCCTTGAGCGTCCTGTCCGCCAGATCGACGCGATGCCGCAGGCGCGACACATACTCCCTCATGAGGGGCTCGAGCCGCAGATCCAGGCCTTCGAAGCGGCGGCGGTACTCCCGAACGACACGCTCGGGAGAATGCTGAATGAGGCTCGTGTACGCATCGTTCAGCCGGTGCCGTCGCGTGTGCAGCACCGCGCGAGCGGCGCCCGTCAGCCGCTGCTCCAGATCATCGAGCCTCTGCGCCTGGTGCGCCAGTCGCATCCCGGGGTGAGCCTGCCGCAGCCGCATGCCGATGTTCGCCAACTGGCCGGCGACGACGCGCAGCTCCCGCTTCATGCATGCGTTGATGCGCGCCTCCATTCGTGACAGAGCTTCCAGACATGCAACCCTGTCCGGCGCCACCAGTTCCGCGGCTCCGGATGGCGTGGGGGCGCGCGCATCCGCCGCGAAGTCGGCGATGGTGAAGTCGATCTCGTGCCCGATTCCGGTGACCACCGGAATGGCGCACGCCCGGACGGCCCGCGCCACCCGCTCGTCGTTGAACGCCCACAGATCCTCCAGCGAGCCGCCGCCGCGCGCCAGAATCAGCACGTCACAGTCCGCGCGGGCCGAGGCCAGTTGCAACGCCTGCACGATGGCCGGCACCGCCGCCGCGCCCTGTACGGCGGTCGGATAGACCAGCACTCCCGCGGGAGGAAAGCGGCGCGCCAGGATATTGAGGACATCCCGCACGGCCGCGCCCGTCGGTGAGGTGACCACGGCGATCCGGCGCGGGAAGCGCGGCAGGCTGCGCTTGCGCTCGCTCGCAAACAGCCCCTCGGCGGCGAGCTTCGCCTTCAGCCGCTCGAACTCGCGCTGCAGCGCACCGACGCCGGACTCTTCCAGGGTGTCGACGATGAGCTGGTAGTCGCCGCGGGGCTCGTAGAGACTCACGCGGCCGCGGGCGGTCACCTGCTGTCCGGCCTTGGGCGTGAACCCCAGCGCCGTGTTCTTCAGCCTGAACATCGCGCAGCGCACCTGGCTGTCGCGATCCTTCAGCGAGAAATACCAGTGTCCCGAGGACGGCTGGGAGAAGTTCGACAGCTCCCCCTCGACCCAGACGACCCCCAGGCCCCGCTCCAGCAATACCCGCACTTCTTTATTGAGGCGGGAGACCGTGTAGACGCTGCGGCCGGCAGCGGCATCGGGGTCGGTACCGGTACCGGGGAAAAGGCTGGCGGGCATGGCCGGCCACCTTAGCACGAGGTTTACCGCGGCGCTCCCCTCGCGTAGAATTAGCTATGCGAATTCTCGAAGAAGCCCTCACCTTCGACGACGTCCTCCTGGTCCCCGCCTACTCGGAGATCCTGCCCCGCGAGGCGGACCTCTCGACGCGCGTCACCCGCCGCATCCGGCTGAATCTTCCCGTGCTCTCGGCCGCCATGGACACGGTCACCGAGGCGCGGCTCGCCATCACCATCGCCCAGGAAGGCGGCATCGGCATCGTTCACAAGAGCATGACCATCGAAGCGCAGGCGCGCGAGGTCGGCCGGGTGAAGAAGTTCGAGAGCGGCATCATCAAGGACCCGATCACCGTCTCCCCCGATACCACCATCCGCGAGGTCCTCGACCTCACGCGCTCGCGCGGCATCTCCGGCGTGCCGGTGGTCGTCGGCAAGAAGGCGGTCGGCATCGTCACGCACCGCGACCTGCGCTTCGAGCGCAAGCTCGATGCGCCCGTCTCCTCCGTCATGACGCCGCAGGAGCGGCTGATCACGGTGCGCGAGACCGCGCCGAAGGAAGAGGTGCTGGCGCTGCTGCACAAGCACCGCATCGAGAAAGTCCTGGTGGTCAACGGCGACCACGAGCTCACCGGCATGATCACGGTGAAGGACTTCCAGAAGGCGACGGAATTCCCGCGCGCCTGCAAGGATGATACGGGCCGGCTCCGTGTCGGCGCCGCCGTCGGCACCACTCCGGACACCATGGACCGGGTCGCCGCGCTGCGCGATGCGGGAGTCGACCTCGTGGTCGTCGACACGGCGCATGGCCATTCGCGCGGCGTCATCGCCACGGTCGAGCGCATCAAGGCCAAATGGGCCGACCAGCAGGTTATCGCGGGCAACATCGCCACCGGCGAGGCGGCGCTGGCCCTCGTGGCCGCCGGCGCGGACGGCGTCAAGGTCGGCATAGGCCCCGGATCGATCTGCACGACGCGCATCGTCGCCGGTGTCGGCGTGCCGCAGATTTCCGCCGTCGCCAACGTGGCGGAGGCCTTGAGCAACACCGACGTGCCGGTCATCTCCGACGGCGGCATCCGCTTCTCCGGCGACATCGCCAAGGCGATTGCCGCGGGCGCGCACGCCGTCATGATCGGGAGCCTCTTCGCCGGCACCGAGGAGTCTCCCGGCGAAGTGGAGCTCTACCAGGGCGCCTCCTACAAATCCTATCGCGGCATGGGCTCGCTCGGGGCCATGGCGGAGCGCCACGGCTCCGCCGACCGCTATTTCCAGGACGCCTCGACGGAGCTCGAGAAGCTCGTCCCCGAGGGAGTCGAAGGCCGCGTTCCCTACAAGGGCAGCGTGGTCACCATCCTGCAGCAGCTCGGCGGCGGCCTGCGCGCCGCGATGGGCTACACGGGAAGCCGCAGCATCACGGAGCTGCGCACTCGCCCCACGTTCGTGCGCATTACCAACGCCGGCGTGCGCGAGAGCCACGTGCACGACGTCTCGATCACGAAAGAGGCACCCAACTATCGGGTGTCATAGGACCGTTTCCTGCAGAATCCAAGCTCGCGAATGCGCATCTCAGAGGACGCACCGCCAGTCGGTCACGCGGATATCCACGCCCACCGCGTCCTGATCCTCGATTTCGGAGCGCAGTACACCCAGCTCATCGCCCGCCGCGTGCGGGAGCTCGGCGTTTACTGCGAGATCCATCCCTGGGACATCACCGACGCGGAAGCCCGCGCGTTCCGGCCGCGCGGTGTGATCCTCTCGGGCGGCCCGGAATCGGTCACGGACGCCCAGCCGCCGAAAGCGCCCGAAGCGGTGTTCACGCTCGGCGTCCCGGTGCTGGGCATCTGCTACGGCATGCAGACGATGGCCCAGCAGCTCGGCGGCCGCGTCGTCGCCTCGACGGAGCGGGAGTTCGGCTACGCCGAAGTGACGGTAACGGGCGCCAGCCGCCTGCTCGATCACCTGGAGGACCGCCGCGACGCCCAGGGCCGGCCCGCCCTCGATGTCTGGATGAGCCACGGCGACCGGGTGGGTACCCTGCCCGAAGGCTTCACCGTCTCGGCGTCGACCGCCTCGATTCCGTTCGCCGCGATGGCCGACGAGCAGCGGCGGTTCTACGGCGTGCAGTTCCATCCCGAGGTCACCCATACCACCCAGGGCGCGCGCCTGCTCGAGCGCTTCGTGCGCGAGATCTGCGGCTGCGACGC
>DAHUXV010000105.1 GCA_027306985.1 Gammaproteobacteria bacterium | reverse complement strand
GGAGAATCCGGAGAAGGACATCGGCCTCTACATCAATTCCCCGGGCGGCGTCGTGAGCGCGGGCCTCGCGATCTACGACACCATGCAGTTCGTGAAGCCGGACATCAGCACCATCTGCATCGGCCAGGCGGCCAGCATGGGGGCGGTGCTGCTCGCGGCCGGGGCGACCGGCAAGCGCTACTGCCTGCCGCACGCCAGGGTGATGATCCACCAGCCCCTCGGCGGCTTCCAGGGTCAGGCGGCGGACATGGAGATCCACGCCAAGGAGATGCTCGAGACCCGCGACCGGTTGAACAAGATCCTGGCCAAGCACACCGGCCAGAGCGTGGACCGGATCAAGCAGGACACCGACCGTGACCGTTTCATGTCCTGGGAGGAGGCGGCGCGCTACGGCCTCATCGACCGGGTGCTCGAGAAGCGCGGCGAGATCCCGGTGGACCCCCGGGGAGTTTCCAGGGGAGGCGGCGAGAAGGGTGGAAAACCGTCCTGATCGCCCCCAGAGCCGGCGGCAACGCGGGTAATTTCACCCCCGCTGCGGCATCCGGTGCCCGGGCGCCCGATGCCCCAAAAGTGAGACCTGTCATACAAGTCCCATCGTTACAACGACTTAGACGCGCCGGGGTGCTTTGCCTAGCGGGCGCGCCCCGTGCTATACATGGCATGCGAGGCTGGGTGGCCTCAGGTGAGGGTATTTGATGAGCAGCGACGATTCCCGCGGCCGCCACGACGACGGTAAGCTCCTTTACTGCTCCTTCTGCGGGAAGAGCCAGCATGAGGTGCGCAAGCTCATCGCCGGCCCCTCCGTATTCGTCTGTGACGAGTGCGTCGAGCTCTGTAACGACATCATCCGCGAGGAGCTCGAGGATCGCGCCGAGCGCGCCCGTGACAAGCTCCCGAAGCCGCACGAGATCAAGAAGGTCCTGGACGAGTACGTCATCGGCCAGGAGCGCGCCAAGAAGGTGCTCTCCGTCGCGGTTTACAACCATTACAAGCGCCTGCAGACCCGAACGGGCACCGCCCGGGCCAAGGACGACGTGGAGATCGCCAAGAGCAATATCCTGCTGATCGGCCCGACCGGCTGCGGCAAGACGCTGCTCGCCGAGACGCTCGCGCGCCTGCTCAACGTGCCGTTCACGATCGCCGACGCCACGACCCTCACGGAGGCGGGCTACGTCGGCGAGGATGTCGAGAACATCATCCAGAAACTGCTGCAGAAGTGCGACTACGACGTCGAGAAGGCGCAGACCGGCATCGTCTACATCGATGAGATCGACAAGATCTCGCGCAAGTCGGACAACCCGTCCATCACCCGCGATGTCTCCGGCGAGGGCGTGCAGCAGGCGCTGCTCAAGCTCATCGAGGGCACGATCGCCTCGGTGCCGCCGCAGGGCGGGCGCAAGCACCCGCAGCAGGAATTCCTGCAGGTCGACACGGGCAACATTCTCTTCATCTGCGGCGGGGCCTTCGCGGGCCTGGAGAAGATCATTCTCAACCGCACCCAGAAGAGCGGCATCGGCTTCACCTCGGACGTGCGCGCGGTGGACACGCGCCCGCACGGCAGCGACCTCTTCCATGACGTGGAGCCCGAGGACCTCATCAAGTACGGCCTGATCCCGGAGTTCGTCGGCAGGCTCCCGGTGGTGGCCACGCTCGATGAGCTCGATGAGGGCGCGCTCGTCTCCATCCTGACGGAGCCGAAGAACGCGCTCACCAAGCAGTACCGGCGTCTCTTCGAGATGGAGGGCGCGGAGCTCGAGTTCCGGGACGATGCGCTGAAGGCGGTCGCCCACCGCGCGATGCAGCGCAAGACCGGCGCCCGCGGCCTGCGCACGATCCTCGAGACCGTGCTCCTCGACACGATGTACGAGCTGCCCTCGATGCGCAACGTCGCCAAGGTGGTGATCGACGAGACCGTGATCGAGGGGGCGACCGATCCCTACGTGGTCTACCGCTCCGAAGACGGCCGCCTGGCCGCAGTCTCCAAGTGACTTGAGCCCCGCGGCTGCGAGGCCCGGCCCCGGGCCTCGTCCGTTCGCGGACGCCGGCCGCAGCCGCTCCCGGCGTTGCGGGTCGCTCCCGGCGCCGCCCGCGCCGGGGAGAATTGCCGCTACCAGAGCTTTCCAGCCCGTCCGTCGGCCCGCAGTTGAAACCCGATGGCGGTGCCCGCATTTGCCGCTAGAATGGGTTTCAATTCGGTGACGGCCTCCGCACGCACCCGAGGAGCCGCCGCCCTCATCGCACCGAGGACTTGAGCGTGTCTGAATCTATTGCTCCCACTCATCCCACGAGCGGCGGCCCCGAGGGGGTCCCCGTGCTGCCGCTGCGGGACGTCGTCGTTTATCCACACATGGTGATTCCGCTCTTCGTCGGGCGGGAGAAATCCATTCAGGCGCTGGACGTCGCCATGCGCAGCGACAAGCGCATCATGCTGGTCGCGCAGAAGCAGGCCGACGTCGATGACCCGAAGGGGGACGACCTCTATCGCATCGGCACGGTGGCCACGATCCTGCAGCTGCTGAAGCTGCCCGACGGAACCGTCAAGGTCCTGGTCGAAGGCGTGGACCGCGCCCGCATCGACAAGCTGACTGCGGGTGAGCACTACGCGGCGGAGCTGGCGCTTCTCCCGGACGTCGAAGCCTACGACGAGCGGGAAATGGACGTGCTCGCGCGCTCGGTCATCTCGCAGTTCGAGCAGTACGTGAAGCTCAACAAGAAGGTTCCGCCCGAGGTGCTGACGGCCCTCGCCGGGATCGAGCACGCGGGACGGCTCGCCGACACGGTGGCGGCGCACATGTCGCTGAAGCTCGGCGAGAAGCAGAAGGTGCTGGAGATCCTCGACATCCGCAAGCGCCTCGAGCACATCCTGGTCGCCATCGAGGGCGAGATGGACGTGCTGCAGATCGAGAAGCGTATCCGCGGCCGCGTCAAGGCGCAGATGGAGAAGAGCCAGCGCGAGTACTACCTGAATGAGCAGATGAAGGCCATTCAGAAAGAGCTCGGCGAGATGGACGAGGGCGGCAACGAGGTTACCGAGCTCGAGCAGAAGATCGCGCGCGCCGGCATGCCGAAGGAGGCGCGGGAGAAGGCCACCAGCGAGCTCAACAAGCTGAAGATGATGTCGCCCATGTCGGCGGAAGCCACCGTGGTGCGCAACTACATCGATTGGCTGGTCAAGGTTCCCTGGAAGAAGCGCACCAAGGTGCTGAAGGACATCGCCCGCGCCGAGCAGGTGCTCGACGAGGATCACTACGGCCTCGAGAAGGTGAAGGAGCGCATCGTGGAGTATCTCGCCGTGCAGCAGCGCGTCGAGAAGCTGAAGGGCCCGATCCTGTGCCTCGTGGGACCGCCGGGCGTCGGCAAGACCTCCCTCGGCCAGAGCATCGCGCGCGCCACCAACCGCAAGTTCGTACGCATGTCGCTCGGCGGCGTGCGCGACGAGGCCGAGATCCGCGGCCACCGCCGCACCTACATCGGCTCGCTTCCCGGCAAGATCGTGCAGAACATGTCGAAGGCCGGCGTGCACAATCCCCTCTTCCTCCTGGACGAGGTCGACAAGATGTCGATGGATTTCCGCGGCGACCCGTCATCGGCGCTGCTCGAGGTCCTGGATCCGGAGCAGAACACGACCTTCAACGACCACTATCTCGAGGTCGACCTCGACCTGTCGGAGGTCATGTTCGTCTGCACCGCCAACAGCATGAACATTCCGGCCCCGCTCCTCGACCGCATGGAGGTGATCCGGCTCCCCGGGTACACCGAGGACGAGAAGATGAACATCGGCCGGCGCTACCTCGTGCCGAAGCAGATTAAGAACAACGGCGTGAAGGAGAACGAGCTGAAGCTCTCGGACGCGGCGCTGCTCGACATCGTGCGCTATTACACGCGCGAGGCCGGCGTTCGCAACCTGGAGCGCGAGATCGCGAAGATCTGCCGCAAGGCCGTCAAGCAGATGCTGCTGCACAAGAAGGAGGAGACCTCGGTCTCCGTCACACCGAAGAACCTCGACAAGTTCCTCGGCGTGCGCCGCTTCCGCTACGGCAAGGCCGAGGACATGAACCGCGTCGGCCAGGTCACGGGCCTCGCCTGGACCGAGGTCGGCGGCGAGCTGCTCACCATCGAGGCGGCCGTGGTGCCCGGCAAGGGCAAGCTGCAGCACACCGGGCAGCTGGGCGAGGTGATGCAGGAGTCGATCCAGGCGGCCATGACGGTGGTGCGCAGCCGGGCGCAGGTGCTGGGGCTCGACGGTGAGTTCTACCAGAAGCACGACGTTCACCTCCACATCCCGGAGGGTGCGACGCCCAAAGACGGCCCGAGCGCGGGCATCGGCATGTGCACGGCGCTGGTCTCGGCGCTCACCAAGATTCCGGTGCGCTCCGATGTCGCCATGACGGGTGAGATCACGCTTCGCGGCGAGGTGCTGCCCATCGGCGGCCTGAAGGAGAAGCTCCTGGCCGCGCACCGCGGCGGCATCAAGACGGTGCTTATCCCGGACGAGAACGAGAAGGACCTGGTCGAGATCCCCGACAACATCAAGGGCAATCTCGAGATCAAGCCCGTCAAGTGGATCGACGAGGTGCTGGCGCTCGCCCTGACGCGGCAGCCCGTGCCCCTGGCGCAGCCCGAGGGCGCGACGCCTCCCGCCGCCGCCGAAGAGGAGAAGCGCGGCCGCCGCAACGGACGCCGCCTGAAGCAGGTGGTCCCCGCGCATTAGTTTGCGAGCTGCCGCGTGGCAGTGCAAAGCAGGGCCAGGGCCGTTCCCTGGCCCAGCGGAATTCGCGTAGGGTCTCGCGGAAATCGTCTCGACGATTTCCGCCCATTAACAAGGGTGCTTAGCTCAGCTGGTAGAGCGTCGCCTTTACACGGCGAATGTCGGCGGTTCGATCCCGTCAGCACCCACCACTTTCCCATCGGGCATAGCGGGGCCAGGGCCGTTCCCTGGCCCTGCGGAAACCGTGTAGGGTCTTGCGGAAATCGTCTCGACGAATTCCGCCGATTGAGCAGCGGGCCAGGGCCGTTCCGTTCCCCGGGGCAGCTCGGCTCGCGGTGCCGGGTCTCAGAGGCCCCCGGCGGGTCTCGGGGAAATCAAGTTGGCGGCTCGATCCCGTCAGCACCCACTCTTGGACGCGGCTAGAGAGCTGCGCGGCGATCCTCCCGTTTGCGAGTCTCGTATACTGGACGGTCTCGTATACTGGACTCGCGCGAAACAGGGACACCATCCCCGCCTCCCTCGGCCGCCCGAGTTACGACGAGCCTCGATCGGGCGCGGATTCCTGAAACACATCGATCAGCCGGTCGATGAGCTCCACGAGCTGGCGGATCTGCCGCTCCATCATGGGCGGGACGGTCTCGAGGAGTTGCGGCTGTTCCCGCACCTGGCGCAGCAGATCGATGCCGGTGCGCAGCGGCGCGAGCGGATTGCGCAGCTCCTGGGCCAGCGTGGCGATCAGCCGCTGCCGGCGTTGCTCCGCCTCCCGCCGCTCCTTTTCCCGCAGGCGCTCGTCGGTCACGTCCCGGACCACGGACACCGAGCCGATGATCTCGCCCTTGGTGTTGCGGACGGGCGCGGCGCTTACCTGACGATGACGCAGCTCCCCCGTGCGGGGAATGCGGACGATCTGCTCGTCGTCGCGCACGACCTCGCCGGCGAGCGCACGCAGCGGCGGCGCTTCGGAGAACGGGCGCGGCGTTCCGTCGGGCCGCAGGACCTCGAGCTGGGCGACGATCCGCTCGATGTCCACTCCCTCGACGCTGTCGTGGCCGAACTCCCGCATCGCGGCCGGGTTCGCATACGTGTAGCGTCTCTGCGAGTCCGCGAAGTAGACCTCCTCCGTCATGGAGTTCAGCACCGCCGTCAGCCATTCGCGCTCGGCACGATTGACATCCAGCAGCCGTCTGACCTCGGCCTCGGCGCGGATTCGGGCGCTGATGTCGACCCCGGACGTGACGATCGTGTCGGGGCCGACCGGAAACAGGCTGACGAGCAGATCCAGGTCGCCGCTGCGCTCCTCGTACTGCTCCGGTCGGCTCCGCGCGAGGACGCGCGTGTAGAGCGAATCGAGCTCGGTCGCCCGCTCCGGCACGATCTCGCGCATCGTCCTGCCGAGGACCTGGTCGCGCGGCAAGCCCCGCGACCGAATCCAGTTGGCGTTGGCATCGCGGTAGCGCCAGTCCACGATGGCGCCTTCGGGGCTGCGCACCGCATCCAGCACCGCGATCAGATCGAACGGATTCTCGAATATCGCACGATAGCGGCGCTCGCTTTCAGTGTCTGTCTGGCTCATTTCTCGAGGGCTTCCGTCAGGCCGAGTATAGGGCCCGGCGGCCCGACAGGACGGTGAGCTGGCGCACTTGGCTGCAAATCAGGCGCTGCTACGAAGCGCCGGGCAGCATGCCCTCGAGATCGCAGGTGCTTTCGAGGGTGTCGGCCAATCTGTCGAGCGCTCGCTCGCGGCGCGCCGCGTGATCGATCTCGAGCGGCTGCGAGAGGCCCGCCCAGCGCAGCAACGCGGCGCAAGCCGCCTTTTCCTCGAACAGTCCGTGCAGGTACGTGGCAACGATCCGGCCGTCCGCGGAGACCGCTCCATCGGTGGCACCGCCGTCCAGCAGGACCGCGGGCCGCTCGAGGGCGGGGCCATGGGTGCGGCCGGCATGGATCTCGTAGCCGCGTACGCGGGCGCCTTCGACCTGCAGATGCCCGGAGACGTTGGACAGCCGCTTGCCCGGCAGGAGGACGGTGGTGAGGTCCAGCCATCCGAGGCCCGGGCTCTCTCCCGCGGCGCCCTCGACCCCCTCGGGGTCCCCGATCGCCTTGCCCAACATCTGCAGGCCGCCGCAGATGCCGAGGACCTTGCCGCCATAGCGCAGGTGCCGCTCGATGTATCCCGGCCAGCCGTGCGAGCGCAGCCAGTCGAGATCGGCCCGCACGGACTTCGAGCCCGGCAGGATGACGAGATCCGCGGGCGGCGGTGGCGTATCGGCGGCGATATAGCGCAACTCGACCTGCGGATGCGCGGCGAGCGGCTCGAAGTCGGTGTGGTTGCTGATCCGGGGCAGGACGGGCACCACGACCCGCAGCCTCCCCGTGTGCGGGGCGGGCGTTGCGGCGGCCTCGCGGCTGATCCCATCCTCGGCGTCGAGATGAAGGCCCTGCAGGTAGGGGAGAACGCCGAGCACGGGCTTGCCGGTGTGCCGCTCGAGCCAATCCAGCCCGGGCTGCAGCAGCGACAGGTCGCCCCGGAAGCGGTTGATGACGAAACCGCGGATGCGGTTGCGCTCGCTCTCGCCGAGCAGCGCCAGGGTGCCCACGATGTGCGCGAAGACCCCGCCCCGGTCGATATCGGCGATGAGCGCGACCGGACAGTCGACCGCCTCCGCGAAACCCATGTTGGCGATGTCGCCTTCACGCAGGTTGATCTCCGCCGCAGACCCCGCGCCCTCGACGATGATGACTTCGTACTCCTCGCGCAGCCTCCGGTAGGAAGTCAATACGGCATCCAGCGCGAGCCGCTTGAATTCGTGGTACCGCCACGCGCCCATCTCCCCCACCGCCCGGCCGTGGATGATCACCTGGCAGCGCTCATCCGTGCTCGGCTTGAGCAACACGGGGTTGAGATCGGCCGTCGGCGCAATGCCGGCCGCCTGCGCCTGCAGCGCCTGGGCGCGGCCGAGCTCGCCGCCGTCGATCCCGACCGCGCTATTGAGGGACATGTTCTGCGGCTTGAAAGGCGCGACGCGAACACCTCGCCGCCGCAGCACGCGGCAGAGCCCGGCGACCAGAGTGCTCTTGCCGGCGTCGGACGTGGTGCCTTGCACCATCAGCGTACGGGCGCTCACGGACCGTCCGAGGGCTCAGCCGCTCTTCGGGATCTCGAGCCCGCGCGCGACCGCCGGCCGCGCGAGGAACCGGTCGAGGGCGCGGCTCACGGCGGGGAAATCCGCGATGCCGACGAGCTCGCCCGCCTCGTAGTAGCCGATGAGGTTGCGAACCCAGGGGAAGGTGGCGATGTCCGCGATCGTGTATTCGCCGCCGGCGATCCAGGCATGCTCCTGCAGCCGTCCCTCGAGCACGCGCAGCAGGCGCCGCGCCTCCGCCACATAGCGGTCGCGGGGACGCTTGTCCTCGTAGTCCCTGCCGGCGAACCTGTTGAAAAATCCGACCTGACCGAACATCGGCCCGACGCCGCCCATCTGGAACATCAGCCACTGTATCGTGGCGTAGCGGCCCGCCGCCTCGCGCGGCAGGAAGCGTCCGGTCTTCTCCGCGAGATAGAGCAGGATCGCGCCGGACTCGAACAACGGCAGCGGCCTGCCGTCGGGACCGTCGGGATCGAGGATGGCCGGGATCTTGTTGTTGGGATTGAGCGAGAGGAACTCGGGCGAGAGCTGATCGTGGGCATCGAAGCTCACGCGGTGCGCCTCGTAGGGCAGCGCCGTCTCCTCGAGCATGATGGCGGCCTTCACGCCGTTGGGAGTCGGCAGCGAGTAGAGCTGCAGCCGATCGGGAAATCGCGGCGGCCACTTGCGCGTGATGGGGAACGCTGACAATCCGGGCATGTGCGGTAACATCTCGTTGCACCAGGGGGGTGCGGCGGATTCTCTCACGGCGGCGCTCCCCGGCGCTCGAGCGTGAGCGTGGCGGGGGGATGCCGGCGCGCGATCGTGCGATTTTTGCGCAAAGGCGGCCCGGTCCCATTGTAACTGTCCCGGGGTCGTGTGTTATGTTATCCGGGCGAAAGTCGCACGAAGCGTCACCACGGAGGTCTCCGTTGAAATGGCACCGGGCGCCGGCCGCGCCGTTCGCGGCTGGGGGCGCGCTTCCCCCGGAAAGGGGGGGTATACCGGAGCAGTCCCTCTTCGGTCCTGCGGAGGGCCTTCACATGGCGCAAATCCCCGATTCGTTGCGGGCGAGGGTCATCGAGCTCGAGTCCGCCAATGCCCGCCTGCGGGAGGCGCTGAGCACCGCCGAGACGCGGCGCGAGCAGGCCGAGCGCGCCAATCGCGCCAAGGACGAGTTCATCGCCACCGTCGGCCACGAGCTGCGCACGCCGCTCAACACCATCCGCCTCTGGTCCCGGATGCTGGCCCAGGGCCGGCTGTCGGCCGACGATACGGCGCAGGGAGCGAAAGTCCTCGAGCGCTCGGCGCTCGCGCAGCAGCAGCTGGTCGAGGATCTGCTCGACGTGGCGCGCATCTCGCGCGGGCAGCTGCGCCTCGAGCTGAGGAACGGCCGCATCGTCGAGGCGGTGGAGGCCGCGATCGCACAGACCATGCCGCTCGCGCAGGTCCACCGGGTCCGGCTCTACTCGGATCTCGGCGGCGGCTCGGACCCGGTGCGCGCCGATGCGGACCGCATCCAGCAGGTGGCCTCCAACCTGCTCACCAATGCGATCAAGTTCACGCCCGCGGGCGGACGCGTCGAAGTGCGGCTGCACCCGGTGGACAACCGCATGGAGCTCGAGGTCTGCGATACCGGCGTCGGCATCGATCCGGAATTCCTGCCCTTCGTATTCGATCGCTTCCGCCAGGCGGGCGGGTTCGTGGGGCGTCGCCACGGCGGCCTCGGGCTCGGCCTCTCGATCGCGAAGCAGCTGGTCGAGCTGCACGGCGGCAGCATCAGCGCCGAAAGCCGCGGCAAGGGTCAGGGTGCCACTTTCCGCGTCCGCCTGCCGCTTGCCCGGCACGGGGCCAAGTCAGGATGAGCGCGATGCGAAGAGATGCCTGACGAGGGAGACCAGCCAGCGCCAGAAGCCAAAGCGCGCAGGCGCCGCGGACGCAGCCGCGCCGGTGCCGGCCGTGCCCGGCGCCGGGCCCGTCGCGGCGAGCTGCGCGGCGAAGGCCTCGAAGAAGCGCTCGGCCGTGGCCGCCGCCGCCGCATCGATGAGGCGTGAGCCGATCTGCGCCAGCTTGCCGCCGATCTGCGCGGTCGCGGCGTAGCGCAATCGGGTCTCGGCGGGCGAGAGGTCCTCGAGCTCGACGCGAGCCTGCCCGCGCGCGAAGCCCGCCTGCGCGCTCTGGCCCTCGAAGGTCAGCCGATAGCGGCTGGGCGGCTCGACGTCGGTCAGCGACATCCTGCCCTTGAAGCGGGCCTTGACGGGCCCGACGGCGGCCGTCATCACGACCGCGTAGCTGCCGTCGGGCGCCGCGGTCATGCTCTCGCAGCCGGGCACGCATTGCTTCAGGGTCTCGGCATCATTGAGCAGCCGCCACGCGGTGGCGCGATCGGCGGCCAGCAGGCGTTCGCCCTTCATCTCCATTTCCGTATCTCCCCCGGGGTGGCGCCGGCATTCTGGCGGGATGCCAGGATGCCGGCCAGCCGCTCGAGCGACTCGAGATTGTGCACGGGCAGCAGCTCCGCGACGTGCGGCAGCAGGGCGCGCACGCCGCGGGCCCGCGGCTCGAAGCCGTCGTAGCGCAGCAGCGGATTCAGCCAGATGAGGCGGCGGCACGAGCGCTCGAGGCGGGCCGCCTCGCGCTCGAGCAGCTCGATGTCGGATCGTTCCAGGCCGTCGGTCACGAGCAGCACGGTGGCATCGCCGAGCGGCACCCGCTTCGCCCACAGCCGGTTGAATTCCCGCAGGCAGGCGCCGATGCGCGTGCCGCCCGAGAAGTCGGGCACGGAGCGGGTGACCCGAGACAGCGCATCGTCGGGATCGCGCGCGCGCAGGGCCCGGGTGATTGCCGTCAGGCGCGTACCGAACGTGAAGACGGTGGTCCGGGGTCCGCCGGCCCGGGCATGCCCCGCGCCCGGAGCGTTGATGAGCGCATGCAGGAAATGCAGGAACATGCGCGAATAGCCCGACATCGAGCCCGAGACGTCGACGAGCGCGACGACGGGCTCGAGCCGCAGCGGCCGCTTGCGGCGCGGCAACGCCACGGTGTCGCCGCCCCGGCGCGCGCAATCGCGCAGGAGCCGCCGCCGATCGATCCTCGGGCCGTTCGCGGCGGGCGCCTCGCGCCGCATCGCGGTGCGCAGCAGGAGGGGCGCGAGCGCCGCCGCCGCGCGGCTCGCCGCGGTCCACTCCGCGGCCGTCATGGCCTCGAAGTCCACCCGCTGCAGCCGCTCCCGGTCCGAGGCGCTAGGGCGCACCTGCGCCCGGTCCGTGCCGCCGCGCGCCTCGGGCTGCGGCATGGGATGCGAGCCTCGCGGGCCGGGCCAGAGCGCCTCGGCGAGCCGGCGCGCGGCCGCCGGGCCGCCGGG
>DAHUXV010000098.1 GCA_027306985.1 Gammaproteobacteria bacterium | reverse complement strand
GCGCCCGAAGGAGGAAGCGTCGATGTGGTGGCGCTCGATGAGATCGTAGAGGGTCGGGCGCGTGACGCCGAGGAGCTCCGCGGCCCGCGAGAGATTGCCGCGCGCGACCGCGAGCGCCTGGCGCGCCGCCTGCAGCTCCGCCCGCTGGCGCGCCACGCGCAGGTTGAGATATTCCGGGTCCTCTCCGGGGTCCTTGAGACCCAAGTCGTCGGCGGTGACGACCACCCCTTCCGCCATGATGACCGCCCCCTTGATGCGGTTCTCGAGCTCGCGCACGTTGCCGGGCCAGGGGTGCGCCTGGATGGCGCGGATGGCATCGGGCGCGAGTCCCCGCGTGCTCTTGCCGAAGCGCTCCGACATCTGCTGCAGCAGCACCTGCGCGAGAAGCAAGCTGTCGCCCTGCCGCTCGCGCAGCGGCGGCACGTTGATCGTGACCTCGCTGATGCGGTAGTAGAGATCCTCCCGGAACGTGCCCGCCACCGCATCGGGCGCGGCCCTTCCGACCAGCTCATCGAGCTTGCGGTTGGTGGCGCAGACGAAGCGCAGATTGAGCGGGATCGGCGTGCGCCCGCCGATGCGCTCCACCGTGCGCTCCTGCAGCACGCGCAGGAGCTTCGCCTGCAGGGAGCCCGGCATCTCGCCGATCTCATCGAGAAAGATGGTGCCGCCGTCGGCCAGCTCCAGCTTGCCTGGCGTGCGCTTGGCCGCCCCCGTGAAGGCGCCCTTCTCGTAGCCGAAGAGCTCGCTCTCGAGCAGGTTGTCAGGGATGGCGGCGCAGTTGATGGCGACGAACGCCTTGTGCGCGCGCCCCGAGAGGCGGTGCACGGAGCGGGCGATGAGCTCCTTG
This sequence comes from Gammaproteobacteria bacterium, assembly GCA_027306985.1. Taxonomy (GTDB): domain Bacteria; phylum Pseudomonadota; class Gammaproteobacteria; order Steroidobacterales; family Steroidobacteraceae; genus 13-2-20CM-66-19. Next base: position 5,654 of record DAHUXV010000098.1, on the reverse strand, counting down.
CCGGTGCCGCTGTCCCCGAGAATGAGCACGGTGGCGCCCGTGGGCGCGACCTTCTCCACCGCGCGGCAGAGGCTTCGCATGGCATCGCTCGCCCCGATGATGCCCTCGAGCGCCATGGCGCCCGTCTGCTCGCGCAGGCGCCCGTTCTCCACCTCGAGCTCGCGGATGCGAAACGCGCGCCGCACCACGATGGAGAGCACCCTGGCATCGAGCGGCTTGTAGTAGAAATCGGTCGCCCCGAGACCGACCGCGGCCACGGCGAGCTCGCGCGCGTCGTGCTCGGTCATGGCGATGATCTTGGTGTCCGGGGAGAGATGCAGGATCTGGCGCAGGAGCGCCAAGCTCTGCGCCGCCACGTCCGGCTGGCGGGCGGCGCCCAGGTCGAGGAGCACGACGTCCGGCTCCGCCCGGCGCACCATGGCGAGCGCCTGCTCGGTGGTCTCCCCCGCGATGACGTCGAGATCGGCGAACATCCCTTCGAGCTCGCGGCGCAGGCCGCGGTCGTTCTCGAGGATGAGCAGCTTCCTGCGGATCTCTGCGGCCATCGATACCCCTCGTCTGAAGCGCATTCCGTCGCGCGACTTGACAGTCGGCTGTAAAGTCGCGAATGTGCCCTGGGTCACACATATGGAAGGCCGACGCCGATGCTGTCGCGATGGGCCTCCGGACGATGCGTCGGCGCAAGAGCCTGTGAGCCCGACGCGAGGCTCGAAGGTCCGGTGAGAATGCCGCCGCAAGGCGGCATTCTGCGTTCAGGCGGGCACGAAGAGCTCGACGTACGAGCCGATCCGACGGTCGCGCATCTCGACCACGTCCACGAGCTCGGTCGCGACGCTCGCCCCGGTGATGCGCGACTCGATGCTCGCGCGCCAGTGCACGGCGGCCCGCGGTCCATCGATGATGGTGGAGAGGATCTCGTGGCGGCTCAGGCGGAAGGTCTTCACGAGCACCGCGAGCCAGGAGCGCACCTGCGCACTGCCCCGCGCCGAGAGGCAGATCGGCTTGCCGTCGCTCGAGCCCGAGATGCGGAAGAAGGCGTCCGGGGCGAAGAGCTCGCAGAGCGGCTCGAGCGCGCCCGCCGCGCGGGCGGCATAGAGCTGCGCGAGCAGACGCTCGAGCTCGGCGCGGCCGGTATCGGTTGTTCGAGTGTGCGCCATGTCAGTCAGTGAAGCAGTGCCCGGATATCCTCGCCCATGAGGCGATACGCCTCGACCCCATACGGGATCACGGCCCCCAGCCCGTAAAAGAGGTGAATCATACCGGAGTGACAGCGGTAGCTCGCGGCGACCCCCGCCTTTCGCAGGCGCGCGACATAATCCACCGCCTCGTCCCGCAGCGGGTCGCACTCGGCGGTGTGGATGCAGGCCGGCGGCAGGCCCGAGAGCCGCTGCGCCCGAAGCGGTGAGATGCGCACATCCCCCGGGTCCGCCCCCTCCCCCAGGTAGTGCTTGAGATCGTGCTCGAGCGTCTCGCGATCGAGCAGGTGCCCGGAGCCGAAGTCCCGCCAGGAGGCGCTCTCGGCCCGGTAATCCAGAATCGGACAGAGGAGGAACTGCATCGCGAGCAGCGCCTGGCCGCGCGCGGTCAGGGTCTGCGCCACCACCGCCGCGAGCGTGGCGCCAGCGGAATCGCCGCATACCCCCAAGCGGGCGGGATCGATGCCGAGCTGCCCGGCGTGTTCAGAGACCCAGAGGGTCGCCGCGCAGGCATCGTCCACGGCCGCCGGAAACGGCGCCTCGGGCCCCAGCCGGTAATCCACGGACACCAGCCTGCAGCCGCTCGCAGTGGCGAGCGATCGGCAGATGCCGTCGTGAGTCTCGAGGCTCCCGGCGACGAAGCCGCCGCCGTGGAAGTAGACGAGGCCCGGGAGGATTCCCATGGGAGCGCCCGCCGGCGTGTAGGTCCAGGCGCGAAGCGGCCGCGCGGGCCCGGGGATGGGGCCCTTCTCGATCCGCGCCACGGGTTGCGGCTCGCCGCCGAGCGCGAGCAGCCGCTCGATGGCGGCGCGGCGCTCCGCCACCGTGAGAAGGCCGGCGCTGCGGGGTGCGGCCGCGGCCAGCCTGTCGAGAAAGCGCCGGACCTGCGGATCGAGCGCCACCCTACAGCCCGAGGGCGCGCCCCGCCGAGGCCGGCCAGCGCGCAAGGTCGATGCCGTGCACGCAAAAGAGCGCCACCGCGAGGCGATCCATGCCGAAGGCGACACAACTGGTGTGCGCCACGGCGCCGTCCTCACTCTCGATGCCCCAGGTCACCCCGAAGTGATCGCGGTGGTAGTTGAAGCTCATGCAGGCGGTGGGCTTCGCGCCTTCGAAGTAGGGGATCAGCAGCTCGAACTTCAGCGCCTGCTGGCGCTGGCTCACCGCCATCATCTGCCCGACGCGGCCGAAGAAAGGATCATTGGCGACATCGAGCTGACAGGGGAGCGCCAGCTCCGCGGCGAGCTGCTGCGCGCGGCCCATCCACTCCTCGCGGAAGGCCTGGATGGCCTCGGGCGTGCCGATGCGCACGAACTCGCGCATCCTGAAGGACTGCAGGCGATCGAGCGCGCGCGAAGGCTCGCGGCGGAAGCAGTCGGCGGCCACATCGTAGAGGCCGCCGTCCCGCGGCAGGCGTCCCCGCCCGGCGACGATCGGATACAGCGGATAGCAGGCCGCGGGCGAGAGCACGAGATCCGACGGCGCGAGCGAGCTCGTCCAGTCCCCGCCCGTCTCATGGCGGTCGGCGGCGGCGCGGATCTCGCTCTCGGTGCCGTGCAGCGCGCACACACACCCCAGGAGGTTGGGAAAGCTCTTGAGATACCCCGACTTCTCGAGCTGGGCGCGGCTCATCACCGGCGGGAATCGCAGCACTTCCGCGCGCGGATCGCGCTGGCGCGTGACGAAAGCCGTCAGGCGCTGCAGCACCTCCTCGTAGAGGCCGGTGCGGGCATACACGCCGTCGGCGCCGATGCGGTGAAATAACGCCGCTCGGATGCGCTCCGTCGGATCGGCCGCCGAGGCGGCGGACGCGGGGGCGGGATGGGCGAGAGGTGGAGTCATGGCGCGGCGGCTCAGTCGTTCAAGGACACCGGGATCGGCGCCATCAGCGAGGTGCCGGCGAGGCTCGAGAGAATGCGGTCGTTGTTGATCATCAGGGGCGATGAGAGCACATCGCGCAAGTGCCGCTCGACGCTGAACTCGCTGTCGCAGCGGTAGCCGGACAGACCGCAGACACGCAGCGCGGTGAGCACGGTCGAGACCGCGAGCTCCGACACCTCCACCTTGGTGAGGGTGATCTGCGACTGGAAGTCGAGCGCCGCGAGCGCCTTGGGATCGTCCATCTTGCTCTCATAGGCGCGAAGCGAGGTGGAGAGCACGCCGCGCAGGGTGCGCAGCGTCGAGAGCGCGCGGGAGAGCTGCGGCGCCCCCGGGGGCGCCTGGCCGCCCGCATGGCGCGCGGCGTGACGCACGAAGGCCTGCGCCCGGGCAGCGGCGCCCGCCGCGATGCCGGCCCAGACCGAGCCCCAGAAAAGATGCGCACAGGGCACCATGGTGCGCGAGTGAATGGTCTCGTAGGGCTCCGGCAGCACCTGTCCCTCGGCGGCCGCGGCCTTGAGGGTGTAGCCGTCGCTGCAGGTGCCGCGCATGCCGAGGGTGTTCCAACCCTGAAGGCGCGTCAGGGTGTAGTCCTCCTTGAGGAGCGCCACCAACACCTGATCGGAGGACTGCGCATCGGCGGAGCGGCGTGCCGTCGTGACGATGCCGTCCGCCTGCGAGCCGTAGGAGATGACACTCGCCTTGCGCTCGAGGTGGACGCGCCCGTCGCGGTGCTCGATTGCAGCCTCGCTCGAGCGCACGTTGCCGCCGCCCTGCCCCTCCGTCGTGGAGGAAGCCAGCAGCAGCTGCTCGGCGCAGAGCCGGCGCAGCAGGCGCTCGATCGCTTGCGCTTCGCGCCCGTGGCGCACGAGGCAGGCGACCTTCACCTGATGCATCGCATAGATCATGGCCGTCGAGGAGCACGCCTGCCCGAGCCGATAGCAGACATCGGCGACCTCGCGGATGGAGGCGCCCTCCCCGCCCAGTGGGGACGGCACGAGGATGCCGAGGAGGCGCTGCGCCTTGGCGGCGGCGAAGGACTCCGCCGGAAAGCGCGGGGTGGCGTCAACCTCGCCCGCGTGACGGGCCGCGACTGCGGCGGCGGCCGCGGCGCGCTCCCCGAGAGCGGCTGCGGCGGGAAGTGCGGCTGATGAATCGTTCACAAAGCGTTCCCCGCTGGGTTCTAATTCTTACCTGGCGCTGGTATAGATAGGCCTCCGCCCCTGGCAATTATTAATGCACAAGAGCCCGGCCGGCCGCCAGTACCGGATCACATAACGCAAGGAGAGACCATGCCGCTCGAAATCGAGCCCCGCGGCTCGCGCACCCGCTCTCCGGGGAATGCGCGGGCGGACCTCACGATCGGGCTCCTGAACAATATGCCCGACCCGGCACTCGAGGCGACGGAGGCGCAGTTCGGCGCCCTCCTGCGCGCCGCCGCAGGCCCGCTCACCGTGCGGCTGCGGCTGTCCACCCTGCCGGAGCTGACGCGCGGTCCGGCGGCCCGGGAGCGGCTCGATGAGGCCTACTGGCCGCTCGATGAGCTGTTGGGGGAGCGCCCGGATGCGCTCATCGTCACCGGCACCGAGCCGCGCACGCCGGTGCTGGAGGAAGAGCCCTACTGGGAGCGGCTGGCGGGAGTCATCGAGTGGGCGCAAGAGAATACGGCCGCGAGCATCTGGTCGTGCCTCGCGGCCCATGCGGTCGCGCAGGTGCTCCAGGGCGTGCGCCGCAGGCGGCTTCCCGAGAAGCGCTTCGGCGTGTACGAGCAGGAGCTCCTGACGCGCCAACCGCTGCTCGAGGGCCTGCGCGCGCCGCTCCAGACGCCCCACTCGCGCTGGAACGACCTGCCGGTGGATGAGCTGCAGGCGGCGGGCTTCACGATCCTGACGGGCTCCAGGGACACGGGCGCCGATCTCTTCGTGCATGCCGGACACAGTCTCATGGTCTGCTTCCAGGGGCACCCGGAATACGAAAGCTTGACACTTCTTAAGGAATACCGCCGCGACGTCGGCCGCTATCTGCGGCACGAGCAGCCGGCCTGGCCCACGCTGCCGCACGGCTACTTCAACGCAGAGGCGCTGCGGCTCATCGAGGCCTTCCGTAACGGCTCCGAGGCGCGCGATCCGCAGCGCCTGGCCGACTTTCCCATGGGCCCGCTCGCGGCGAGCCTCGACGCCCGCTGGCAGCCCGCGGCGGCGGCGATTTACCGTAATTGGCTGCAATACGTGGCGGTTGCGCAGGAGCGCACGCGCCAACCGGCCGCCGCCAGGGTATGATTCGGCAAACGAAGAATCGGAAGCACGAGCATGAATGAAGCGGGCAGAGACCCGATTTCTCCGCTGACGATGCGCGAGCGGCTGTTGACGCTCGTGCGCAAGGCCATCGGCGCCGCGGGCGCCCACCGGCCGCTCGCCGTGGATGCGCGGCTCGCGGAGCTCGGCATCAGCTCCATCAAGATGGTGGGCCTGATGCTCGCGATCGAGGCGGAATTCAACATCACGATCGAGCAGGCCGAGATCACGCCGGAGAACTTCGCCTCCATCGCCACCATCGAGGCGATGCTCGAGCGCATCGGCC
>DAHUXV010000087.1 GCA_027306985.1 Gammaproteobacteria bacterium | reverse complement strand
AGGCGTTGCCGGCCATCCGCAGAGCCGCCTCATGCAGCCTCGAAACCGCATTTCCCGATGTCTGCCGCCGATTCTGGGTGCGACGCTCCTGATGCTCTCGCTGAGCGCCCATGCCGAGGCCCCCTCGGTCCGTGGCTATTGGCGCACGCCGGCCGGCTCGATCGTCCGCGTCGCGCCCTGCGGCCGGACGTTGTGTGTCGAGATCGCGGCGCTCGCTGCCAGGAAAGGTCCGACCACGGACATCCACAATCCCGACCCGAAGCTGCGCAGCCGGCCGCTCTGCGGGCTGCGCATCGGGGAGGGATTCGTGCAAGCTGACCCCCGACATGCGCGCGGCGGCCATCTCTACGATCCGAAGAACGGCCGCACCTACAGCGGCCGGATGACGGCCGAAGGCTCACGCCTTCACCTGCGCGGCTATGTCGGCCTGCCGATCTTCGGCAGAACCGAGACCTGGGTGCGCGCCTCGAAGCCGCCGCCCTGCCCCGCCCCGGGCTGACGAGGGTCGACGGAGGGCAGAGCCGGCCGCCCAGTTACTTTGTTTTGCAAAGTACTTGACGATACAGACTTGATGTTGAATGATTCAGCCCGGCAGCCCGCCCGGGGCAATGCGCCCGCGGTCACTGCCCGCTGCCGAGGGAGGCCCCGTGAGCGCCTTGCGTGTGAGTCGATCCGCCGATCTGCCGCCGGCCCGCGAAATCGCCCAACTGGCCGAGCTCTGGGCGTGGGCGCTGCCCGTCGCCCTTCTCGGCAGCTGGACCTGTTTCGCGCAGGTGCCCGGAGTCAACTGGCCGTTGTGGACGGCTGCGGCCGCCGCGGGCTTCCTGGCGGTCAACCGGCGGGCGGATCGTCCCCGGGCGCAGCCGTACGCCTCTCTGGCATTGGCCTTCGCCGTCCTGCTGTCGATCGGCGCCGCGGTCACCGCGAGTCCTCACGCCGACGCGTTGATCTTCCTCGCCGTTGCGGGCCTCTGCGCATTCGCCGTCCTCTCGCTCGCGACTCCTGCCGATGAGATCGGCCCCGCCGCCCTCGCGCGCGCGCCGCTCGCCGTCGCGCGGCTGTTGCTCGCGGAGGCGGCGGCACGGATCGCCGACACCTTCGCGGCGCTTCGGATGCGCGGCGCCGTTCCGGTCGTCCGCGCCAGCACGCTGGCGCTCGGACTCGCCGCCACGCTGTTTCTGCTCCTGAGCGCGGCGGACCCCACGATGGCGGGCTGGCGTGAGGTGGCCTGGCAGGCCATCCTCAGCTGGACCTTCCTCGCGCGCGATGTCTTCTTCGTCGTGCTGGTCCTCGCCCTGCTCGGCGCCTACGGACTCGCCGCACGCGGCTCGCCCGCGGCGGCGGCTGCATCGGGCTCGGCAGCCGCTGCCGCACCGGGCGGCGGGCTGCGATTCTCCGACCTCGAGCGCCTGATCGTGCTCGGCGCCGCGCTTTCGCTCTTCGTCGTCTTCTTCGCGGCCGAGCTCTCGAGCCAACTCGGCTCGGCCGCCGCTTACCTCGCGCCGGGCGAGACATTCGCCGAGGCGACCCACCGTGGATTCGGCGAGATGATCCTCGCCGCCGCGCTCTGCGCGCTCGTCATCCTCACTCTGGACCGGCGCGCCCTGCGCAACGGCAAGGAGGCGAGCGTCCGCCTCGTCTCGTGGGGAGTCATCGCCGCCTCGATGGTCGTCGTCGCATCGGCCTATCAACGGGTCCGCTACTACGAGAGCGCGTACGGCTTCACCGAGCCGCGGCTTTACGTTCAGGTCTGCTGCGCGTGGGTGACGATCGCCCTTGCGCTGCTCGCGTGGGAGCAGCGCTCCGCCATCGCGGTCCCGCGCCTGCTTCGCCACGCGGGGCTCGCCGCCGTGGTATGTGTCGCCGGGCTTTCGTACTTCAACTGCGCCGCCTGGATCGTGAGCGCCAACCTCGCCCGCTATCAGCGCACCGGCAAGCTCGATGTGAGCTACCTCGAGCGGCTCGCCCGCTCCTCGCCCGATGCGGTTCCCGCGCTGATCGAGGCACTCCCGCGCCTCGCGCCGGCCGATGCCCGCGGCGTGCGGCAGACTCTGCGCGGGATCCGCCTCGACCGGTCGATGGCGGTGCCGCCGGCGAGCGCGCGCGGCCTCTCCTGGTACGAATGGAGCCTGCGCCGCGCGGCGGCGCGATCTGCGTTGCGCCGGGCGGGACTCGCCGCGCCAGGCTCGCCCTGAATCGCGTCCCGCGCCGGACGCAGCCGCCCGCCGCAAGCCCGATCGGGCCGGTCAGCCGGCCGCCGCCTGCGCCGCGGTGCGTGGATCCTCGTGCGGGAGCAGCAGCCGCTTCAACATGGCATCCAGATGGGCGGGTGAGAGGCCGGACGGCGGCAGTGACGCCCTGACGCTTTCCGCGTTGATGATGGAGCTGGCGTGCAGCACCGCCAGCGCCCCTGCGCGGCGGCCGAAGCGCAGCGAGCGCCCGAGCGCCGTCGCCGGCTCGCAGGAGGCCATCTGCTCCTCGAGGGCCGCGAGCAGCTCCTGCGAGAGACGCCACTCGGCGCCGATGTGCCAGGCGAAGGCGGCCGCATGCGACTTCAGTATGGAAACCATCGCCAGCGGATCGGCTCCCTCCCGGCCGGGCACGGGTGGGCAGTGCTCGAGCACCGCACGGAAGAGAACGATCTCGGCGAGACCGCTGACCAGGCTCAGCAGCTCGGCGGCGAACGGATTGGCCCGCTCCACCAGCGCCGCGTACGGAATGGCCGCGTGCGCCGAGCGCACCGCGTGCTCCCACACGAGCTCCGGAAACCGCCGCGCCCCGCCGGCGCCCGAGGTGCGAAAGATCGGCTGCATCAACGCCTGCGCCAGCACGGAGCGCAGGCCGTCGTTGCCGAGCACCACGATGGCCCGCTCAATGGTCTCGATCGGCTGCGGCGTGAGGCGATAGAAGGAGCTGTTCGCGACCCTGAGGAGATTGCCGACGAGCGCCGGGTCGCGGGCGACGATCGCCACCAGCTGGCGCACCGAGACCCGCTCGTCGTTGATGGCGCGGATCAGCTCCGGCAGCAGATTCGGCCGGCGCGGGAAGTAACTCCGTTGCGTCGCCGGATCGCCGATGGCCGCGAGCGCGGCCGCCACGGTCCGCTCGCGCGCCGGATCCTCCTGCTGCTCGTCCCGGGCCCGCACATCGAGTCCCAGCTCGAGCTCACGGAGCCGCCTGAAGGCCTGGGCGCCATCGAGCACCTGCACCGGCGCGGCCTCGAGCACCGGCGGGTCGGGGATGTGTCGCAGGTCGAAGGCGACCTCGCCCGCGGCCGGCGCCGCGGCCGATCGCGTCACGCCAAAGGCCAGGACCCGGCGCAGCGCGGGCCGGGCGGCGAGCCCACAGGCTGCGATGAGCAGCAATGACAGGAACCCTATCACGGTCTGGCCGGCCTACCTTCGGTGCCGGGCGTGGCTATCCGGTACCTACAGTTTTCGGCCTCGGGGCGGAAAAGCCGACTCCGGCCGGCCGATTCTGTGAGCGCCCGCACGCTCCGCGTGCCGTCCCGGCCGTGGCCCCGATAGCCGGAGCCGACGGCGCCCGCGCCAACGCCGCGGGGCCACCGCCGCCGTCGGGAAGCGCGAGCTGCCGAGCTCTTCACTCTTTATGGAGAAACATCTCGTAGCTAATTGATTTTATTGGCGGAGAGGGGGAGATTCGAACTCCCGAGCCCCGTGAAGGGCTGCCGGTTTTCAAGACCGGTGCAATCAACCGCTCTGCCACCTCTCCGCACGCGGGAACGCGGCGGGCGCAGATGCTATCAAAATCGGCCCGGGCGAGCCGGCGGCGTTGGCCCGACCTCTCCCTTCCGAGGCTCGCGCCGCTGCGGCCATGCAGGCAATATCCCTGCGTTTCGCCCGTCACGAGAGCCATGGCGACCGAGAGCGCTGCCGCGCCACCCACATCCTTGCCCCTCGCCCGCCCGACCCTGAAGCGCCGGCGACCATCGCGTTTCGTCCGCAACATCGTGGTGCTGATTGCGCTGCTGCACATCTACGTCGGCGTGCGGCTGCTGCCCTCGTTGCCGATCGCGGCGCTCGGACGTGTCTTGGGCGCGCTCGCGCTGTGCGCCTCGTTCACGCTGATCATCGCCGGCGCTCGCGCGCGCATGATGCAGAGCACGGCCTTCGCGGCGAAGCTGGCCTGGGCCGGATCGCTCAACGGCGGCTTCTTCTCGTCGCTCGCCGTCCTCACCGTCACGCGCGATCTGTTCCTCGGGCCGGCGGTGCTCCTGGCCTCCCGTGGCGAAGCCGGCACGCTCGAGACGGTCTCGGCCATCGCCGTGCCGCTCCTCGCGGTGCTCGCCACGGTGGTGGGGTTCATCGACGCGCGCCGGCGCCCCCGGGTCGTCGAGGTCGAAGTACCCCTGGCCGGGCTGCCGCCCGAGCTCGACGGGTTCACGATCGCGCAGATCAGCGACGTGCACATCGGCCCCACCATCAAGCGCGACTTCGTGCGCGGCATCGTGGATATCGTCAACTCGCTGCACGCCGACCTGATCGCCATCACCGGTGACCTGGTGGACGGCTCCGTCGAGCAGCTCGGCGTGCACGTCGAGCCGCTTTCCCGCCTGCGCTCACGTCATGGCACCTACTTCGTCACCGGCAACCACGAGTACTACTCCGGCGCCGCGGCCTGGATCGCGGAGCTGCGGCGCCTGGGGCTGCAGGTCCTCCTCAACGAGCACCGGCTGTTGAGTCATGCGGGGGCCTCGCTGCTCCTCGCCGGGGTGACCGACTACAGCGCCCAGCAATTCGACCCGGCCCAGCGCAGCGATCCGCAAGCGGCGCTGGCGGGTGCGCCCGCTGACGTCCGGCCCAGGGTACTGCTCGCGCATCAGCCCCGGACGGCAGCAGCGGCCGCGGACGCCGGGTTCGACCTGCAGCTGTCGGGCCACACGCACGGCGGCCAATTCTGGCCGTGGAATCTCTTCGTGCGCCTGCAGCAGCCCTTCACCGCGGGCCTGCACCGGTTGGGCGGCCTTTGGGTTTATACCAGCCGGGGCAGCGGCTACTGGGGTCCCCCGAAGCGGTTGGGGGTGCCCTCGGAAATCTCCCGGGTCCGGCTGGTGCCCGCCCGTCGGAGCTGAGACAATCGCAGGCACGGCGGCACCGGCAGCCACCGAGGGAACCCGCCCTCATGCCCGACCCATCACCGCGGTCCCAAGGCCAGACCAACACGGCCAGTCTGATCTTCGCCCTGTCGAATTATGCGGCAGCCTTCGCGGTCGAGCGCGAGTCCGCCATCGAGACGGCGCGCCACTGTCTGATCGACACCCTCGGGCGGGGCTTCGCAGTCCTGCGCGACCCGGAATGTGCGCCGCTGATCGGACCGATCGTACCGGGCGCGCTGATGCCGGGCGGCGCGCGCGTCCCCGGCACTTCCCTGGAGCTCGAGCCCGTTCAGGCCGCGTTCTGCAACACCCTCATGCTCTGCCGGCGCGTCAGCGCCGATCACTGGCTCGCCTCGATCCGCGCGCAGGCGGCCGACTGGCTCGGCGCCATCCTCGCCGTCGCCGATCACCAGGCGCGCAAGGCCGCCATGGAGGGTCGGACACCGCCCAAGGTGCGGGACGTGCTCGCCGCGATCGTCAAGGCGCTGGAGATCCAGGCCGTGCTCGCCTCCATCGAGGAGGAGTATCTCGCCCCGGGCGACGAGCCCATCCGCCTCGCGCGCGCGGCGGCCACCGCGGTCGCCGCCGCGCAGCTCGGCGGCACGCCCGGGCAGATCGCCACCGCCGTCAGCTATTCGACTCTCGACGGTGAGATGTTCGTCCATCCGGACGAGCCGTACACGGTCGCCCGCGGATACTGGGCCGCGGCCGATACGATCAGCCGCGGCGTGCGTCGTGCGTATCAGGCAACGGCCGCCGACAGCCCGGCCTTTCTGAGCTCGGTCGACCTCACCATCGTGGAGCTCGCCGACAGCCAACTCGGCACCACGGCATTCACGCCGAAGATGTCCTTCGGCACCGCCGCCGTCGATCGGCTGACCGAAGCGCGCAAGCCGCAGGACGTCGCGCGGCTCACGAGCGGGTTTCAGGCGGCCGTCGACGGCTGTTTCCCGGCGCGCCAGGCCGAGCGCCTCAAGGCGCTCTTCGCCGCGCCCCGGCAGCTCGATGAGCTGCCGTTCAACGAGCTCATCGCCGCCCTGGTGACCAACGGCACCCCTCGGCGGTGACCGGCGAGCCTGCCGTGCGTGCGCGCCGCCTCCTCGCGCGACGCGGCGTGCCGCGGCCGCGCAGCAGCCCGGTCGCGTCGCTGCGCTGCGCCGCGATGATCCTGCTGCGATGCCAGGGTCGTGAGGACGTCGTCGCGCAGTTGGATCGGAACGGAGACGGCGAGCGTGCCGATGAAGCGCCGCGAGCTCAGGGCGTCGCCGTGTGACGCAGTGGACACTCGCCGACCTCGGCCCGGATGCGCGGCAGCCCTTCGGGATGATGCCGCTGCAGATAATCGATGAGCCCTTCGCGCACGCGGCAGCGCACGTTCCAGGCCTTGCTCGAGTCCGCCGCGCTCACCAGGGCCCGGATCTGCATGGCGCGCTCGCTCGCATCGACGACCTGGAGCGAGGCCAGCCGGCCGTCCCACTCCGGATCGGTCTTGCAGAGCCGCTCGAGCTCCGCGCGCAGCGGTGCCAGCGGCACGCCGAAGTCCACCCACAGCAGCACCGTTCCGAGCAGCTCCGCGCTCGTTCGCGTCCAGTTCTGGAACGGGTTCTCGATGATCCACTGCAGCGGCACGACCATGCGCCGCTCGTCCCAGATCCTGATCACCACGTAGGTCGAGGTGATCTCCTCCACCCGCCCCCACTCGCCCTCGATGATGACCACGTCATCGAGACGGATCGGCTGCGACAGGGCGAGCTGCAGGCCGGCGATCAGGTTCGAGAGCACCGGGCGCGCGGCGACGCCGGCGGCGATGCCGGCGATGCCGGCGGAGGCGAGCAGCCCGGCGCCGATCTGGCGCACGCTCGGGAAGAGCATGAGGGCGCTCGCGATGCCGATGATCAGCACCACCATCATCACGACGCGCGCGAGCACGTGGGCCTGCGTCTGCAGGCGCCGCGCCGCCAGATTGTCCGTGACGTTGACCGGGTGGGCACGCACGACGGCGTCGGAGAAGCCGCCGATGGCGCGCATCGCGGTCCACGTGACGGCAAAGGTGAGCAGCAGCGCCGTGATCAGGCGCAGATACCGTATGCCCGGAAGCGCGGATCCCTGCGCCTCCCACACGAGCTGCAGGCCGAAGACCGGAACGAGAAGCCGCGTGGGTCTGGCGATGTACTGCACCACGGTGGATGCGTGGACGCTGAATGCGACGACGCGTCTGACGATGGGCAGGAAGATGCGATGGAGGATGAGACCGATGACGACGGCCGCTACCGCGCTCGCGGCGGCAACGAGCCAGGGGCTGGACGTGAATTGAAGGTAGCGGCTGTCGATCACTTCGCTCGTCGTCTCCGGGGATCAGTCGGCGGCAGCCCGGACGGCCGTCACGGACCGGCGGCGGGCGCGCAGGGCGAGATAGGCGAGGACCGTCACGGCCAGCGAGATCAGGCTGATGCGCAGCTCCTGAGTGAGCGCAGGCGTGAAGGCCATGGCGATCAGAACGGCGGCCATGCCGGCGATGGCGGCATAGCTCGCCCACGGGAAGAGCCACATGGTGAGCGCCGGCGCCGGCTCACCGGCGCGCTCGCGCTTGCGCCGCAGCCTCACCTGCGCGACGGCGACGATCATGTAGACGAACACCATGAGCGCGCCGGCGCCGTCGACGAGGAAAGCGAACACGCGCTGCGGCGCGGACACCGCCGCCAGAATGCCGGCGATGCCCGCGAGCGCGCACAGCAGCACCGACCTCACCGGCACCTTGCGCCGGTTGAGCCGGATCAGCGCCTGCGGCGCATCGCCGTGCCCGGCGAGCACGAAGAGCACCCGCGAGCAGACGTAGAACGCCGAGTTGAGGCAGGACAGCACCGCCGTCAGGATGATGACGTCCATCGCCGCGCCCGCCCAGGCGAAATGCATCTGCACCAGCGCGCGGGTGAACGGCGACTCGCCGATCGTGATGTCGTTCCAGGGCACGATGGCGACGATGAAGAAGATCGAGCCGACGTAGAAGGTGAGGATGCGCACGATGATCGAGCTGGTGAGCTGCGCCACCGCGCGCGCCGGCTCCGCCGACTCGACCGCCGCCACGGTGATGATCTCCGCGCCGGTCAGCTGGAAGTAGACGGTGACGGCGCCCGCGAGCACCGACACCGCCCCGTGCGGCATGAAGCCGCCGTGGCTCGTCAGGTTGGCGAACGTCGGCCCGTGCGGCGAGGTCCAGCCGAAGGCATAGGCGGCGCCGATCGCGATGAAGGCGATGATGGCCGACACCTTGATCGAGGAGAACCAGAACTCGAACTCCCCGTACGACCGCGCCGACATGAGGTTGACGGCGGTCATCGCCGCCATGAGGAGGATGCCGAGGAGCCCCGCGGGCAGCGGGATCCACGCGTGCAGGATGTTGGCGCCGGCGATCGCCTCCACCGGCACCACGATCATCCAGAAGTACCAGTAGAGCCACCCGGTCACGAACCCGGCCCAGGGCCCGAGCCCGGCGCGCGGAAACTCGCTGAAGGAGTGCACGCCGGGCAGGCTCATCGCCATCTCGCCGAGCATGCGCATGACGAGGAGCACCAGTGTGCCGGTGATGAGATAGCTCACCACGATCGCCGGCCCGACGGCGGCGATGGAGGCGCTGCTGCCGACGAAGAGGCCCGCGCCGATGATCCCGCCGATGGAGATCATCGTGAGGTGCCGCTGCTTGAGCGAGCGGCTGAGCTCCGTTGTGGCCATGATGGGCAGCCCTACGCCGTCAGCTGCTCGAGGCCGCCCATGTAGGGCCTCAGGACCTGCGGCACCGTCACCGTGCCGTCGGCATTCTGATAGTTCTCCAGCACCGCCACGAGGGTGCGCCCGACGGCGAGCCCGGACCCGTTGAGGGTGTGCACCGGCTCCGGCTTGCCGCCGTCCGGATTGCGCCAGCGCGCCTGCATGCGCCGCGCCTGGAACGCCTCGAGGTTGCTGCAGGAGGAGATCTCGCGGTAGCGCCGCTGCGAGGGCAGCCACACCTCGATGTCGTAGGTCTTGGCGCTGTTCGCGGAGATGTCCGCCGCACAGAGCGCGACGGTGCGGTACGGGAGCTGCAGCCGTCGCAACACCTCCTCGGCGTGGCCCGTCAGCTCCTCGAGCGCGGCGTAGGAGCTCGCGGGGCGCACGATCTGCACCAGCTCCACCTTGTCGAACTGGTGGCTGCGGATCATGCCGCGCGCGTCCTTGCCGGCCGCACCGGCCTCGGAGCGGAAGCAGGGCGTGTGGCAGACGAATTTGAGCGGTAGCGCCTCGGCGGCCACGATCTGCTCGCGCACGAGGTTGGTGACGGGCACCTCCGCGGTCGGGATCAGATAGAACGCGGCTTGCGCCGGCTGGCCGCCCGCGCCGGATGCGTGCGCGTCCGCCGCGCGAGCCTCGCTCTTGCCGCTCACCTTGAAAAGATCGTCCTCGAACTTCGGCAGCTGTCCGGTGCCGAGCAGCGCCTGGCGCTGCACGAGGTAGGGCACGTAGACCTCGGTGTAGCCGTGCTCGCCGGTGTGCAGGTCCAGCATGAACTGCGCGAGCGCGCGGTGCAGGCGCGACACCTGGCCGCGGATCACCACGAAGCGCGCGCCGGAGATGCGGGCCGCCGCCTCGAAATCGAGTCCCTTCAACCTCTCGCCCACCTCCACGTGATCCCTGGGCTCGAACTCGAACCGGCGCGGCTCGCCCCAACGGCGCACCTCGAGGTTGTCGTCCTCGCCGCGCCCGTCCGGCACCGAGGCATCCAGCAGGTTCGGCAGTCCCATCTGCCAGCTTTCCATTTCGTCCTGGACGGCGGTGAGCTCACGCTCCGACGCCGCCAGCTCGCCCGTCAGCGCCTCACCGCGCGCGAGCAGCGGCGTGACATCCTCTCCCCGGCCCTTCGCCATGCCTACCGCCTTGGCGTTGGCATTGCGCTCCGCGCGCACGCGGTCCGACTCCACCTGCGCGGCCTTGCGCCGCTCCTCGAGCGCGCGCAACGCGCCCACATCGAGCGTGTATCCCCGC
>DAHUXV010000083.1 GCA_027306985.1 Gammaproteobacteria bacterium | reverse complement strand
AACTCGAGAGCGTCCCGGTGATCTCGCACGCCAGGGCGGGAAGCGACGGCACGATCGGCCAGGACCTGCTGCGCCAGGGCGCCCGGATCACCCTGGACTTCGCTACGATGCGGCTCACGATCGCGAAGGGCCGCCCGAGGGCCGCCCCGCCGCGCACGCCTTGACGGCAGCCGGGGCGCGCAGGTCCAATCGCGGACCCCGCGCTCCGAGACGGTCCCGTGTCGCTGATCCATGCGAGTCTCGCCGATGAGTCGATCTGGCTGATCGCCGCCCTGGCGATCTTCGCCATCATCACCCGTCCCTGGGGGGTCTCGGAAGCGGTGTGGGCGGTCACGGGAGCGGCCATCCTGGTCCTGGGCTCCCTGCTCTCCCCGAGCCAGGCGTGGGTGGCGGTGCGCAAGGGGACGGACGTCTACCTCTTCCTCGCGGGCATGATGGTGCTGGCGGAGCTGGCGCGGACCGAGGGGCTCTTCGATTGGGTGGCGGCGCTCGCGGTGCGCTGGGCGCGAGGCTCGCCGCGGCGGCTCTTCGGCCTCATCTACGCGGTCGGGATCGTCGTCACCGCGTTTCTTTCCAACGATGCGACCGCCGTGGTGCTGACGCCGGCGGTGTATGCCGCCGCGCGCCAGGCGCGCGCCGAGCCGCTGCCGTACCTGCTGATCTGCGCGTTCATCGCCAACGCGGCGAGCTTTCTGCTGCCGATCTCCAATCCCGCCAATCTCGTGGTGTTCGCGAGCCGCATGCCCGCTCTGCCGCTGTGGCTCGAGCGATTCGCCCTGCCCTCCCTCGCCGCGATCGCCGTGACATTCCTCGTGCTGCGCCTGACGCAGACCCGGGCGATGGGGGCGCAGCATACGGCGCACGTGCCGATGCCGCCGCTCACGCGCGGGGCGAAGCTCGCCGCCTGCGGCATCGGACTCACGGCCGTGGCGCTCCTGTCGGCCTCGGCCGCGGGCCTCGAGCTCGGCGCACCCACCTTCGCGGCCGGGACCCTCGCCACCGCGCTGGCGCTGCTGCTCGACCGGCGCTCGCCCTGGCCCATCGTCAAAGGAGTCTCGTGGGGCGTGCTGCCGCTCGTCGCCGGCCTCTTCGTGCTCGTCGCAGGGCTCGGGCGCACGGGCCTGCTGGCGGCGCTCGGCGCCGGACTGCAACACCTCGGCCACGGGACCGGCTATGCAGGGGTCCTTGCCGCGGGAGGCAGCGCCGCCGCGGCCTGCAACGTCATGAACAATCTGCCGGTGGCGCTGATCGCGGGGTCCGTGGGCGGCGGACACGTCGCTGCGCACCTGCGGGACGCCCTGCTCGTCGGAGTCGACCTCGGGCCCAATCTCTCCGTGACCGGCTCGCTGGCGACGATCCTGTGGCTCATCGCGCTGCGCCGGGAGAAGGTGCGGGTCACCGGGCTCACCTTTCTCAAGCTCGGCGTGCTCGTGATGCCCCCGGCGCTGCTGGCGGCGCTGGCGGCCGTCGCGCTGCAGCATCTTGCGCGCTGACCGCACCCGCATCGCTCGAGCGTCTGCAGATACGCTGCCAGCGCCCGCGGCTATATATCGTGTTGCGATATTTTTCAGATCGCGGGCGCGCAGGCGGTTTGCGGCGGGCCGCCTCCCTCGTCGGCAAGCGTCTCGGCACCCCCATCCGCATCGGGCGTTCGGCCGCGAGGGTGCGCCCCTGCGGCCGGCTTCTTCATTTCATCCGCATCCCATAGAATCCACCGATGCGCATAAGAACCCGCTTCCGCGCCCTGACCCTGGGCGCCGCCCTCCCCCTCGTCCTCGCCATTCCCGCCGCTCACGCCCAGTCGGCCGGGCAGGGCACGAGCGCTCAGGCGGGGCAACAGAGCTATGAGCAGCAAGGCCTGCCGATCCGGTATCCGCCGCCGCGCCCGGGCTTCGTCGAGCGCACGCTGAAGGACGCTGCCGCCTACTACACGGCCCCACTGCGCTGGAACGGCCGGGACTGGGAGTACCTCGGCGGCACGCTGGCGGCGATCGCCATCGCCCACCACTACGACACCCAGGTCCGCACGCACTTCGACAGCGGCTACAAGACACCGCTCGGACCGCCGAATTCCGGCAGCATCACCGACGCCCTGCCCGGCGCCGCCCTCTTCCTCGGCACCTGGGGCTACGCGACCCTGATCGGCAGTCATGCGGGCAAGGGCGAGGCCTGGAACATGCTGGAGTCGGGCGGCCTCAGCTTCGTGAGCGCCTACGCCCTGAAGTACATCGTCCGCCGGCAGCGTCCGGACGCCACGACCGATCCCAACCACTTCTTCGGCGGCGGCACCTCCTTTCCCTCGGAGCACGCCACCGCGGCTTTCGCCGTGGGCACGGTGTTCGCGGAGTCCGGCAATCCGAAGTACCGCTGGATCCGCCGCACGATCGGCTACGGGGTCGGGATCTACACCGCCTACTCGCGCCTGAAGCACAACGCGCACTGGCTCTCCGACACGGTGGCCGGCGCGGCGCTCGGCATGGCGACCGCCCATTTCGTCATGGACCGCAGCCGGCAGCGGCGGGAGGAGGAAGGAACGGAATTCTCCGTGGTGCCGGTCCAGGGCGGCATGATGCTGGCCTTCAGCACCAACCTGCAGAACTAGCTCCAAGCGCTGGATGCGGGCTCCCGCCCGGCCAGCGCGCCGTCAACCGGGGCGGGCCGCACGCGGCCCGTAAAGCACTCCTCAGGCCGCCGCCTCCGTCTCGTATGTCCCCGTCGCGAGGTCGACTCGTACGGCCTTGGCAATCGGCTCGGCCCGCACCTCGCGACCTTCCCGCACGAGCTGGATCAGGCGGTATCTGGCAAGGAGCTGCAGGGATCGGGAAATATTCGGCTGCGCCCGGCCGGTCTGCGCCACCAGCTCGCTCACAGTGGCCGGATGCTTGCGCAGCAGAGCCGCCAGAAGCTCGAGAGCCTCGCGTGAAAGGGCAGCGAGCAGTGGCGCTGCCGGAAGGGGTGAGGCCTTCCGCTCGCCGCGCGCCACTGCACGCATCTCCTCGCGGAGCTCAGCCAAAGACTTGCGTGCCATCGTCGTCCTCCTCTGCCTCCAATTCGATCTCGCCGGCCTCGAGCTCGAACGGAACACCGTCCTGCCTGCAGGCCTGCTCGACGGCGGCGAAGAAATCGCCGATCAATCGGTCGGCGTCCTGGAATTCGTACGCGACGAGCTGTTGGGTGCGCCGGAAGCGGTGCCGGCGGTCGTAAGTCTCGGTACGCGGTACGCCATGTGCATTGTCAAAGCCCAACAGCCTGCTCCCGTCGTGGTCGTGCAGCGTGAAGGAATACTTGATTCCGTGAGGCCGCACTGTGCTGGCCTCGATCGCGGCGACGCGGAATCGGATGCTCCAGCCGTTCGACAGCCAGTACCGCCGCCGGTCGAAGTCGAGCAGACGGCGCATCGCCTCATCGAACATGACGACGCATATCAGATAGTGATATATATTGAAAGTGAGCCATCTCTACCTCACTCAGCTGCTGACTGACCATTGCCGAGGGCGGGCGAATCAGGGGAGCCTGCGGGCGTCGGCGCGGATCCAGCGCACCTCGCCCTGGCACGGATCCAAGACCTGGCGCAGCGGCTCATCCCGGCCGAGCGTGCGCAGGAGCGCGAACGCGCGAACCTGCGCATCCGGGAACGCCTCGCGCAGCCTGGCCGCGGCGCCGAGCAGGGTGCGTCCGCGAGTGATCACATCATCGACGAGTGTCAGCTGCAGGCCGGCCCCTCGGGGCTCGCATAGCGGGCCGCCATCGACGGTCTGCCAGATGGCGAACGACTGGTAGTGCTCGAGTACCGAGGGACGCGCTCCCGCGGGCGCGAAGGCGGATTTGCGCACCGCCCGGCAGCGGCGCAGGACCGGCCAGACCCGCCCCGCCAGCTCGAGCTCCTTCAGACACCAGGCGAGGCGCTCTGCGACCCAGCCCGCGCCCGATGCGGGCGCGCTGCCGGGGACTGGAACCAACACCACGCGCCTGCCCAGGACCGCGGCGAAGCGCTCGTGCCCGAGTGCCTCCAGCCAGGCGCGGGCGATGAGCCGCGACAGCCATGCCGGATCCAGAGTCTTCAACCGCGCGCAGAGGAGTCTGCCCTGCTCGCACACGAGTCCTGTCCCGGACGGCGAGTAGGCGAAGCACGAGGCGAAGGGCAGCGCGGAGAGGGAGCCGACGTAGCGGCCGCTGGCGGCCTGCCACCCGTCTTCAGCCCGAAAAATCGTCACCGAGTGCTGGCGTCTCGCGTGGCGGCTCGGCCTCGCCCCGCCCGTGGGCGGCATCGCGATCGCGCCCGCCGTCCGCGGAGTGCGGACTTTCCGCCCCCCTTGCCCGAAGATTCTTCCAGGCTTCGACGGCCCTGCGGCGCAGATCCTCCAGGCTCGGCCGCACCGTCTGCGCCGCACCTTCGCCGGGACCGGCCTGCGACGCCGAGGTCTGCCCGGCCCGGTAGCTGAGCCAGTCCTGAACCGCCTGGCGCCGCCGCGCCTCCATGTCGAGCGGCGCCGCCGGCTCACGGACCGGCTTTGCCTCTTGCGGCTTTGCCTCCGGCGGCTCGCTGCGCGCAGGCGCGGCCTCCTGCGGCGCTGCGAGCGAGCTCTGCTCCCGCGCCGCGACCCGTGCCCGGTATCGCTC
Source organism: Gammaproteobacteria bacterium (assembly GCA_027306985.1). GTDB lineage: Bacteria > Pseudomonadota > Gammaproteobacteria > Steroidobacterales > Steroidobacteraceae > 13-2-20CM-66-19. Next base: position 7,291 of record DAHUXV010000083.1, on the reverse strand, counting down.
GCGGATGCGATCGGCCGCCTCGCTGCGCTCCCCGCGGCGCTCCATGGCGATGGCCGCGATCGGAATGTGAGGTTTGGGCTCGCGATCGGCGCCTTGCGCCTGCAGGCTCCGGTGATCGACCCGCGCCTCGATGTTGGCCTCGCGCAGCGCCTCGTTGGTCAGCTCCGCCCAGCGTGCGCGCAGCGTCACGAACTCCTGCCGCGACGGAGGCAGCCCGAGCTCGCTGCGGACCCCGCCCGCCATGTCGATGCCGGTCTTCGCGCCCAAGCCCCCGGGTGTCAGCTCCCGGGTCGTCGCGAGCAGATGCGCGTGGAAGTTGCGCGGATCGCCTCCCGGCCGCGGCTCGTGGATGGCGAGGTCCACCGCCACGTTGTAGCGGTCGGCGATCTCGCGCGAGAAGGTCCTGGCGAGGCCGATGCGCCGCTCGGGGGGCAGTTCCGCGGGCAAGGCGGCCAGATACTCGCGCGCCACCCGGGAGTTGCTCTGCTTCTCCATCTTCTCCGCGGCATTCCACAACGTCGCCCGGTCGCGCGCCCACTCCATGCCGGCGTCCGGCCGATCGAGCTTCGAGGGCAGGATGATCTCCTTGTGCAGTACGTCCCGGCGCTCGCGGTGATCGTAGAGAGTGCCCGTGCGCTCATCGCGGATGCTCTCGCCCGCCCGGTACGCGGCCGAGCTCGTCGCCCTGCGGCCCGTGCTGCGCGTCACCGGCTTGATGTCGAGGTGAAAGATTGCCATCGCGTGAGGCTCCGTCAATCGTCATCGCGGCGCAGGCGCACCCGCAGCCAGGCGGCCGAGGAGGCGGTTTTGAGATAGCCGGTCAGATCGGGCAATTGCTCGAGCTCCGAGGCCAGCACCGCCGCCTCGGTGACGCGCTGCTCGCTGACACTCATCGAGCGGCGCGAGCCCCGGGCGCCGGGGAAGCCGTTGCCGTCACGGCCGCGGCTCGTGCTGCGGCGCGCCACCTCCCGCTCGCCGATCAGCCGGGATGCGAACTGCGAGGTGCCGCCGTGCTCGCTCGCGGAACAGCGCAGGATCAGGGAATTTCCGCAGTTTTCCACGATCGTCTGTGCTTCGCCCGCGCCATAGGTATGGGAGACCTGGGCGATCGACTGAAACCCGAGGACGCAGCGTCCGCCGAATTTCCGCAGCCGCGCCAGGGCGTCCTTCAGACCGTCGATCGCGCCCAACGCATCGAGCTCATCGATGATGAGCCACAGGCGCCGCCCGGTGCGCTCACGGCTCATGATCTCGAAGATCGACAGGCGCACCCACGTCGCGATGATGGTGCGCAGCGCGGCGATCTGACTCGCCTGGTACGGCAGAAAGAGAGCGCCCCGGCCCTCGTCGATCCAATCGCGCACCGAGAACGCGCGCGAGCGTTGGTCGCGCACATGCTCCAGGGCGGCGGCCGCCGATGCGGCGACCGAGCGGATGGAGCCGAACATGCGCGCGTTTTCCGGCTCGAGGAAGGGCTGCGCCGCAGTGCCGGCGACGAGCGAGCGCAGCTCCGCGCCCGGCGCGATCGCGATGAGGCGCCACAGCTCGGCGGCATCGTGCCTGCCGGCCTCGTGGCAGCGGCGAAGCACCGCGGTGAGGAAGGTTCGGGCATACGCGCGCCATTCCCGCCCCGAGGGGTCCTCGGTGGAGGGGATGAGGCTCCTCGCCAGCTGCTCGGCATCGTACGGCTCGCGGACCTCGGCGAAGGGGGCCCATCGCAGCGAGCGCCCCTCGAATGGGTTGAGGATGACATCGCCCCGGCCGGCATCGTGAAACCGCGCGAGATAGCTGCCGTCGGGATCCGTGATCACCGCGCGGTCGCCGCGCTCGAGGGCCGCCGCGAGCAACTCGCGAATGGCGGTCGACTTGCCCGTCCCCGTCGTCCCGATCAGCTTGAAATGCTTGACCTCCTCCTCGGGGAGGATGCCGACGCCGGCCAGCGTGAGCCGCGGGTCGCGCCGCAGGCGCTGCAAGCTCGCGGTACGCCTCTGCGCCGCCCTGCCGTCCCTGATCAAAGTGCCGCGTCTGTGCGCATCGCGGCCGCGCGATCGCCTCGAGAGCGTAACGGCAGCGGCGAGCGCCACCGCGAGCAGCGCCTCGATGAGCGGGCGCGCGGCGGAGGAACCCCAAGAGATCATCCGTGCAGGTGACATGTCGCGACACCCGGGCCTCAGTGACTCTTGACGATCAGGTAGTCGGCGTGCGCACCGTAGGCCGGCGCATGGCGATCCACCTGCACGCAGAGCCTCGCGCGAGCGCCGCATCTTCTGAGATCGATGGAGCCGCCGTGCGCCTGCAGGCGTGCGATGTTCGCGACCAGCGCATCGCGCCTGGCGCGCAGGCCCGCGATCTCGTGTTGCGAAGGCAGGATCCACCACGCCTCCCCCATCGTCGCCGCGGAGCAGACCGCGGCGATGGATACCGTCCATGCCAGCACGCGCACGTTCGCTGCGCGCCGCAGCCGCTGCAGCGATTGCGCGGCGCGGCCGCTCTCGCTCGCGACCGCCGCCAGCTCCTCGCCGACCGTCCGCCGGATCTCATCGCGCACGATGGCCTCGAGCTCACGCGTATGCGCGGCCAGGCGATCGAGGCTCTCCTCAGCGAGACGCTGCTGCGCCTGCGCGGCCTCCATCAGCAGGCCGAGCTTCAACGCCTCATCGCTCAATCCGACCTCAGTCATGCTCCCACGCGTCCTGGAAAGCCGTCGTGTCGCTCGTCGATTCCCGGTGCACGGGCGAGTCCTGATGAGCCCCGGAGGGCGGCGCGCGTCCGACATCCGCCGCGGGGATCTCTCGAATCCGAGCCGGCGGCCGCAACCTGACCCGCAGCCAGTCGGGCGAGGAGGCGAGCTTCAGGAATCCCGCGAGATCCGCCAGCCGCTCGATCTGCGAATCCATCACCGCGGGCTCGATCTGACGGTGCTCCGACTCGGTGACCGAGGCCAGGAACTCCCCCGGACGGCGCGACCTCGAGCGCGAGATGCTCACGACCTCCCGCTGGCCGATCAGGCGCGAGGCGAACTGCGAGGTGCCGCCGTGCTCGCTCGCGGAACAGCGCAGGATCAGGGAGTTGCCGCAGTTTTCCACGATCGTTTGTGCTTCCCCCTTGCCGTAAGTCGTCGAGACCTGGGCGACCGACTGGAACCCGAGGACGCAGCGGCCGCCGAACTTGCGCAACCGCGCGAGCGCATCCTTCAAGCCGTCGATCTGCCCGAGCGCATCGAGCTCATCGACCACGAACCACAGCTTCTGGTCCGCCGGGGGCTGGCTCATCGCCTCGAAGATCCCGATCCGCATCCACGCCGAGACGGTGGAGCGCAGCGCCGCGATCTGGCCGGCCCGATACGGGATGAAGAGCACGCCGCGTCCCGAGCGCACCCACTGTCTCACCGAGAGCGGCTGCGACTCCTGGCGGGCGATGTGCTGCAACGCGCCGACCCCGGAGGTCAACACCGAGCGGATGGAGTCGAGCATCCGGTCGTTGTGCTCCTCGAAGAAGACCTGCGCGGGCGTGCCGCCGGTCAGCATCTTAAGCTCGCTCTTGCTCGCGGTGACGAGCAGCTCGAAGAGCGGCTTCACGTCCGACACTCCGGCCGCCCGTGCCTGGCTGGTCACGGCGCTGAAGAGCGTGCGCGCGTAGCCGCGCCAGCTCCTGTCCTGCCCCTCGTGATCCGGAATGAGCGCCAGGGCGAGCTGATCGATGTCGTACTCCTCGCGGATCTCCCCGAAGAGGTCCCACTTGGCGCCGCCCGGCTCGAAGGGGCTCAGGATCACATCGCCGCGGCGCGCATCGAAGAACCGCGCGAGATAGCCGCCGTCCGGATCGGCGATGATGGCGCGATCCCCGCGCCGCAGCGCGCCCGACAACAGCTCCGCGATCGCGGTGCTCTTGCCGGACCCCGTCGTGCCCATCAGCTTGAAGTGCTTGGTCTCATCGGCCACGGGCACCGGAATGCCGGCGAGCGTGATCCCCGTGTGGCGGCTCACCGGCGACGCCCCACGCCCGGCCCGAAGCCGGCTGGGGCGCTCGACGCCCGCCTCCTCCGCATCGATGACGGTCGTACCCCTGATATAGCCGCCGCCGTCGCGCCGCGGCGCACTCAACACCCGGCCGCCGCCGTAGCCGAGCAGTCCGCCGACGCCAGCGCCGACCGCGTATTCCGCCAGACCGCCGCCGGCAATGTGCAGCGTTTGAAGGAGAGGGCTCGCCAGGGACATGCCGATGCCGGTCGCGACCATGAGCGTCCCCGCGACCGCCGGCGAGGCGAGGAAGGCACGCCACTGCGCGCGCCCGCGCGCCATCGCCGCCCACATGGGCGCCTGCACGGCGGCGAAATCCAACCCGAGGCCCGACCAGCCGCGCAGCGCATCATGGACCGTGACGGCGATGGCGGTCATCGCGGCCGCTCCGGCGCCGATGCCGCCGCGGCGGAGCGCGGCCGATACCAGATCTCCTTGATGTAGCGCTCGTGGCCCTCGACGCCGCACTGGATGACGACGTCGATGAGGCGCCTGAGGAGGCTGCGGATATCGCGGCGGGCGAGCTGCCGGCCGCCTTCGCTCTGCTTGACGAGGAGCACGAGCTGCTCGAACGCCAGCGCCGCGCTCGAGGCGTGTACGCTGGTGATCGAGCCGGGGTGTCCGGAGTTGACGTTGCGCAGGTAGTCGAATGCCTCCTCCGCGCGCAGCTCGGCGAGCAGGATGCGATCGGGCTTCATCCGCAGGGTGGCCTCGAGGAGCTGCTTCGGGGTGACGCGCGAGAGCCCCTGATCGTCCTTGCTGTAGAAGAGCCGCACGTGATTGGGATGCGAGTCGAGCACGAGCTCCGGCGCATCCTCGATCGTGACCAGACGCTCGTGCGCCGGAATCTCCCGGATCAACGCCTTGGTCCAGGTCGTCTTGCCGGAGCCGGTCGGTCCCGACACCAGGATGTTGCGCCGGCTGCGCACCGCCAGGCGCATGAAGGCGTCGTAGCGCTTTCCGGCCAGGAGCCCGCGCAGCTCGATCTCGACTTCCTCCGGCCCGCTCCCGGCCGGCCGCGTCCTGAGGAAGATCCCGCGCCGCGCGAGCTCCCCGACCGACCAGACCTCCTGCGACGGGCGTCTGATGTTGACCGCGACGCATCCCGGGGTCGTCGCCGGCGGCATCGCGATCTGCACCCGCTCGCCGCTCGGCAGCGAGGCCGAAAGGAGGGGCGAGGTCTCATCGATCCGCTGGCGGCTGAAGTTCGCCACCAGCTTGGCGAAGCGCCGGCACCAGTCGAGGTCGGCGTAGGGCGCGGCCTCCCGGCACCAGCCGGCGCCGGTCTCGAGGAACACCTCCGCCGGACGGTTGATGCAGATCTCCATGACCTCCGGCCGGCAGAGCAGCGGGCGCAGCGGGCGTATGAGCAGCTCGAGCGCGGAGGCGTACTCCCGCGGCCCGCAGGAGCAGGGGCCGGCCCGCTCCGCGGGCGCGGGCCGCGCCGCATGCGCGGCCACGCTAACGGGGCTCGAGCTCATAGACCGACCTGAAATCGACATCGCGAGCCACCAGCACCTGGATGCGCGCCCCGTTGTCGACCCTGACGGTGGGCGGAATGTCGACCGTGCCGCGCAGGATCCCGGTCAGCACGTCCTCCGAGGCGGTCGGGTCGAGAATCAGCGTGCCGCCGCGTGAGGAGGACTGCACCGCGGATTGCACGGCGCCGTCGATGGTGGAGATCAGGGCCGCGGCGCCGAAGCGCTGCCAGAAGTGGCGGTCGACCCGGCCCTCGAGTCCCGAGCGCCCGAGCGCATCGGTCCCGGGAGAATCGAGCCGCACGACGACGCCCGCGGGCGTGCGCGCCTCGGTCCAGACGACGAATACGCGCGCCTGACCCTGACGCACCTCGCCGCGGGTCTCCCCGATCAGCTTCGTGCCGCGCTCGAGCAGAACCACCGTTCCATCGGCGCTGAACGTGTCGGTGGCCGTCACGCACGTCGTCATGCCCGGCAGCGTCGAGTCGATCGCCGTCTCCAGGGTGCAGTCGATGAACGTCCCCTTGGGAAGCAGCAGGTGCAGGTCGGGCAGCAGCCGCGCCCGCGTGGCGGCGAGCACGGTCGGGCGCAGCAGGCTCTCGAGTGCGCCGCCGCCGGCGGACGGCGAGGACACTTGCGGGCTGTTGCCGGGAATGACCTCGGCGGGTCCGGCGGGCGCGTTGCCCGTCGGCCGCGCGAACACGCGACCCGCCAGGCGCCGATCGAGCGCGCGCTGTTGCGGGGACGGTTGCGATGACATGCCATAGCCCGGCGGCAGCTCCGCCGGTGCGCGAGGCAGCGGCGGCCCGGCCAGTGCGGCTGCCGGCAGCGCCGACATGGCTTGCGCGGCCGCCGGCGCTGACACGGGGAGCGCCGCCGGCGCGGCGAATGCCGCCGCGGCCGATCGGGTGCGGGCCGGTGCGATGACCGGCCCGAAGAGCGGCAACATCATTCCCCCGCCGGGCGATTGCGGCACCGCCGTTTGCAAGCGGCGGTGCACCGCCGCCGGATGCGAGAGCGCCTCCGCGTAATACCACGCCAACACGGCGGCTCCCGCGCAGGCCATCAGTCCGGCCGCCAGCAGGCTGCTCATTCTCGATTGCAGCGAGCGGGCGCCGGCCACCACGGGAGCGCCGCGCTCGCCGCGGATCCAGCCGCGTCCGTCCCGGGCTTCGCCCGCTGACTCCTCCGCCGGCGACCGCTCGCGCGGCCCCGGCACGGCCTGCCGTCGCCAGGGGAGCCGGATCATGGCCGCACGCCCGCGCCGGCCCTTCGGACCACGCGCTGCACGTTGGGCGCTATCGTTCCGGAGGCCAGGCGCGTTCCGCCTCCCGTGAAGGCGCGATCGACGACGCAGCCGACCAGCTTGCCGCGCCTGAGGACCAGGCGGCGCGCCACGCGCTGGACCACGATGCGCCCAGCCTGCACGTCGAAGTTCACGAGCGATTCGCTGCCGTCCGCATTCCACGCAAAGACCGCGGGCAGCTCGGTGTGGGCGCCGAAGACCAGCGTCGTCTGCGCGCCATCGTCCCAGGCGGCCACCGGCTTCAAGGAGGGATCGCCGCAGTACCAGTAGTCGTAGTTGCGCGGCTTGGCGCTGCGCGCCGCGGCGAGGTCCTTGCGCACCCGCTGCCGCTCGAGCGATGCGGCGCGCGCGGCCGCGGCCGGATACTCGAAGCGCAGCGCGTAGATCACATCCGCGCCGCTCGGATCCGGAGGGTGGGGACTCGCCTTGTAGTCGAACAGATAGGTGCGGCGATTGGTGAGCACGGTGAGGTTGGTGGCGACGCGGGC
>DAHUXV010000082.1 GCA_027306985.1 Gammaproteobacteria bacterium | reverse complement strand
ACTGGGCGCTCACGCCGGCGCCGCGCTCGAGCAGCACCCGCGCGCCGGCCTGGGCCAGCTTCTCGGCCACCTCGGGAACCAAACTGACACGGGTCTCGCGCGGCGCGGTCTCGCGAAGGGCGCCTATCGTTGCTGGCATCTGCGACCCTCTTTCAGGGGGGTTCCAGGGCGTGGGTTGTTGAATATTCGCATAAAATTGCCGTATCTTACACCTGCTATGATGGGCATAGACCTCGAACGCGCCGACCGCGGCCTCGCGGACGACCTGCGGATCGTTCCCACCGGGACGGCGCGCGGGCTCTCCCAACTCGTCTTGAGGACGGACGTCGCCGGCATGCCGCTCGAGTGGATCGACTACAAGGAGGCGGCCCGGCTCTACCACCAGGAGCAGGTGGCCTATACCTGCGGCTCACCGCTCTTCGAGCTCTACGGCGGGGTGAACGCGCTCACCGGCAGGCGCACGGTGCTGGAGATCAATTCCATCGTCGCCACGGTGGGCCATACGGGCAATCCGGGCAATACGCGCCACGATTACGTCCCGCCGCTCAACAACCAGACGCTCTTTCGCAGGGACGCGTACCTGTGCATGTACTGCGGCCTGCGCTTCCCTTCGCGCGAGCTCTCGCGCGATCACATCAGGCCGTTCAGCCAGGGCGGCCTCGACATCTGGACCAACGTGGTGACCGCTTGCCGCCGCTGCAACAACCAGAAAGCCTCGCGCACGCCCGAGCAGGCGAAGATGCAGCTCATCGCGGTGCCGTTCACGCCGACCTACGCGGAATACATCTTCCTCAAAGGCCGGCGCGTGCTCGCCGATCAGATGCAGTACCTGCTGGCGCACTTCCCGCGCACCAGTCCGCTGCACGACCGCATCCAGCGCTGGCTCTCGTAATGAGGCGGGCAGGGACGAGTCGTGCCACTGACCGTCCGTGGTGGCAGGCCCCCCGGCCCGCGCATCCGTGCGCGGGCGCTCGGCGCAGCGCGGACACCTCGAGTGGCCTCGCCTGAAGGCACCGCCTCGCCCTTGATTTTTCTCATCGACGCCTCGGTCTACGTCTTTCGCGCCTACCACTCGCAGCTGCCGGACATGGTGGACGGCGACGGCAACCCCGTGCACGCGGTCTTCGGTTTCGCGCGCTTTCTCGGCGATCTGCTGGAGCGGATCCGCCCCTGTTACGCCAGCGTCGCCTTCGACCAGCGGATGCCGACCTCCTATCGCAACCGGATCTACCCCGCGTACAAGGCCAACCGCGAACCCGCGCCCGCCGGGCTCGCGCGGCAGTTCGAGTACTGCCGCGAGCTCTGCCGCCATCTCGGGCTGGCATCGTTCGTCGATCCGGACTTCGAGGCCGACGACATCATCGGCACGCTCTCCTGCCTGATGCGCGCCGAAGGCATCCGCTCGGCATTCATCACCCGCGACAAGGACCTCGCGCAGCTCGTGCGCGACGGCGACCTGCTGTGGGACTTCGGTGCCCGCACGCAGCTCGGCTACCGCGATGTGCAGCGCAGCTTCGGCGTCCCGCCCGAGGGCTTCGCGGATTTCCTCGCTCTCACCGGCGACGCTTGCGACAATATCCCCGGCGTGCCCGGGATCGGCCCGAAGATCGCCGGCACGCTGATGCGCAAGTTCGGCTCGCTCGATGAGCTCTATGCCAACATCGGCCGCGTCGCCGCCCTGGGTCTGCGCGGCGGCAGCGCTCTCGGCGAGCGTCTGGCCGCGCATCGCGAATCGGCCTTCCTGGCGCGGCGGCTGACGCGGATCGTCTGCGACCTGCCGCTCGGCGTATCGGCCGAGGACCTGCGCCCCCGGACTCCGGATCTTGCGGCTCTGGGCGCGCTCTACGACCGCCTCGGCTTCGGCTCCCTGCTGCGCCGCCAGGGCGAGCGGCTCGCGCAGCAGCAGGGAGCCCGCGCCACGGCGGCCGCCGGCTAGCGATCGACTGCGAGGAGCGGAATCTTGAGCGAGGACGGTGGATTCGAGGCGATCGCCCGCGGGATCGCCGCGCAAATGGGGCGCGATTGCGCGCCGGAGCCGCAGAGCGCCGTCTCGGGCGGCAGCATTCACCGCTGCTATCGCTGGCAGTGCGGCGAGGCGCGGCTGTTCGTCAAAGTGGCGCAACAGGGCGGTGTCGCGGGGCTGCAGGCCGAAGCGGCAGGCCTGCAGGAACTGGCGGCCGCGCACGCGGTGCGCATCCCGCGGGTGCTGGCGCGCGGGGCCGCCGGGCGCGGCGCGTTTCTCGCCCTGGAGTGGATCGAGTCCCGCCCCGCCGGCCGCGCCGCGGAGCACCGGCTCGGCGAGCAGCTCGCCGAGCAGCACCGGGTGACGGCGGCCCGGTTCGGCCTCGCCGAGGACAACTTCATCGGCCGGACACGGCAGCCGAACGGCTGGATGGCGGACTGGGCCGAGTTCTTCCGCGAGCGGCGCCTGCGCCATCAGCTCGCGCTCGCCGTGCAGAATGGCTTCGCGGAGCTCCTCGAGAAGCCCGGCGCGCGCCTGCTCGAGTCGGTCGACGGGCTGCTCGCGGGCCACCGGCCGCAGGCTTCCCTGCTGCACGGCGATCTGTGGGCCGGCAACTGGCTCGCGGACGCGCGCGACGAGCCGGTGATCTTCGACCCGGCCGTCTATTGGGGCGACCGCGAGGCGGACCTCGCGATGACCCGCCTCTTCGGCGGCTTCGGCCGCGCCTTCTACGACGCCTACCATACCGAGGCGCCGCTGCCCGCCGGGCATGCCGTGCGCGCGGAGCTCTACAA
>DAHUXV010000060.1 GCA_027306985.1 Gammaproteobacteria bacterium | reverse complement strand
GTCGCGTGATGTAGCGGGACGCCCCGAAACGAAGCGCCGGCTTGAAGATCGTGCGCGTGATCCCCCGCCGCACCTCGTAGCGGTAGACCCGCTTCGGATACAGGAACGAGGTGAACCCGTAGTAAACACGGCTCGAGTCATCGCGGGCCGAGAGCCCCGTGACCGTGCCGAGCGTCGGCAACGGCAGCGCGCGCAGGCGTTTGCCGCCCGTGGCGTAGAGCATCAGGCGGCTCGTCGCGTTGACTTCGGTCTGCACGATCAGACGCCCGTCCGCGAGCGCCGCGTTCTGGATCACCCCGCTCCCCTGCGGCACCACCGCTCGCCAGTGCGCGGGCGCCGGCTCGGTGAGGGTCGCGGCGACGATGCGTCCCCTGGGCGCATCGAGGGTGGTCTGCAGGTAGAGCGTGCCGTGCCGTACGCCGACGGGGAAATATTCGGCGTCGTTGCGCGTATAGAGCGGCTTCAGGGCGGCGCCGACCCGGGGATGGGCGGGATCGCCGAGGTCCGCATAGTAGAGCTCGTTGCGCGGCGCGGTCCCATTCTCCAGGGTGATGAACAGATAGCGGCCGTCCTCGCTCACCTGCCCCTCGACGATCCAGCGCGGCAGGTCCGGGCGGCGGTAGATCAGCCGGTCCCGGCTCTGCGGCTCACCGAGCGCATGGAAATAGAGCCGCTGGCCGACCACCTGCTGGTTGATCCGGTTGCCGGGGGCGGGCGCCGGATAGCGCGAGTAGAAAAAGCCGTTGTCGCCGTGGGTCCAGGCGATGTTGGAGAACTTCACCCAGTGCACCGCATCGGGCAGGGTCTTGCCCGTCGCCAGGTCGAGCACGCGGACCGTCTCCCAGTCCGAGCCCCCCTGCGAGAGCGCATACGCGAGATACCTGCCGTCGGGAGCAGGCTGGAAGTCGGCCAGCGCGACCGAGCCGTTGGCGGAGAGCTTGTTCGGATCGATCAGCACCCGCGGCGCGGACGAGGGCGAGTCCTGGACGTACAGCACCGATTGATTCTGCAGGCCCGAGTTGCGGCGGAAGAAGATCCTGGGGCCGGCGACCTCCACGGGCGTCGTCTCGCGGGCGTAGTTCCAGAGCGCCGTCAGCCGCCGCTTGATCCGCTTGCGCAGCGGGATCTTCGCCAGATAGGCGTCGGTGAGCGCGTTCTCGGCCTTCACCCACCGGTGCAGCAGGGGACTGCCCATGTCCTCCATCCACCGGTATGGGGCGGGGACACGCGTGCCGAAGTAGTCGTCCACGATCCGGTCGCGCGGGGCCGGCGGGTAGTGGAGCATCTGCGCTCTGACGGCGGCCGTCGCCGCGGCGGATCCGGCGGTGAGCAGCAACAGGGCGGCGAGAGCCGCCGCGCGGTAAGGCCCGGCGGCGCGGCGAGAGGAATTCCGGTGTGAGTATTGCATCGTGACCCCCGGGGCCGGCGCTACGGGCACCCCATTGCGGAATGATACCGAACCCCTCCGCCGGGGGTACGACATGCTCAGAGCAGTATGGTAAGCCAAGCCGCGGGCCCGCCCGGCGCCTCGCTACTGCCGATAGCCGATGCGGAACGCGCCCCAGTGCCGGCCGCGCACCCAGATGGGCGAGGACAGGTCCTTCATCAACACGAAATTGCCGCCGCCCATGTCCCGCCGATAGGTCTGGAGCAGGAAGGGCTTGGTGTTGCGGCCGACCTTCTGCACCGCGCGGTCCTTGAAGAGCCGGCGGTTGCGGCAGTGGGCCGCGTTCCAAACCGGATCCCTGCCTTGAGGCTGCCGGTAGTTGGGATTGTGGGTCGGCAGATACCCGCCCTTCGCCCAGGCCACGCAGAAGATGATCCGCGGGTCGGCGCGCTGCAGCGGGTCCTGGATGGGCGGCAGCAGGCGGTCCGTCAGCTCGACGTAGTCGGTGAGGTATTGCTTGGGGTTGGTGCCGGGGATCTCCCGGTAACGCTCGTCGAAGAGCTGCGCCTCGGTGATCTCGCCGCGCGCGATCGCCGACTCGAACAACTCCCCGATCCGCTTCGCCGTCTCCACGCCGAGGCGGATGATCGGCGTGTCGGAAGTCTGCAGGCCGCTTTCGGCGATGAGCTCGATCAGGCCCTCGCTGAGCCCGAGGAGTCCCTCCACCCGCTTGTCGGCCTGCGCGAGGCTGGTGGACGAGAGCTGCACTCCCTCGGCCAGGCCGCCGAGCTCGGCGAGCGTGGCGTTGCAGGCCTCGAGATTGCCGGAGGCCGAGCGGGCGATGGCATCGATCTCGCGGGTCACGGTGCCGAAGGCCTCGTGAGCGCGCACGACCACGCCTTGAACCTGCTGCGTGCCGCGCGCGGCCTCGCCCGCATGCTTGTCGGCGGCTCCGCCCTCGGCGATCAGTCCCTCGATCTGCTCCGCGAGCGAGCGCACGGTGGCGGTGATTCGCTCGGTCGCGGTGCGGGTCTCCTCCGCGAGGCCCTTGACCTCGCCGGCCACGACCGCAAAGCCCCGCCCCGCCTCGCCGGCGCGGGCGGCCTCGATCCCGGCATTGAGCGACAGGAGCCGTGTCTGCTTGGCGATGCCCTCGATGGCACCGGCCACGGAAGTGATCTGCTGGAGCACCGGCGCGAAGGAGGCCAGCCGCTCCTGGATGCGTGCGACGGCGGCGGTCAGCCGGCCGATGTGCTCGACCGAGCCGCCGATGAGGCTGCGGGATTCCGCGATTTCCGCGCCGGCCGCGGAGGCGGCTCGCTGGGCTTCGCGCGCGGCGCGATCGATCTCGCGATTGCCCGAGACCATGGTCTCGGTCGCCTGGTTCAGCTCCTCGAACTGCGCGGCCTGCCCGGAGACCTGGGTCGAGAGATCCTCCAGGTGACCGGCGATATCGGCAACTTCGACACCAAGGGAGCCCAGGCGGTTCGCCAGCTCCTGGATCAGGCGATCACCGTCGGACCGCGCGGAGACGTCAGCGGCAGGCGTCATGGACGCAAGATTAGCCGCGGATCGCAGCCGCGGCCACCGTGAACTCGGCCGCTGCAGTGCGCCGGATCGAGTGTTCTGTTTTTGGGACAGCGCTTCAGGCAGTCGACGTCAGTGGATGAGCCGGCTGCACAGATCGAGCAGCGGACTCGGCAGGATGCCGAGCGCCAGCGTTGCGGCGGCATTGACGCCGATCACGAAACGCGGCCCGAGCGGCCGCAGGGTCGCGGGCAGATTCTCCGGCGGCGCATCGAAGTACATGAGCTTCACGACCCGCAGGTAGTAGAACGCGCCCACCACCGACATCACCACCGCGACGATGACCAGGCCCGGATGGCGGGTCTCCCACAGCGCCTGGATGATCCTGAGCTTCGCCCAGAAGCCGACGAAGGGCGGCACCCCGGCAAGAGAGAACATGAGCACCATCATCACGAGCGCGAGCAGCGGATCGCGCTGGTAGAGGCCCTTGTAGTGGTCGAGCTTGTCCGCCTCGAAGCTCTTGCGGCTCGCGAGCAGGATCACGCCGAACGCACCGAGCGCCACGAGGACATACACCAGGGTGTAATAGAGCGCGGCGGTATAGCCGCTCGGGGTGCCGGCGATGAAGCCGAGCAGGATGAAGCCCACGTGGCCGATCGTGGAATACGCCAGCATCCGCTTCAGGTTCGTTTGCACGATCGCCACCACGTTGCCGACGATCAGGGTCAGAACGGCAAGCGGCATCAGCATCACCGTCCAGTCGGCCGAGGTGCCGGCGAGTCCATGCGCAAGCAGGCGCAGCGCCAGCGCGAAGTACGCGATCTTCGGGGCCGTGCCCACGAAGAGCGTGACGCTGGTCGGAGCGCCCTCGTAGACGTCCGGCAGCCACATGTGAAACGGCACCGCGCCGAGCTTGAAGGCGACGGCGACCACGATGAAGGTGAGGCCGAGGATGACTCCCAGGCTGCCGGGAGCGGTGAGCTTCGTCGCGATCACCGCGAGATCGAGCGTCCCGGTGAGACCGTAGATGATCGACATGCCGTAGAGCAGCGTGCCGGAGGCGATCGCGCCGAGCACGAAGTACTTCATGGCCGACTCGGCCGCGACTCCCGATTCCCGGTCGAACGCCACCATCGCGTACACGGACAGAGCGAGCAGCTCCACGCCGATGTACACGGTGAGCAGGCTGCCGGCGGAGATGATCACGAAGATGCCGAGGAGTGCGGTGAGCGCGAGGACGTGGTACTCCCCGCGCAGGATGTCGCGATTCTCGAGGTACATGCGCGAGTAGAGCAGCGCGACCGCGACGCAGAGGAACGCGGCGAGCTTCAGCACGAAGGCCAGCGGGTCGGCGATGTACATGCCGCCGAAGAGCACCATGGAATGGGCGACGTCGGCATAGCGCACGGTGAGCGCCGCCCCCACCACGAGCATGAGCAGCGTGAAGGTCGCGGTGGCGCCGGGACGCTTCACGCCCACGAACACCTCGAAGAGCAGGACCGCGCAGATCGCGAAACCGAGGAAGATCTCCGGGATCGCGGGGAGCATGCCGGGAACCAGGTGCAGGAAGGTGTGCATTCGTTTCGGTCCTAGGGCCCGATCACGCCGGGATCTTGGTGGCCACGGCCTGGGTGACCAGGTGATGGATCGAGGGCTCCATGATCCTAAGGAGCGGCTCCGGCCAGATGCCGATCGCCAGCACCAGGACCGCGAGCACGCCGAGCACGAGGAACTCGCGCCCGTTCAGGTCGGTGAGCTGCGCGACGTGATCGTTCGCGACCGGTCCGTAGAGCACGCGCTTGACCAGCCACAGCGTGTAGGACGCGCCGAGGATCAGCGTCGTGGCGGCGAGCGTCGAATACCAGAAGCCCGCCTTGAAGCTGGCGAGGATCACCAGGAACTCCCCGACGAAGCCCGACGTGCCCGGAAGGCCCGTGTTGGCGAGCGCGAACATCACCATGAACGCCGCGAAGACCGGCATGGTATTGATGACGCCGCCGTAGGCGGAGATCTCGCGGGTATGCATCCGGTCGTAGAGCACCCCGACGCAGAGGAAGAGCGCGCCGGAGATGAGGCCGTGGGAGATCATCTGCACCATCGCGCCGTCCATCCCCATGGCCGCCCCCTGGACCTGCGCGGTCGTGCGCACGATCTCGTACACCACGAACGCCCCGAGGGTCACGAAGCCCATGTGCGCGATGGAGGAATACGCGATGAGCTTCTTCATGTCCGTCTGCACGATGGCGACGAGGCCGATGTAGACCACGGCGATCAGCGACAGCGTCACGACCAGGAGATTGAGCTCGCGGCACGCATCCGGCGTGATGGGCAAGCTGAAGCGCAGGAAGCCGTAGCCGCCCATCTTCAGCATGATGGCCGCCAGGATCACCGAGCCGCCGGTCGGCGCCTCCACGTGCGCATCCGGAAGCCAGGTGTGCACGGGCCACATCGGCACCTTCACCGCGAAAGCGAGCAGGAAGGCCGCGAAGATCCAGCGCTGCTCGACGAGCGTCAGCGGCAGCGCCTGGAAGGCCGCGATCGAATAGCTGCCGGCCTTCACGTACATGAAGATGAGGGCCGCCAGCATGAAGACCGAGCCGAGGAAGGTGTACAGGAAGAACTTGATGGTGGCGTAGACGCGCCGCGGCCCGCCCCAGATGCCGATGATGAGGAACATCGGAATCAGCATCGCTTCCCAGAAGAAGTAGAAGAGCAGCGCATCGGTGGCGCAGAACACCCCGATCATCAGCCCCTCCATGATGAGGAATGCGGCGTAGTACTGCGCCGCGCGCGTCTTGACCACCGTCCAGGCCGCGACGATCACCGGTATGGTCATGAGCGCCGTGAGCACCACGAGCGGCAGCGAGATCCCGTCGACGCCGAGCGCGTAGAAGGCGTTGAAGCGCGGGATCCAGGGCGCCTTCTCCACGAACTGGTAGGCCGCCGTATGCGTGTTGAAACCCGCGAGCAGCGGCCAGCACAGAGCGAGCGCGCCGATGGAGGCGAGCAGCGACAGCCAGCGTCCGGCGGCGACGTGCCGCTCCCCCAGGAGGAGCACGACGATGCCGGCGGCGATCGGCAGCCAGATCAGTATGGAGAGCAGATGTGCTTGCATTCTTGTGCTTTCTTCAGCCGCGCGCGAGGAACCAGCCGAGCAGCGCCGCCAGGCCGATCACGATCCAGAACGCGTAGGAATAGAGATACCCGTTCTGCACCCGCCTCACGACGCCGCCGAACCAACCGACCGTTGCCGCGGAGCCGTTGACCAGCGCCCCGTCGATGATGCCCTGGTCGCCGGCCTTCCACAGGCCGAAGCCGACTCCCCGCGCGAGGGGGGCGATCACCTTCTCGTTGACCCAGTCGAAGTAGTACTTCTGGATGAGAATCGTGCGCAGCCAGCCGAACCTGCGCGCCGCCTGATCGGCGAGCGACGGACGCCACAGGAAGAACACCCAGGCGGTCACGAATCCCGCGATCATCAGCCAGAACGGCGCACCGAGGAAGCCGTGGAAGGCGAGCTCGCCGGGACCGTGGAAGTCGGCCGCCATCCGGCCGATCACGTTGTCGGCGGGCAGCACGAAGATCGAGTGCCCGAAGTAGCTGCCGTAGAGCACCGGGCCCGCCGTGAAGTAGCCGACGAGGAGCGACGGAATGGCGAGGGCGATCAACGGCAGCGTCACGACCCAGGGACTCTCGTGCGGCTCGGCCGGATGATGGCCGTGCTGCGCCGCCACGCTGGCGCGGGGCTGCGCGGGGCCGCCGTGCGCGTCCTGCGGTGCGTGACCGTGCCCGCCCGGCTCCTGCCGCTCCGCCTCGTGCCCGACCGTCTTCGATCCCTCCCGGTCGTGCGCCGCGGCCGCGTGGCGGAAGCGCTCCTCCCCGTGGAAGGTCATGAAGAGCAGGCGGAACGTGTAGAGCGAGGTGATGTAGGCGCCGAGCAGCACGCACCAGTAGGCGTACGTGCTGCCGAAGCGGTGCGAGGCGCCCACCGCCTCGATGATCGCGTCCTTGGAATAGAAGCCGGAGAAGAACGGCATGGCCACGAGCGCGAGTCCGCCTATCCAGCAGGTCACCGCCGTGATCGGCATGTACTTGGCGAGACCGCCCATCTTGCGCATGTCCTGCTCGTGGTGCATGCCGATGATGACCGAGCCGGCCGCCAGGAAGAGCAGCGCCTTGAAGAAGGCATGGGTCATCAGATGGAAGATCGCCGCGCCGTACGCCGAGGCTCCGAGAGCCGCCGTCATGTACCCGAGCTGCGAGAGCGTCGAGTAGGCGATGACGCGCTTGATGTCGTTGTTGACGACGCCGAGGATTCCCATGAAGAAGGCCGTCGTCGCCCCGATGATGAGCACGAAGGACAGGGCGGTGCTCGAATACTCGAAGAGCGGCGACATGCGGGCGACCATGAAGATGCCCGCCGTGACCATGGTCGCCGCGTGGATCAGCGCCGAGATCGGCGTCGGGCCTTCCATGGAGTCCGGCAGCCAGACGTGCAGCGGCACCTGGGCCGACTTGCCCATCGCGCCGATGAAGAGGCAGATGCAGATCAGGGTGAGCGCGTTCCAGCTGGTCGATGCCGTGATCGGAATGACGGCATGCGCAATGTGCGGAGCGGCCGCGAAAGCCGCGTCGTAGGAGAGCGAGCCCGTGTAGGAGAACACGGCCGCGATGCCGATGATGAAGCCGAAGTCGCCCACCCGGTTGACGATGAAGGCCTTCATGTTCGCGAAGATCGCGCTCGGCCGGGTGTACCAGAACCCGATCAGCAGGTACGACACCATGCCGACGGCTTCCCAGCCGAAGAACAGCTGCATGAAGTTGTTCGACATCACGAGCATGAGCATCGAGAAGGTGAACAGCGAGATGTAGCTGAAGAACCGGGTGTAGCCGGGGTCCTCGCGCATGTACCCGATGGTGTAGACGTGCACGCAGAGCGACACGAACGTGACCACCGCCATCATGAGCGCGCTCAGGCGGTCGATCAGGAAGCCCACGTCGATGTGCACCCCGTCGGTCACCGCCCAGGTGTATACGGGGCCGTTGAACGCCGGAACGCCGCCTGCGTAGAGCTGCTCGAGGACGTGCATCGACAGGGCGAAGGAGACCGCGACGCCGAAGATGGTCACGGTATGCGCGCCCGCACGCCCGATGACACGCCCGCCGAGGCCCGCGATGACGGCGGCCGCGAGCGGCGCTAAGGGAATGGCGATCAGCAGGTGCGGATTCATTCGGCGTCAGCCTCGCAGGGTATTCAGGTCTTCGACATTGATGCTGCGCCGCTCGCGGAACAGCACGACCAGGATGGCGAGGCCGATGGCCGACTCCGCCGCCGCCACCGTGAGCACGAAGAACACGAACACCTGGCCGTTGATGTCGCCCGAGACGCGCGAGAAGGCGATGAAATTGAAGTTGGCCGCGAGCAGCAGCAGCTCCACGCACATGAGGAGCAGGATGACGTTCTTGCGGTTGAGGAAGATGCCGGCCACGGCGAGCGCGAACAGCACCCCCGAGAGGGTGAGGAGATCCGCCAGGGTGATGGCATGCGTGCTCATGGGCGCTTCTCCGCCTTTACCTTGACGATGCGCACCCGGTCGGCCGCGCGCACCGACACCTGGCGCGAGACGTCCTGGACCTTCAGGCCCTGCCGGTGGCGCATGGTGAGCGCGATGGCCGCCACGATCGCCACCAGGAGCAGCACCGCGGCGAGCTCGAAGGGATAGGCGAAGCGCGTGTAGATGACCTGGCCGAGCGCCGCCGTGTTGCTGTAGCTCGCCGGCTCCGGGATCGGCGTGCGGGCGACGTCGAGGCCGCTGCGCCCGTGCGACCAGACGACCATGACGATCTCGGCGACCAGGGCGGCGGCGGTGAGCCATCCGAGCCACGCGAAGCGCGTGAAGCCGCGGCGCAGCTCCGCGACGTTGATGTCGAGCATCATCACCACGAAGAGGAACAGCACCATCACCGCGCCCACGTAGACGAGCACGAGCACGATGGCGAGGAACTCCGCCCCGGTGAGCAGCCAGATCACCGCGGAGTTGAAGAAGCAGAGCACCAGGAACAGCGCCGAGTACACCGGGTTGCGCGCGGTGATGAGTCCGAGCGCGCACACGACGAGCAGCGTGCCGAAGATGTAGAAGAGGATCTGCACTAGCATGGTTTACGCCTCGAGCGCCGCCTCAGCGGTACGGCGCATCCGCCGCCTTGTCGGCCGCGATCATGGCCTCGTATCGCTCCCCCACCGCGAGCAGCTTGTCCTTGCTCATGATGTTCTCGCCGCGATGCTCCATGTGGTACTCGTGGATGCGGGTGAGCACGATGGCGTCCACCGGACAGGCCTCCTCGCAGAAGCCGCAGTAGATGCACTTGAAGAGATCGATGTCGTACCGGCTGGTGCGCCGGGTCCCGTCCTGGGACACGTCCGAGTCGATCGTGATGCACACGGCCGGGCACACCGCCTCGCACAGCTTGCAGGCGATGCAACGCTCCTGACCGTTCGCGTAGCGGCGCAGCGCGTGCAGGCCGCGGAAGCGCGGCGACTGCGGAGTCTTCTCTTCAGGGTAGTTGAGCGTGTATTTGCGCGTGAAGAGGGTGCGCGCGGTGACCGAGAGGCCCTTGATGAGCTCCGGCATGAGGAAAGTCTTCAGCGGATTGGCCATCGCCTCGCCTCCTTCAATGGAACCAGGGCCGGGCCCAGGGGCCGACGCGATAGTGCGCCAGCACCATCTCCACCCCGATCCACACCAGCGTCACGGGAATGAGCGCCTTCCAGCCGAGGCGCATGATCTGGTCATAGCGGTAGCGCGGGAAGGTGGCCCGCAGCCACAGGAACACGAACAGGAACGCGAACATCTTCAGTGCCAGCCAGAAGAAGCTCGGCTGGCCGAGGATCGTGGCGCCGAGGAGCGGATACCCCTGCCACGGCGAGAGCCACCCGCCGAAGAAGAACACCGCCGTCAGGGCCGAGATCAGGATCATGTTGGCGTACTCGGCGAGGAAGAAGAGCGCGAAGGCGATCCCCGAGTACTCGACGTGGAAACCGGCGACGATCTCCGACTCGCCCTCGGCGACGTCGAACGGCGCGCGGTTGGTCTCCGCCACTCCCGAGATGAAGTAGACGATGAGGAGCGGAAACAGCCAGAACCAGTTCTGGGAGAGCACCCCGCCCTCCTGCGCGCGCACGATGGTGCCGAGGTTCATGCTGCCCGAGGCCATCAGCACGCCCACGAGCGCGAAGCCCATCGCGATCTCGTACGCCACCATCTGCGCCGCCGAGCGCAGCGCGCCGAGGAAGGCGTACTTCGAGTTGGCCGCCCAGCCCGCGAGGATGACTCCGTACACGCCCATCGAGGTGAGCGCGAGCAGGTAGAGCAGCCCGGCATTGGCCTGGGAGATGACCAGATCCGGCGACAGCGGAATCACCGCCCAGGCCGCGAACGCCGGAATGAGCGCGATCATCGGGGCCACCCAGAAGATCAGCTTGTTGGCGTTCGTCGGAATGACCACTTCCTTGGTCAGGAGCTTGAACACGTC
Source organism: Gammaproteobacteria bacterium (assembly GCA_027306985.1). Classification (GTDB taxonomy): domain Bacteria; phylum Pseudomonadota; class Gammaproteobacteria; order Steroidobacterales; family Steroidobacteraceae; genus 13-2-20CM-66-19. Next base: position 2,457 of record DAHUXV010000060.1, on the reverse strand, counting down.
GGCGAACGGCTGCCCGAGCCCCGGGAAGAGGCCGAGGATGCGCACCCGGTTGGGGCCGCGGCGCAGCTGCATCCAGCCGATGACCTTGCGCTCCCAGAGCGTCAGGAACGCGACGCAGAGGATCAGGACGACCGTGACGATCACGATCCACACCGTCGTCCGGGCGATGCCCGGGAGCGACGCCCAGGCTATGGCGAGAGTTTGCGGCATGCTCAGTAGGTCACCGCGGGCGTGCGGCCTTCACGTGTTCTTTGCAGGGAGGGAGCTCGACGCACCACCGCGTCGATCTGGTACATCGGAACGTCGACGACTTTCTGCGCGGATGGGGCGCCGGCGTCCCGCGCGACAACGTGCCTGCCCGCATACACGGGGGCCGCATGCGCCGTCTGGACGCCGACGAGCGCCGCCAACTCCGTCCGGACGTCCTCCGAGGACTGGTACTCGAAACCGGAGAGGCCGAGAAGATTGCCGAGCACCCGCAGGATCTTCCAGCCGGGGCGTGACTCGCCGACGGGAGCGGCGGCGCCGGTCTGGCTCTGCCAGACCCCCTCGAGGTTGACGTAGGTGCCGGAAGTCTCCGCAAACGTGCCGGCGGGCAGAAGCACGTGAGCGACCTTGCGTAGCGTCTCGCTCGCGAACGGGGTGATCGCGACGACGAGCTGCGCCTGTCCCAGAACGCGCTCCGCGGCGGTCTCGGGCGCGTCGATCCACGGCTCGACACCACCTGTCAGCAGGTAGGCCTTGAGGGGGCGCGCCAACATGCCGGCCGCCGTCAGGCCGGGGGAGCTCGCGGGCTTGCCGCCGGCATCCCGGTGCGACACGGCGCCCGCGAGAGCGGCTCCGGCCGCATTGGCGCCTTCCGCGAGCACACCGAGGGAAGCCCCCGTCACCTGGGCCAGGGCCGCGGCCAGCGCCCTGAGGTCGGCGAAGCGCGGATGGCGAAGCGCCAGGGCGCCGAGCCACACGGCGCGCCTGGCGGCCGCATCGCCCGATGCGAGCGCCGCGGCCGCGGCACGATGGCTGTCGGTGACCTGCGCACCGCCGACCACTTCCGCGAGGTGCGAGGGAACCGCCACGCCCGCGGCTTCCGCCGCCGCGCGCAGCACCGCCGCGAGATCGGCTACCTGGGCCGCCGGCGCCGACTCCACGTAGGCCGCCACCGGAAAGTGGTAGTTGAAGACCGCCGGGTTGAGCAGCGCCACTTTCGCGCCGCCGCGCGCCGCCTTGCGCACGCGGTGCGCCAGGACCGGCGCCTCGCGGCGCAGGTTCGCGCCCACGAGAAGCAAGCCCTGGAGCGAGTCGATGTCCGCGATGCGCAGGCCGAGATTCGGGTAGAGCGGGTCCGCGTCCTGGTCGCGGAAATCGCGCTGCCGCAAGCGCGAGTCGATGTTGCCGCTGCCGAGCCCGCGGGCGATGCGCCCGGCGAGGTAGAGCTCCTCGAGCGTTCCCGAGGGGCTCGCCAGCACGCCGAGCTCCGCGCCCCGGCCGCGCAATCCCTCGGCCGCCGTGGCCAGCGCGCTCTCCCAGTCGGTCTCCACCCACTCGCCGCCCTTGCGGATCATCGGGCGCTGCAGCCGGTCCTCGCTGTAGACGCCCTCATAGCTGAAGCGGTCGCGGTCGGCGATCCAGATCTCGTTGATCGCCTCGTTCTCGCGCGGCACCACGCGCATGAGCCGCCCGCGCCGCACGTGTCCGAAGAGGTTGCTGCCCGTGCCGTCGTGCGGCGAGACGAGCGGAACCGACGTCATCTCCCACGCCCGGGCGCTGAAGCGGTAGGGCTTGGACACGAGCGCGCCGACCGGACAGAGATCGATCACGTTGCCCGAGAGCTCGTGGTGGACCGTGGTCTCGATGTAGCGGCGCACCTTCATCTGCTCGCCGCGGCCGATCATACCGAGCTCCTGGATGCCGGCGATCTCCTCGGTGAAGCGGATGCAGCGGGTGCAGTGGATGCACCGCGTCATGTCGGTGGCGATGAGCGGGCCGAGATCCTCGTCCGGGACCGAGCGCTTGCGCTCGCTGAAGCGCGAGTAATCGCGGCCGAAGCCGAGCGAAAGATCCTGCAGCTCGCACTCCCCGCCCTGGTCGCAGATCGGGCAATCGAGCGGATGATTGATGAGCAGGAACTCCATCGTGGCCCGCTGCGCGCCTATCGCCCGCGGCGAGTCGGTGAAGATCCTCATGCCCTCGGCGACCGGCGTGGCGCAGGCCGGCATGGGTTTCGGCGCCTTCTCGACCTCCACCAGGCACATGCGGCAGTTGGCCGCCACGGAGAGCTTGTCGTGATAGCAGAAGCGCGGCACGTAGGCGCCGTGCGCATCGGTGACGCGGATGATCATCTCGCCCTTGCGGGCCTTGACCGGCTTGCCGTTGATCTCGACGTTGACGAATTCTTCAGCCATGTTATGCCGCCCGCGCTCCGAGCTGGTCCGCGACGATGCTGCGGCCGCCGTGATC
>DAHUXV010000052.1 GCA_027306985.1 Gammaproteobacteria bacterium | reverse complement strand
CCCGTCCCTGAGAAACAGCCCCGTCTCCCGCGCCACCCGCGGCGAAACCAACATTCCCATGTGGCTGACGGGCAGCACGATGTGATCCGCCGCGCCCGGCAGGCGCGTCTCGCTGACCCCCACCGTGCCGTCGCATTCCTCCTCGAAGCCCGCCAGGAACTGGCCGAGGCCGAGCGCCTGGCTGCCGGCGATGATTCCGAGCGGCCGGCCGAAGGTCCAGCGCCGCTCGCGCGGCCGCAGCAGCTCGTCCGCGACCGAGGGCCCCATGAGCGCGCTCACGAGCTGCGAGCGGCCCGCGCGCACCGCGGCGCGGCTCTCGAGGCAGGGCGTGCCGAGGAACACCACCCGGCCGGGCGGCTGCTCGGGGTAGCGCTCGAAGAAGCGGTAGATGACGAGGCCGCCCAGGCTGTGGCCCACGAAGTGCACCGCGGGGGCCTCGAGCGCGCGCACGAAGCTCTGCAGATGCGCCGTGATCTCCTCCATGCCCCACGTGACCGCGGAGTAGGAGAACGTGTGGACCTCGAGCCCGAACTCGCGCAGCAGCCGGTGCGCGAGCAGCAGGGACTCGCCGCCGGACATCCATAGCCCGTGCACGTAGACCACGTGTTGCGCAGCGTCCTCTCTCATCGCGCCGGGAGCAGCGCGGCCATTGCAGCCGCCCGGCCCACGGTACCAGGATTCGTGCGGCCCAGCGCGGCCGCGGCGATCGGGTTGTACCCGCGGATGAGCGGGAACTGAGGCACAGGGATGTGCCCCGCCGCCGCAGGTGGCGGAGCCTCGAGCGAAAACCACGCTTTTCGCTCGAGGCGCGCTGGGCCGGGCAGGAGCCCGGATCCGGCGCTTCAAACCACAGGCGGCGTCCGCACGCGGATGTGCAGCTCCCTCAGCTGGGCCTCACCGACCTCGGTCGGCGCATCGGTCAGCGGGTCCGCCGCGGTCTGCGTCTTCGGGAAGGCGATGACCTCGCGGATGCTGTCGGCGCCGGTCATCAGCATCGCCAGCCGGTCGAGACCGAAGGCGATGCCGCCGTGCGGCGGCGCGCCGAACTTCAGCGCATCGAGCAGGAAGCCGAACTTCTTCGCCGCCTCCTGCGGCCCGATCCCGAGCAGATCGAACACCGTCGACTGCATCTCCTGGCGGTGGATACGCACCGAGCCGCCGCCGATCTCCGAGCCGTTCAACACCAGGTCGTACGCCTTGGCGAGGGCCTTCTCCGGGTCCGCGCGCAGCGCCGCCGGATCGTCGATCTTGGGCGAGGTGAAGGGATGGTGCATGGCGACCCAACGGCGCTCGTCCGCATCCCACTCGAACATCGGGAAATCGACGACCCAGAGGGGTCGCCAGCCCGGCTCGACGAGCTTCAGGTCATGGCCGATCTTCAGCCGCAGCGCGCCGAGCGCGTCGCTGACCACCTTGGCGCTGTCGGCGCCGAAGAAGACGAGGTCGTTGTCCGCCGCCCCGGTGCGCTCGAGAATGCCGGCGATGGCGGCATCGCTCAGGAACTTGATGATCGGAGACTGCAGGCCGTCGCGGCCGCGGGCGCGCTCGTTGACCTTGATGTAGGCCAGGCCCTTGGCGCCATAGCGCCCGACGAATTCCGTGTAGCCGTCGATCTGAGAGCGGGGCATCGTGCCGCCGCCCGGCACGCGCAGCGCCGCCACCCTGCCCTTCGGGTCCTTGGCGGGACCGGCGAACACCTTGAAGTCGCAATCCCGGACGAGATCGGCCACGTCCGCGAGCTCGAGCGGAATGCGCAGGTCCGGCTTGTCGGAGCCGTAGCGGCGCATCGCCTCGGCGAACCTCATGCGCGGGAAAGGCTCGGGCAGCGCCTCGCCCAGCACCTCCTTGAAGAAGTGCCGTGTCAGCCCCTCCATCATCTCCATGATCTGATCCTGGGTCAGGAAGGAGGTCTCGACGTCGAGCTGGGTGAACTCCGGCTGCCGGTCGGCGCGCAGGTCCTCGTCGCGAAAGCAGCGCACGATCTGGTAGTAGCGGTCGAAGCCCGCGATCATCAAGAGCTGCTTGAAGATCTGCGGCGACTGCGGCAGGGCGAAGAACTTGCCCGGATGCGTGCGGCTCGGAACCAGGTAGTCGCGCGCGCCTTCCGGAGTCGCCTTGGTCAGCATGGGCGTCTCGAGGTCTATGAAGCCGTGCCCGTCGAGAAAGCCGCGCATGGCGCGCGTGATCCGATGGCGCAGCCGCAGGCGCTGACTCATGACCTCCCGACGCAGGTCGAGATAGCGATACTTGAGGCGGACTTCCTCGCCCACCTGCTCGTCCAGCTGAAACGGCAGCGGCTCGGAGCGGTTGAGCAGCTCCAGCTCGCCGGCCAGGAGCTCCACGCGGCCGGAAGCGAGGTTGGCATTGACCGTCCCGCTCGGGCGCTCCCGGACACGCCCCTTCACGCGGATGACGAACTCATTGCGCAGCCGCTCCGCCTCGCGGAAGACCTCCGCCGCGTCGGGGTCGAAGACGACCTGCAGCAGGCCCTCGCGGTCGCGCAGGTCCACGAAAATGATGCCGCCGTGGTCCCGCCGCCGGTGCACCCAGCCGGCCACCTCGACCGTCTGGCCGATCAGCTTCTCATCGACCTGTCCGCAGTAATGTGATCGCATAGGGCCGGCGATCTTACGGAGGCCCCGGAGGCGCCGCAACCAAGACCGCCGCACCCTGCAGCGCCCCGTTGCGCAGCCGCTCGAGCGCGAGATTCGCCGCGCTCAGCGGGTGGGTCTGCACCGTGGCTCTCAGGCCGAGCTTCCCGGCCAGAGCCAGGAATTCCTCGCCGTCGGCGCGGGTCAGATTGGCGATGGAGCTCACGGAGCGCTCGCCCCAGAGCAGCGCGTACGGAAACCGGGGGATGTCGCTCATGTGGATGCCGGCGCAGACGACCCGGCCGCCCGGACGGACGGCAGCCAGCGCTGCGGGCACCAGGGCGCCGACCGGCGCGAAGAGGATCGCCGCATCCAGCGGGTCCGGCGGCGGACGGTCCGAGTCTCCCGCCCACACGGCCCCCAGATCCCTGGCGAAGGCCTGCCCCTCGAGATCGCCCGGCCGGGTGAAGGCGAACACCCGCCGCCCCTGGGCGCGGGCCACCTGCGCCAGCAGGTGCGCGGCGGCGCCGAAGCCGTAGAGGCCGAGGTTCGTGCCGCTGCCGGCGGCGCGATAGGCGCGATACCCGATGAGGCCCGCGCAGAGCAGGGGCGCGAGCGGCGCGGCGGGGACGTCGGCCGGCAGCGGCAGGCAGAAGCGCGCATCGGCCAGGACCTCCTCCGCATAGCCGCCGTCGACGGAATAGCCCGTGAAGCGCGCGTACTCGCAGAGGTTCTCCTGGCCGGCACGGCAGTAGCGGCAGAGGCCGCAGGCTTGCGCCAGCCAGGGCACCCCAACCCGGTCACCGGGACGAAAGCGCGTGACCGCCGGACCGGTCTCGGCAACGACGCCCACGATCTCGTGGCCGGGGGTGATGGGGTAGTGGATGTGGGGCAGCTCGCCGTCCACCAGATGCAGGTCGGTGCGACAGACACCGCAGGCTTCGACGGTGATACGTACCTGGTGCTCGCCAGGCGCAGGCAGCGTGACCTCCTCCAGCCGCAGCGGAAGGCCGGGGCTCGCGAGGCGCATGGCTTTCATGTCGCGCTCTCCAGCAAGCTCCGGCGCGCTCCCTCGGCGGGCCTGCTCACGGAGGCTCAGGCGGCGGGCTGCGCCAGCTCAGGCTTGCGGTCGGGGAGCGGCGGGACCACCACGCCGCAGGTGATGATCATCTTCATGGCGGCATCGACCGTCATCTCGAGCTCCACGATCCGCCGGCGCGGCAGGATGGCGAGGTAGCCGCCGGTGGCATTGAGGGCGGCGGAGATATAGACGCAGGCGTGGGGCTCACCCGTTCTCTGGGTGACCTCGGGCACGTCCTCCGCGGTCAGGAAGCCGAGGCTCCAGACGCCTTCGCGGGGGTACTCGACCATCACGACTCTGCGGAACGCGTTCGATTGCGAGAAGACGCTCTCGGCGAAGCTCTTCACCCCGCCATAGACGCTGCCGACGATGGGAATGTGGTGCAGCAGCTCCTCGCCCCACACGAGCAGGCGCCGGCCGATGAGGTTGGTGGCGAGGATGCCCGTGAGGAAGAGCACGACGATGGCGAAGATCGCCCCGACGGCCGGCAGCACCACGCCCATGAGCCCCTGGGGCTGATAGCCGGGCGGCAGCGGGAAGAGCAGCAGGGTCTTGTCCGCCACGCGGAAGAGGAACCCGACCACCCACAGGGTGGCGGCGATCGGCAGCCAGACGAGCACGCCGGCAACGAGGTAGCGCCGCAGGGGCGAGCCCCGCTTCTTCGGCGCGGCCTGGCCGGGCTGCAGCGCCCGGGCGGTCCTCTCGGCGGCGGGCGAGGTCAATGCCTCACCGTCTCGAGCCGCGCTTGGCGGCCTTCGCCCGCGCCGCCGGCTTCGCCTTGGCGCGGGAGGCCGCGGGGCGAGCGGCTGCCTTGGCGGCGGCGGGTCGCTTGCGCGGCGCCGCGGCCCGGGACTTCGGCGCCGCAGCGGCGGTCGTCACGCTCGGGGTCTTGGGCTCGGACGGCTTGGCGCTCTCGGCAGCGGGTGCTTTCGCCTCCGGCTTCGGCTCCTGCGCGGCGGGCTTCGATTCCTCGCGCTCGACCGCGAGATTGCGCTGGTCCTCCTTGTCGGACTTGAAGTCGGTCTCGTACCAGCCGCTGCCCTTGAGGCGAAAGACGGGCGCGGAGACCAGCTTCTGCAGGGTCCGCTTGCCGCAGGAGGGGCACTTCACGAGCGGCGGGTCGCTGATCTTCTGCATCTCCTCGATGTAGAACTTGCAGCTCTGGCACTCGTATTCGTAGAACGGCATGGCTTCGAGTTATGGGTGTATGGGCGGCTTCCCGGCCGGGATTATAAGTCAGGACGCCTTGCCGAAGACGAGCTGTCCGTCGCGCACCGTGGCGTCGATGCGGTCTCCGGGGACGAATTCCCCCTTGAGGATGCGCTGTGCCAGCGGGTTCTCGATCTGCTGCTGGATCGCCCGCTTCAGCGGCCGGGCCCCGTACACCGGATCGAACCCCGCCTCGCCGAGCAGGTCGCGGGCCTTGTCGTCGAGCGTCAGGTCCATGTCCCGCTCCTGCAGGCGCTTGCGCAGGTAGATGACCTGGATGTCGACGATGGAGCGGATCTGCTCGGTGCCGAGCGGATGGAACACCACGATGTCGTCGATCCGGTTGATGAACTCCGGCCGGAAGCTCTGCTGCACGATCTCCATCACCGCGCTCTTCATGCGGGTGTAGTTCTTCTCCCCGGCGTACTCCTGGATCACCTGCGAGCCGAGGTTCGAGGTCATGATGATGACCGTGTTGCGGAAATCCACGGTGCGGCCCTGACCGTCGGTCAGGCGGCCGTCATCGAGCACCTGCAGCAGCACGTTGAAGACGTCGGGGTGCGCCTTCTCGACCTCATCGAGCAGGATCACCGCGTACGGGCGCCGCCGGACCGCCTCGGTGAGATACCCGCCCTCCTCGTAGCCGACGTAGCCGGGCGGGGCGCCGATGAGGCGCGCCACGGAGTGCTTCTCCATGAACTCCGACATGTCGATGCGCACCAGCGCATCCTCGGTGTCGAAGAGGAACTCGGCGAGGGCCTTGCAGAGCTCTGTCTTGCCGACACCCGTGGGACCGAGGAAGAGGAACGAGCCGTTGGGACGGCGCGGATCCGAGAGGCCCGCGCGGGTGCGGCGGATGGCGTTGGCGACGATCTTGAGCGCCTCGTCCTGGCCGACCACGCGGCGCCCGAGAGCTTCCTCCATCCGCAGGAGCTTGTCCTTCTCGCCCTCGAGCATCTTCGACACGGGGATGCCGGTCCACTTGGAGACGACCTCGGCGATCTCCTCCTCCGTCACCTTGTTGCGCACCAGCTGCGGCGCCTTGTCCTCGGCCGCGGCGGCCGCGGCGAGCCGCTTCTCGAGCTCCGGGATCTTCCCGTACTGCAGCTCCGCCATGCGGCCGAGATCGCCGGCGCGGCGGGCGGCATCGAGCTCCAGGCGCACGCGGTCGAGCTCCTCGCGGATCTGGGCCGCGCCCTGCAGGGTCGCCTTCTCGGATTTCCACACTTCCTCGAGATCCGAGTATTCCTTCTCCAGGCCGTGCAGGGTCTCCTGCAGGGTCGCCAGGCGCTTGCGCGAGGCCTCGTCCTGCTCCTTCTTCAGCGCCTCCCGCTCGATCTTGAGCTGGATGATGCGCCGCTCGAGGCGGTCGAGCGCCTCGGGCTTGGAGTCGATCTCCATGCGGATGCGGGCGGCGGCCTCGTCGATGAGGTCGATCGCCTTGTCGGGCAGCTGACGGTCGGCGATGTAGCGGTGCGAGAGGGTGGCCGCGGCGACGATGGCCGGATCGGTGATGTCGACCCCGTGGTGGACCTCGTAGCGCTCCTGCAGGCCGCGCAGGATCGCGATCGTGTCCTCCACCGAGGGCTCGTCCACCAGCACTTTCTGGAAGCGGCGCTCCAGGGCGGCATCCTTCTCGATGTACTTGCGGTACTCGTCGAGCGTCGTCGCGCCGACGCAGTGCAGCTCGCCGCGCGCCAGGGCCGGCTTCAACATGTTGCCCGCGTCCATGGCGCCTTCCGCCTTGCCGGCGCCCACCATGGTGTGCAGCTCGTCGATGAAGAGGATGATCTGGCCTTCCTGTTTCACCAGATCGTTCAGGACCGCCTTCAGGCGCTCCTCGAACTCACCGCGGAACTTGGCGCCGGCGATCAGCGCGCCCATGTCGAGCGCGAGGATGCGCTTGTTCTTCAGGCCCTCGGGCACCTCGCCGTTGATGATGCGCTGCGCCAGGCCTTCGACGATGGCGGTCTTGCCGACGCCGGGCTCGCCGATCAGCACGGGGTTGTTCTTGGTACGGCGCTGCAGCACCTGGATGGTGCGCCGAATCTCGTCGTCGCGGCCGATGACCGGGTCGAGCTTGCCCGAGGAAGCGCGCGCCGTCAGATCGACGGTGTACTTCTCCAGCGCCTGCCGGCTCTCCTCCGCGCCGGCGTCGGCGACTTTCTCCCCGCCCCGCACTTCCTCGATCGCCTTCTCCACCGCGCCGCGCACGACGCCGGTGTCGCGGAGGATCTGCGCGAGATTGCGGTCCTCGAAGGCCGCGAGCACGAACAGCTCGCTCGAGATGAACTGGTCGCCGCGCTGCTGCGCGAGCTTGTCCGTGACGTTGAGAATGCGGTTGAGGTCGCTCGAGACGTGGATGTCCCCCGGCGCCCCCTCCACCTTGGGCAGCCGGTCGAGGGCGGCTCCGAGCTGCGAGCGCAGCCGGTTGAGGTCGGCGCCCGCCTTGAGGAGGAGCGGCCGCACGGTGCCGCCCTGGCTGTCGAGGAGCGCCAGCAGCACGTGAGCGGGCTCGAGGAACTGGTGGTCGCGGCCGAGGGCGAGCGACTGGGCGTCGGCCAGCGCCTGCTGGAATCGGCTGGTGAGCTTGTCCATCCGCATCGGGGGAGACCTTGAAAGGGTTCGGTTGGCGGGGGAATGGGGGTGATTCTCCGCTTGTTCAAGCGCTGGATCCGCGCTTCCTGCCCGGCCCAGCGCGGTCGCGGGCAAAAGCGCGGTTTTTGTTTGCGACCTCCGCCACCCATGGCGGCGGGGTACATCCCTGTACCGGTCACCCGTCGCTCATCCCACGCGCCAGGTGAGTGCCGCCATCCGTCCGCAACGCCCGTCCCGGCGGTACGAGAAGAACCGGCCGGGATCTGCGTACGTGCACCACCCCCCGCCGTGGACGGAGGACACCCCCAATGCCGCGAGCCTGCGCCTCGCCAAGGCGTAGAGATCGCATTGCCAGCGCCCCCTCGGGTTCGCGGTGAAGGCGGCCGCGGCGCCGGCATCGGCCGCCAGGAAAGCGGCGCGGACCTCCTCGCCGACCTCGAAGTGGGCCGGTCCGATGGCAGGTCCCAGCCAGGCGAGCAGCTCTGCGGGCGGGGTCTTCATCGCCCGCACGGTGGCTTCCAACACCCCGCCGGCCAGCCCCCGCCAGCCGGCGTGCGCGGCGCCGACCGCGGACCCGTCCGCCGCGGCGAGCAAAACCGGCATGCAATCGGCCACCTGAATGGCGCAGATCCGGCCGGGAATGCGGGTCACCGCGGCATCGGCCCGGCCCGGCGGGCCGTGCGAGGCCTGCTCATCGAGATCGGCGACCTCATGGCCATGCACCTGCTCGAGCCACGCAGGCTCGGCCGGCAGCCCGAGGCTCGTGCGCAGGAGGGCCCGGTTCCCGGCGACGGCGCGCGGCTCGTCCCCCACATGCGCGGCGATGTTGCAGCCGTCGAAGGGCGGCCGACTCACCCCGCCGGTACGCAGCGTGAAGGCCGCGCGGATTCCCGGGGGAGCGGGCCAGTCGGGGACGATGAGATCAGGTCCGCTCACGCCCCGTGATCCGTTGATCGGTCTCGAGCGCCGCCAACAGCCGCACCATGTCCTCGGGAAGCGGCGCCTCCCATTCGAGCCGCTTCCCGGTGATCGGGTGCGCCAGCGCGAGACGCGCGGCGTGCAGCGCCTGGCGCGGGAAGGCGCCGAGCGCGGCCGCCAGAGCGGGGCTGCAGCCGGCGGGCAGCCGCCGGCGGCCGACGTAGACCGGATCGCCGACGATGGGAAAGCCGATGTGCGCGAGATGAACGCGGATCTGGTGCGTCCTGCCGGTCTCGAGCTGCACCCGCACGAAGGTGTGGGCGCGAAAACGCTTCTCGATGCGATAGTGCGTAACGGCCTCGCGCCCATCGTTTCGCACCGCCATGCGCGTGCGCAGCGCGCGGTGGCGCCCGATCGGCGCGTCCACCGTACCGCCGCCCGTCATTGCGCCGATGCAGATGGCCAGATAGCTGCGCTCTATCTCGCGCTCCGCCAGCGCGGCGACGAGGCTGGCGTGGGCCTCGGGCGTGCGGGCGATGACGAGCAGGCCGCTCGTGTCCTTGTCGAGGCGATGCACCAGCCCCGCTCGCGGCACCAGCGCGAGCTTCGGGTCCAGAGCGAGCAGGGCGTTCTGCAGGGTGTGACGGCGATTGCCGGCGCCCGGGTGCACGACCATGCCGGCCGGCTTTTCGATGACGAAGAGCGCCCGGTCCTCGTGGACCACCGCGAGCGGTTGCGCCTCGGGGGCGACGCGGTCGTCGGCCTCGATCCGCGCGGCGATCTCCACCTGCTCGCCGCCGAGCACCTTGTCCTTCGATCGCATCTGCCGGCCGTCCACTTTGACCGCCCCGGCCTCTATCCAGCCCTGCAGGCGCGCCCGGGAGTACTGCGGCAGCTCGCGCGCGAGCGCCTGATCGAGCCTCAGGCCCGCCGCGCTCACCGGCAGCGCCAGGGAATGGCTGCGGAACTCTCCGGAGGCTGCGCAGTCCGTAAGGCTGCCGGCCGATTCGCTATACTCCCGCGCCATGCTCAAACCCGTTTCCCGTCATGGCCGCCCTGCGCTGCAAGCGCCCCGGGCGGCAGGTACCACACGTCTTCTCATCGCCGCCCTCTGCGTCAGCGCCATCGCGCTGACCGGCTGCACGCACCGGAAGCTGCAGCAATCGAGCCCGCAAGCGCTCTATCAGAAGGCCAAGCATGATCTGGACGACTACAATTACAACGCCGCGATCAAGGAATTCGAGCAGCTGACGGCCGTCTACCCGTTCACCGAGCAGGCGCACCAGGCGCAGCTCGATCTGATCTACGCATATTACCGCGCCGGCGAGACCGATTCCGCCATTGACGCCTGCAAGACCTTCATCCGCGAGAACCCCACCCATCCGCGCGTCGACTACGCGTATTACATGGAAGGGCTGGTGAACTTCGAGAAGCAGCCCAATGCCGTCGAGCGGCTCTTCCACGTCGATCTCTCGAAGCGCCCGCCCACGACCGCGAAGAAGTCCTTCGCGGCGTTCCGCACGGTGGTGGAGCAGTACCCGAAGAGCGCCTACGCCTGGGATGCGCGCCAGCGCATGATCTATCTGCGCGACCGGCTGGCCACCTACGACGTCGACGTCGCCAGGTATTACCTGCAGCGCGGCGCGTTCGTGGCCGCGGTGCGCCGGTCGAAGCTCGTGATCGACAACTACGAGGGCGCGCCCGCGACGCGCGAGGCGCTCGCGATCATGATCATCTCCTACGAGCGCCTCGGCATGAAGACCCTGGCCGCGCAGGCCCGCCGGGTCTACGCCGCCAACTTCACCGGCCAGGTGGCGCAGGTCGCCGCGGCGACCGTGCGGCCGTGGTGGCACCTCTGGTAGAGGTGATTTCGGGGACGCTGCCGCTCGGCAATGTCCTGGCCACACCCGACCGGCGATAAGCGCGCTTTACGGCTTACCGCCGGACATCCATGTCTTTGGTGGCGCGCGGATGACCGTGAAACGCCACGGCGTGGCCACCGACCAGGACGAACTCAGCTCCGCCATCGGCGAGCTCGATCAGCAGATCGCGGAAATCCTCGGGTAGCTCAATCACCTCGGACGCCGAGGCGCGAATGCCACGGGTACCTGGTCGCGGGAATACTCGGGGAACGCCAAGCCGGCAGCGGTCCAGCTCTCGCGCGTCAGGCGCTCGACCAGCGACACCGCGTCCGAGCCTGAAACAGGCACCGGATCGGGCTCGACACCACTATGCCGACCCGTTCCGAAGCCCGGATCGTCTGCTTTCGAGCTACCTTCGGTAGCCGTTCGTGATCGGGTAGCGCCAGTCGCGCCCGAAAGCCCGGCGGCTCACCCTGACCCCCGGCGGCGCCTGGCGGCGCTTGTACTCGTTGCGCTTGACCAGGTCGAGCACTTTGCCGACCGTGGCCCGGTCGAAGCCGCGCGCCTCGAGCTCATCGACCGAGAGATCCTCCTCGATGAAAGCCTCGAGAATCGGATCCAGGACCCCGTAGGGCGGCAGGGAGTCGGAGTCCTTCTGCCCGTGGCGCAACTCCGCCGACGGCGGGCGATCGATCACCCGCTGCAGGATCACCCGGCCGAGGGTGTTGCGGTAGGCCGCGAGCCGATAGACCAGCAGCTTGCTGCAGTCCTTGATCGGCGCGAAGCCGCCGGCCATGTCGCCGTAGAGGGTGGCGTAGCCCACCGCCATCTCGCTCTTGTTGCCGGTGGTGAGCAGCATCCGGCCGGTCTTGTTGGAGATGCCCATGAGCAGCAGCATGCGGCAGCGCGACTGGATGTTCTCCTCCGTCGCATCCGGCGGCCGCCCGGCGAACTCGTCCTTCAGCGCGCCGAGCGTCGCCTCGAACATGCCTTCGATCGACAGCTCGCTGTACTTCACCCCGAGCAGACGCGCCTGCTCCGCCGCATCCTCCAGGCTCATGGTGGAGGTATATCGCGAGGGCATCATGACCGCGTGCACCCGATCCGCGCCGAGCGCGTCGACCGCGATCGCCAGTGTCAGCGCCGAATCCACGCCTCCGGAAAGCCCCATCACGACGCCCGGGAAGCCGTGCTTATTGACGTAATCCCGAACGCCCAGCACCAACGCGCTATAGACGGTCGCCTCGTCACTCAGCTCAGGAGTGATATTCCCTGGCACCGGCACGACGACGCCGCGACC
>DAHUXV010000034.1 GCA_027306985.1 Gammaproteobacteria bacterium | reverse complement strand
GAGAATCAGCGGGAAACGGCTGCTCGAGCGCTCGCTGGTCGGCACGTACTCGGTCAGGCAGAACTTGCCCTTGCCGCGCACGAACTCGTGCACGTGCATGGTCGGCGTGCCCTCGGGCGCGGCGTCGTTGCACGGCCACTGAATGCTGCCCAGGCGATCGATCTTCTCGTACGTCACCCCGGCGAAGGTCGGCGTCAGCCGCGCGATCTCCGCCATGATCTCGGCGGGATGCCCGTAGTGCATGGGATAGCCCAGAGCCGCCGACAGCAGCATGGTGACCTGCCAGTCCTCGTACCCCGCCTTGGGCGGCATGATCCTGCGTACCCGCGAGATGCGCCGCTCGGCGTTGGTGAAGGTGCCGTCCTTCTCGAGGAAGGACGAGCCCGGCAGGAACACGTGGGCGAATTTCGCCGTCTCGTTGAGGAACAGATCCTGCACGATCACGCACTCCAGCGCCTCCATGGCGCGCGTGACATGGTGAGTGTTGGGGTCGGACTGGACGAAGTCCTCCCCCTGCACGTAGATGCCGCGGAAGGTGCCGTCGAGCGCCGCCTCGAACATGTTGGAGATCCTGAGGCCGGGCTCCGACTGCAGCGTGACGCCCCAGTCGCGCTCGAACTCCCCGCGCACCACCGGGTCCGACACATGGCGGTAGGCGCTGAACTCGTGCGGGAAGGAGCCCATGTCGCAGGAGCCCTGCACGTTGTTCTGGCCACGCAGCGGATTGACGCCGACGCCCTCGCGGCCGAGGTTGCCCGTGGCCATGGCGAGATTGGCGAGCGCCATGACGGCCGTCGAGCCCTGGCTGTGCTCGGTCACGCCCAGGCCGTAATAGATGGCGCCGTTCGGGCCGGCCGCATACAGCCGGGCGGCGCGGCGCACGAGCTCGGCGGGCACGCCGGTCACCGCCGCCGTCGCCTCCGGCGAGTTGCGCTCCGAGGCGATGAGCTCCTTCCACAGCCGGTACGATTCCGGCTCGCAGCGCTCGGCGACGTAATCGTCCTTCGTCAGCCCCTCCGTCACGATGACGTGGGCCATGGCGTTGAGGACCGCGACATTGGTGCCCGGCGTCAGCTGCAGGTGCACGTCCGCGGCGATATGGGGGCTGCGCACGAGACCGATCGAGCGCGGGTCGAGCACGATCAGCTTCGCACCCTCGCGCAGGCGTTGTTTCATCTGCGACGCGAACACCGGATGGCCGTCGGTCGGGTTGGCGCCGACGACCATGATGACGTCGGCTTTCGCGACCGAGGTGAAGGCCTGGGTCCCTGCCGACTCCCCCATCGTGCTCTTCAATCCGTAGCCCGTCGGCGAATGGCACACGCGGGCGCAGGTGTCCACGTTGTTGGTGCCGAAGGCGGCGCGCACCATCTTCTGCACGAGGAAGGTCTCCTCGTTGGTGCAGCGCGAGGAGGTGATCCCGCCGACGGAGTCGCGGCCGTACTTCGCCTGGATGCGGCGGATCTCGCTCGCCGCGTAGCCGATGGCCTCCTCCCAGGAGACCTCGCGCCACTCATCGCGGATGCTCTTGCGCACCATGGGCTTGAGGACCCGGTCCGGGTGCGTCGCATAGCCGAACGCGAAGCGGCCCTTGACGCACGCATGGCCGTGATTGGCGTGGCCGTCGCGATTGGGCACCATGCGCACGATCTCGGTCGCGGCGTCGCGGCCGCGGACCTCCGCCTGGAGGCTGCACCCCACGCCGCAGTAGGCGCAGGTCGTGGTGACGGCGCGCTCCGGCCGGCCGATCCGGACGACCGACTTCTCCATCAGCGCGGTGGTCGGACAGGCCTCGACGCAGGCGCCGCAGGAGACGCACTCCGACTCGAGGAACGGCTCATCCTGGCTCGCCGCGATCTTCGACTCCAGGCCGCGCCCCTGCACGGTCAGGGCGAACGTGCCCTGCACTTCGTCGCAGGCGCGCACGCAGCGCGAGCACACGATGCACTGCTCGGGATCGAAGCTGAAATAGGGATTGCTCTCGTCACGCGGCAGCGGCTCGCGCGCGCGGCTCGGATAGGAGGTCCGCGCGAGGCCGACCGTGTCGGCGACGTCCTGCAGCTCGCAGTGCGGCGCGGCGGGATCGAGCGGATGCTCGGAGAGATAAAGGTCGAGCACGCCGCGGCGCAGCGCCGTCAGCTTCTCGGAGCGGGTGCGGATCCTCATCCCCGGGGCCACGAGGGTGGTGCAGGAGGCCGGGTAGCCCTTGCGGCCCTCGATCTCGACCAGACACATGCGGCAGGAGCCGAAGGCCTTGAGCGTATCGGTGGCGCAGAGCTTCGGCACCCTGGCTTCGGCGAGCGCCGCGGCGCGCATGACGGAGCTGCCGGCCGGTACCGTGACGGACCGGCCGTCGATCTCCACCGTGACCGACTCGCCGGCCTCGGCAGGCGCCGGCGTCCCGAGATCCTCGTAATCAATTGCGTACATGACTGACTCTCTTCATGCGCTGCGCGCCGGAAAGAACGCACGGCTCATGGCCGCGCCCCTGCGGTGAAGTCGTCGCGGAAGTGACGCAGTGCGCTCTGCACCGGGAAGGGCGCCATGCCGCCGAGGCCGCAGAGCGAGCCCTGCACCATGAGCTCGCACAGCTCCTCGAGCCTGCGCACGTTGCTCTCCCTCTCCTGTCCCGCGATGATCCGATCGATGACTTCCATGCCCCGCGTCGAGCCGATCCTGCAGGGCGTGCACTTGCCGCAGGACTCGATCGCGCAGAACTCCATCGCGTAGCGCGCCATGCGCGCCATGTCGACGGTGTCGTCGAAGGCGACGATGCCGCCGTGGCCGAGCAGCGCGCCGATGGCGCCGAGCGCCTCGTAGTCCACCAGCGTGTCGAACTGCGAGGCCGGGATGTAGGCCCCGAGCGGTCCGCCGACCTGCACGGCCCGCAGCGGACGGCCGGAGGCCGAGCCGCCGCCGTAGTCGTAGAGCAGCTCGCGCAGGGTCAGGCCGAATGCCCGCTCGACGAGACCGCCGCGCTTGATGTTACCGGCGAGCTGAATGGGCAGCGTCCCTCGCGACTTGCCCAGCCCGAAGCCCGCGTAGTGCTCCGCGCCGCGGTGAAGAATGGCAGGCACGCTAGCGAGCGTGATCACATTGTTGACGATGGTCGGCCGGCCGAAGAGCCCTTTGATGGCCGGCAGCGGCGGGCGCACGCGCACCTCGCCCCGCCTGCCCTCCAGGCTCTCGAGCATGGAGGTCTCCTCGCCGCAGATGTAGGCGCCGGCTCCGAGGCGGATCTCGAGATCGAAGCGCTTGCCGCTGCCCATCACGTCGGCGCCGAGATAGCGCGCCTGGTAGGCGGCCGCGATGGCCACGCTCAGGGCGCGATGCGCGTGCGGGTACTCCGCACGCAGATAGATGTAGCCCTGAGTGGCTCCGACGGCGAGGCCGGCGATCGTCATGCCCTCGATGAGGCTGAGAGGATCGCCCTCCATCAGCATCCGGTCGGAGAAGGTGCCCGAGTCGCCCTCGTCGGCGTTGCAGGTGATGTACTTCTGGCCGGCGGGCTGCTCGAGCACCGTCTTCCACTTGATGCCGGTCGGGAACGCCGCGCCGCCGCGGCCGCGCAGGCCCGAAGCGAGGACCGTCTCGACGACGGCCTCGGGACTCATCGCGAGCGCGCGCCGCAACCCCTGGTAGCCGCCGTGGACCACGTAGTCCGCGACGCTCGCCGGGTCGACGACGCCGACGCGCGCAAAGGTCAGGCGCTGTTGGGTCGCCAGCCACGGGATATCGTCGGTGAGGCCCAGCGACAGCGGGTGAGCGCCGCCGCTCAGGAAGTCGGCCTCGAAGAGGCCCGGCACATCGCCGGCAGTCACCGGCCCATACGCCATCCGTCCCCGCGCGGTCGCCACCTCCACCAGGGGCTCCAGCCAGTAGGCTCCCCGCGAGCCGTTGCGGATGAGCTGCAGCTCGAGCCCTCGAGCCTTCGCCTCGCGCGCGATCTCGTGCGCGACCTCGCCCGCGCCCAGCGACAGGGCGCCGGCATCGCGGGGTACATACACGGTAAAAGTCATGCGGGAGAAATCACCTCTTGCGCCCGACGTCCGATAGCAGCGCGTCCAGGCGCTCCGGAGTCACCCTGCCATGCAGCCTGCCGTCGATCATCACCGCCGGCGAGCACGCGCAATTACCCAGGCAGTAGACCGGCTCCAGCGAGAAGCGGCCGTCGGGCGTCGTCTCGTGGAAGTCTACTCCCAGCCGTTGCCGCGCGTGATCGGCCAGCGCCTCGGCCCCTACGGCCTGACACGACTCCGCCCGGCACACGCTCACGGTGTGCGCCCCGGGGGGCGTGCTGCGGAAGTAGTGATAGAAGGAAACGACCCCGTGAACCTCCGCGCGCGACAGGTTGAGCTCGGACGCCACGAGCGGTACCGCCGCCGGCGGCACGTACCCGAGCTGCGCCTGAATCGCGTGCAGCACCTCGATCAGCGGACCCGGCCGGCCCTTGAGGTCCGCCGCGATCCGCCGCACGGTTTCAGCGTGCTCCAAAGCCAATGCTTCCATAGAATGAGTATACGTCCTGCGCCGGACGCGTCTCCTCCTTCTGCCCGTCAAATCCCGACGCCCGTCGCCGAGTGTTCGATTTCCGGGACGCAGCGATTACGCCGCGGTTACGAATGGATCGCCGGGAGCGATCCATAACGGTGCGCCGGACGCGCACCGGCCCCCCGCGGGAGCGGGGGCGAGGCGAGGACGGGCCGAGTAATGAGAACGCCGTCACACGCCGAGCTGCCCGGCGTGATGCCGCAGATGGTCCTCCATGAAGCTCGAGATGAAGTAATACCCGTGGTCATAGCCCTCGTGCCGCCGCACGGTGAGCCTGAGGCTCGACTTGCGGCAGGCTTCCTCGAGAAAATGGGGATGCAGCTGCGCCTCCAGGAACTGGTCCGCCAGCCCCTGATCCACCAGGATCGGCGGACGCTGCGGACCATCCGTCACCTTGGCCGCCAACTCCGCGGCATCGTAGGCCGCCCACTGGCCCGCATCCGGCCCCAGATAGCCGCTGAATGCCTTCTGCCCCCAGGGGCAGCGGCGCGGCGCGCTGATCGGCGCGAACGCCGACACCGACCGATACCGGCCCGGATTGCGCAAGGCGATGGTGAGCGCGCCGTGACCGCCCATCGAGTGGCCGAAGATGCCGGTGCGGTCCGCGCGTGCCGGGAAATGCCCCTCGATCAGCGAGCGCAGCTCCTGCGTGACATAGGTATACATGCGGTAATGACGCGACCAGGGCTCCGCCGTGGCATCGAGGTAGAACCCCGCGCCCACGCCGAAGTCCCAGGAATCGCTGTCTCCGGGCAGCTTGACGCCGCGCGGGCTCGTGTCCGGCGCGACGAGCATCAGCCCGAGCTCGGCGGCCACCCGTTGCGCGCCCGCCTTGATCATGAAGGTTTCCTCGGTGCACGTCAGGCCGGCGAGATAGTAGAGCACCGGCACCGGCCCCGATTGCGCCTGTGGCGGCGTGTACACGGCGAAACGCATGGCGCACGCCGTGCTCGCCGCCTCGTGGCGATAGAAGCCGACCGTGCCGCCGAAGCAGCGATGCTGACTGATGACTTCGAAAGGCTGGCCGGCCATGTCGTCGCTCCTGTGAAGTGTCGCGGGAAGGGGCTCGTTATACGCGGCGGCAACGGGCGAGTCACCGCGCGCGTGCTGAACGGCGCGCCGGTGTCACGCCGCTGGAACAGGGGACTTCATCCGGCCTTCGCGTCCGCCGTCGCACGCGCCTTGCCGGACCGGATGGCGCTCGCCTGCCCGCGGGTGTCCTCGCTCTGCCAGCCGCCGCCGAGCGTCCGGTAGAGCTGCACGAGATCGGCGGAAACGGCCGTGGTGGCGCTCGCGAGCGCCAGCTCGTTCTGCTCCTCGGTGCGCTCG
This sequence comes from Gammaproteobacteria bacterium, assembly GCA_027306985.1. Lineage (GTDB taxonomy): Bacteria > Pseudomonadota > Gammaproteobacteria > Steroidobacterales > Steroidobacteraceae > 13-2-20CM-66-19. The sequence goes on along the minus strand of DAHUXV010000034.1, from coordinate 24,659 downwards.
GCATCGAGCACGTCGATGAAGCTTGCGACCCCGCTTTCATAGCGCTGCCGCGCGAGCAGGCGCGCGTTGCGGCTGGCCGTCACTGCCGTCTTCAGGGATGCGCGCCGCGCCTGATCCGAGCCGTACGCCGCCAGCGCATCCTCCACCTGATTCACTGCCGTGAGCACCGTCTGCGCGTAGATCACCGCCGCCTCCTTGGCCTGCAGCCGGCGCAGCCGTACCGTCGCGCGGATCCGGCCGCCCTCGAAGATCGGCAGCTCGATCGCCGGACCCAGGCTCGCGAAGCGGCTCGCCGCGTCGATCAGCTGCGACAGTCCCTCCGCCTGGTAGCCGCCCGCGGCGGTGAGCGTCAGCTGCGGGAAGTACTCGGAGATCGCGATGCCGATCTCGGCGGTGGCGGCGTGCAGGTTGGCCTCCGCCTGGCGGACATCCGGCCGGCGGCGCGCCAGATCCAAAGGCAGCCCGATGGGCACCACGGGCGGGACCGGAGGAACCGGCCGGGCCCGCCCGAGCTCCGTGCGCAGGGCTTCGGGCGACTTCGCCATGAGCTGGCTGAGCTGATTGATGTCGACGGTTATCTCGCGGTCGGCGAGCGGTATCTGCGCCTGAGTCGTACCGACTTCCGCCGTGGCGTTCTGGACGTCGAGATCCGAAGTCAGTCCGGCGTTGCGCCGGTCGCGGGTGAGCTGCAGAAGATCCCGTTGAGTGGCGAGGCTGCGCTCCAGGATGGCGCGGCGCGACTGCGCGCCGCGCAGATCGATGTAGGTTGCCGCCACGTCGCTCGCCATCGTGAGCACCGCCGCGCGCTCGCCCGCGACCGCCGCCTGCATCTGCGCGTTGGCGGCCTCCAGCGCGCGCCGCTCGGTTCCGAAGAGGTCGAGGGTCCAGGAGGCGCCGAGACCGAGCTGGTATTGATTGAAGGGATTGGTCACCGTCGGCGGCAGGCCCGGAAAGTGCAGGCCGAAGATCGCGCCGTTCGGCGTGTTGGTGCTGATGCGCTCGCGCGACCAGGAGGTGTTGGCCGACAGGCTGGGCCAGAGGCCGCCGGCGACCACCGCCGCCTGCGCCTGCGCCTCCTCGATGCGCAGCACCGCCTGCTTGACGTTGAGATTCTGCTCCGCGGACTGCCGCACGAGCGCCGTCAGCGTCGGATCGTCGAAGCTCGACCACCACGCGGCCGTGTGCGCCGGGCCCGAGGTCACCTGATCGGCGCCTTCGGCGCCGTTGGCTCTGGCGGTCGCCGACCAACGGGCCGGCACGTTCGGCTTCGGCTTGACGAAGTTCGGGCCCACCGCGCAGCCGGCCAGCGTGCAGCCGAGCGAGGCGAGCGCGAGGGACCGCAGAGTTCGAGTTGCCATGTTCTTCCTTACTGTAGCCTGTGGCGGAACATCCAGGAAGCGGCGGCCAGCGTCACGGCGGCGATCGCCGCCAGCGGCCACAGATCGGGCATGAGGACGCCGAGCCCCGCTCCCTCGAGATAGACCCGTTGCGCGATGTCGATGGCATAGCGCAGCGGGTTGATGCGGGTGAAGTATTGCAGAGACAGCGGCATGTTGCTGATGGGCGTGGTGAGCCCGGAGAGCAGCGCGAACGGCATGATCAGGACGAACGAGAACAGCATGGCCTGCTGCATGGTCTGGCAGAGCGCCGAGACGACCAGGCCGATGCCCACGGCCGCGAGCACGAACAGCGTGAGTCCCGCGTAAAGGGTAAGGAACGATCCCTCGAAAGGGATACGAAACCAGAGCTGCGCCACGAGCAGCACTCCGGTGGCCTGGGTGATGCCGATCAGCATCGACGGCAACGCCTTGCCGGCCATGATCTCCGCCGGGCGGAACGGAGTCACGAGCAGCTGATCGAAGGTGCCCTGCTCGCGCTCACGCGCGACCGACATCGCAGTCAGCATCAGCGTCTGGATCATCGTGAGCGTGCCGATCAGTCCCGGGATCATGTTCCAGCGCGTCACCAGGTTCGGGTTGTACCAGGCGCGCGCCGCCACGGTCACGGCCGGCCCGGGCAGGCCGTGATCGGCGCGCCATCGGTCATTGAAGGCGCTCACCACCGACCGTGCGTACCCGAGCGCGGTGTTCGCCGTGTTGGAATTTCGGCCGTCGGCGATGATCTGGATGTCCGCTCCCCGGCCCGCCCGCAGCCGGCGGGCGAAGTCGGCGGGAATCTCGACCGCGAGCAGCGCGCGGCGGTCGTCGACGTAATCCCTCACCTGCCGCTGCGTGCGCAGATCGGCCACGCGCTCGAAGAGTCCCGTGCCCTCGAATCCCGACAGCAGGTCGTGCGAGGCGACGCTGTGCGAGCGGTCGAGCACCGCGTAGGGGACGTGATTGAGGTCGTAGCTCGCGGCGTAGCCGAAGAGCAGACACTGCAGGATGGGCGGCAGCAGCAGGCTGTTGCGCGCGCGGGGATCCTTGAGCACCGCCAGCAGCTCCTTGCGGGTGAGCGCGATGACGCGCAGGATCGATTCCAGCATGGCCTCAGTCGAGCCTCTTGTGAGTCACCGCCCGGCTCGCGTAGCCGAGCAGCGCAACCATGAGCGCGAGCGCCGCCGCGTTGGGCAGGATCACGGACCAGACGTTGCCGGCCAGAAAGGTGGTCTGCAGCAGGGCCACGTAGTACCTGGCCGGCAGGAGGTAGGTGATCGCGCGGATCGGCGCCGGCATGCTGCGCAGGTCGAAGAGAAACCCGGACAGCATCAGCGCCGGCATGAACGTCGCCAGCATCGTGAGCTGGCTCGCGACCAGCTGATTCCTGAAATACGATGAGATGAGGAGCCCCACGCCGAGCGCGACCAGCACGTAGAGCATGGAGCCCCCGACGAGCACCGCGAGCGAGCCGACGATGGGGACGTGGAAGAGAAATCGGCCGGCCGCGACGCAAAGAAGCAGCCCGAGCACCCCAAGGGCGAAGTAAGGGACCGTCTTGCCGAGGAGGATCTCGCCGCTGCGCACCGGGGTGACGAACAGCGCCTCGAAGGTGCCGCGCTCCCACTCCCGGGCCACGACCATGGCGGTCAGGAAGGCGCCGATCAGCGTCATGACGAGAACGATCAGTCCCGGCACGAGGAAGTAGCGGCTGTCGTTCGCGGAGTTGAACCACATGCGGCTCTCGATGGCCACCGGGCCGCCGCTCGCCGCGGTCCCGTCCGCCACGGACTCGCGCGCCGACCAGACACCGAGCGCGCCGTCGACGTAGGATTCGATGATGCGGGCGCGGTTGGCATCGCTGCCGTGCACCACGAGCTGCACGCGCGCATCGCCGGCGCTGAAGCGCCGCGCGAAGTCGGAAGGGATGGTGAGGATGCCGTCGACGCTGCCGTCGATCATCAGCCTGTCGGCGGCCTGGGTGGAGTAGACCACCTGCGGGCGGAAGTACGCCGACAACGCGAACGCCGACATGAGACTCTGCGCCGGCGCCGAGCTGTCCTCCAGCACCACGGCGAGCGGCACGTTCTTGACGTCCAGCGACAGCCCGAAGCCGAAGAGCAGGATGAGGATCACAGGCAGGACGATGCCGACCGCGATCGTGGCCGGATCGCGGATCATCTGCCGCGTCTCCTTCTTCACCAGCGCGAGGATGCGCCGCCGCTTCGCCGCCAGGGTGTCTTCGACTCTCATGGGCGGGCTTCGCCTTCGCGGGCGCGCGCGGCTTGCACGACGGCAATGAAGGCATCCTCCATGGAGGCCTGCCGCCCCTCGCCCGCGCGCGCGAGCCCGCGGATTTCCGCGGGCGATCCCTGAGCCAACACCCGCCCGCCGTCCATGATGGCGATGTGGTCGCAGTACTCCGCCTCCTGCATGAAGTGAGTCGTGACGATGACCGTGACGCCCTGCTCGGCGAGCGCCGTGATGCGGCGCCAGAAGGCGCGCCGCGCCAGCGGATCGGCGCCGCTCGTGGGCTCATCGAGAAAAAGGATGTCCGGCTCGTGCAGCAGCGCCGCGCCCATGGCCAGGCGCTGCTTGAAGCCCCCGGGCAGCTCGGCGCTCGCCGTGTGCGAGTGACCCGCGAGGTCGAACTGGCGCAGGGCCCACTCGATGCGCCCGCGGCGCATCGCTCCCCTCAGCCCGTAGGCGCTGGCGAAGAACTCCAGGTTCTCGGCGACGGTGAGGGCGCCGTAGAGGGAGAACTTCTGTGCCACGTACCCGAGCCGCGAGCGGGCAGCCGCCCCGGCGCGAGCCACCTCGACGCCGGCGATCCGCAGCGTCCCGCCGCTCGCCGGCAGCAGTCCGCACAGCATGCGGAAGGTCGTGGTCTTCCCGGCGCCGTTGGGCCCGAGCAGTCCGAAGATCTCCCCGCGCCGCACCTCGAAGCTCACGTGATCCACGGCCGTGAAATCGCCGAACCGCTTGACCAGATCGCGCACCTCGACGACGGAGCCTTCCGCGGCCGGCGCAAGGGGGCGCTGCAATCGGATGTCGACTCCCGCCTCGTGAGCCGCCGTACCGCGCAACAGCACCATGAAGCCATCCTCGAAGCGAGGCTCCACGGGTGTGGGGACGAGGCCTGCGATCGTTGCGCGGTCCGCTTCAGGGGTCGCGACCCCGGAGCGCACCAGCCGCACGAGCCCGCCGTCGGGAACGGCATCGATCACTTCGGGATCGTCCAGCATGCGCGCCTGGAGGCTGCGTACGATCACGCCGGGGCCCGGGTCGAGCACCGCGCTGCGGCCCGCCGCGATGCGCGTGACGCCGGCGGGCTCGCCCTGGGCGAGCGCCCTGCCCCGGTGCAGCACGAGAACCCGCGCGGCCTTCTCCGCCTCATCGAGATACGAGGTGCTCGTCAGCACGGTCAGTCCCTGATCGCGCACCAGATGCTCGACGATGACCCAGAGCTCCCGCCGCGACAGCGGATCGACGCCCACCGTCGGCTCATCGAGCAGCAACAGCTCAGGCGAGCGGACCAGCGTGCACGCCAGGCCGAGCTTCTGCTTCATGCCGCCCGAGAGCCGCCCGGCCAGCCTGCCGGTGAAGCGCCCGAGATCGGTCATCTCCATGAGTTGCGGGTAGCGTTGGCTGCGCTCCTGCGCCGTCACGCCGTGCAGGTCGGCGTACAGGTCGAGGTTTTCCTGCACGCTCAGGTCTTCGTACAGACCGAACTTCTGCGGCATGTATCCGATGCGGTCCTGGACGCGCTGCGGCTCGGCCGCAGGATCGATGCCGAGCACGCGCAAGCTGCCGCCGTCCGCCGCGAGCAGACCCGCCATCAGGCGGATGAGCGTCGTCTTGCCGGCGCCGTCCGGGCCCACGAGCGCGGTCAGCTCGCCCGCGTGGACCTCGATCGATACGCCATCGAGCGCGTGGACCTCACCGCCGTCGCCCGGCGCACGGAATGTCTTGCGCAGGTCCTCGCCTGTGACGACCGGTGCCGCCATGTCAGGTCCGGGGCCGGGCGGGAGACAGGTACACCGTCGCCGGCATCCCGAGCCGCAGCAGGTCGCCGGGATCCTTCACGAACACGCGGATCTCGTACACCAGGCTCGTGCGCAGCTCCTGCGTCTCCACGGTCTTCGGCGTGAATTCCGCCACCGGCGAGATGAAGCCGACCCAGCCCTGGAAGCGCTTTCCCGGGAAGGAATCGACCTCGACGGTCGCCGGCAAGCCCGGGCGCACCCGGCCGAGGTCGGTTTCCGACACGTAGGCGCGCACCCATTTGGGGTTGGTGATGGCGAGCGTGAAGGCGGTCTTCTGCGGTGAGGCCATGTCCCCGGGCTCGGCGATCCGCGAGCGCACCACCGCATCGAGCGGCGCGCGAAGCTGCGCATCGGCAAGCTCACGGTCGAGGAGCGCCACCTGCGCCTCGTCGGCATCGAGCATCGCTTGCGCCTGCGCGATGTCTTCCTTGCGCGGACCGATCACGGCGAGCTCGAGCGCCTTGCGGCTGACGTCGACCTTGGCCTCGGCCACATCCCATTGCGCCTGCGCGTTGACCCGATCCTGGCGGCTGACCGCGCGGCCGCGCGAGCTGCGAAAGACCTGCCGGATGCGCAGGTAGTTGTCCCGGGCCTGCCGGGCCTCGGCTTGCGCGAGCTCGAGGTTGGCGCGAGCCTGCGCGATCTCCTGCGGACGGCTGCCGTGGCGCAGGCGCGCGACGACGGCCGCCTGTGCCGCGGCCTGCGACTCGGCCTGGGCGAGCCGCGGCGCGAGGCGGCCGGTGTCGAGGAGCGCCAGCACCTGCCCCTTGCGCACGCGATCGCCCTCTTGCACGAGCACCTCGGCGATGCGCTCGCTGTCGTTGAAGGCGAGACTGACCTCCCGCAGGTCGACGTTGCCGTAGAGCACGATCTCGTCTCTGGCGGTGTGCCGGTGAGTGAGCCACCAGCCGATGCCGACGGCGGCGAGCGCCAGGAGGGCGAAGGGAATGATCCATTTCTTCATGACGGACCGCGCCTTGTGCTTCGAAGACCGCTCGACCGGCTAATTTTCTATCGCTTGATACAAATCTGTCAACTGATACAATTTCAGGCGGGTGCCAACGGCGCGGATGATGGCCTGAATACTGTGGTTGCGAGATCGTGAGAAACCGTAACGCGGCGCCGCGCAAATCGCGCGCATCGGCGCACGAGACCAGCAGCCCCCGGCGCCCCCGTCACCGCACCGGGGGCGGCTACGCCCGGGGCGCGCACACACGCCGGCGGCTGCTGGATGCCGGGATCGAGCTCTTCGCCGAGCTCGGCTACGAGCGCGCCTCGACCCGCGCCATCGCGCGCCGCGCCGGCGTCAGCCTGCCGTCGCTGCAGTATTATTTCGGCGGCAAGGAGGGCCTGCACCGGGCGTGCGCGGAATACATCACGGAGGACGTACGAAGCCGGCTGCGTCCGGCAACGGAGCGAGTGCGCCTGGCGCTCGGCCGCGACGATCTGAGGCGAGGCGAGCTGCTCCAGCTGCTGCGCGCGGTCGTCGAGCCCTTTCTGGAGGGTCTGGCCACCGAGCGCCCGGAAAGCTGGGCGCTTTTCTTCGCCCGTGCGCAAGGGGAGCAGGGTGTCGCATTCGATGCGATCTTCCAGCAGATCGGCGGCGGGCTGCTGACGCCGGTCACGGAGATCATCGGCCGCATCCTCGCACGGCCGTCGGCAAGTCCCGAAGTGGCGATCCGGGCGGTGGTCATCGTCGGGCAGCTCACACTGGTACGCCGCGCGCGACCGATCATGCTGCGGGCGCTCGGCTGGCCGGACTTCGGCGGTGAGCGCCTGCGCACGCTCAAGGACGTCGTCTGGCAGGGGATCGCCGCCAGTCTCGGAGGATAGAGCCCGTCGCTGGCGCTGCAGGGCAACCGGGCCTTCCGGCCGGAGCGGGTCACGGCGCCCGGCCGGCTCGAGCTGGATGCGACGCTGCGCCATGTCGGCGCGCTGCCCGACCCGGCGCTGCCGGGGTACTGGGAAATGTCGGCCCGGCTGGGCTGGCGCGCGACGCGCACGATCGAGCTGTCGCTGAGCGGCTCGAACCTGCTCCATGCGCGGCACCTGGAGCCGCCCCTGCCCTACGGCGAATACATCGGCCGCAGCGTTTTCGCGCGGATCGACTGGAGGCTGCGCCAGGCCATGGCAGCGTACCGCAGCCTCTTTCGCGCCGCGACGATTGCCGCGCTCGCCCTCGTGCTAGCGGGCGTCCTGGCTGCCGTGAGCTCGGCCCTTGCGGCGGCCCCCGAGCTACCCGCAGGACGCCATCGAGGCTGCGTTCGTGTAGCGCTTCGCGGACTTCGTGGCATGGCCTCGGCACGCGCTGGGGCACTCGGGATTCACGATCGCGGTGCTCGGCGATGAGCCGATGGCCAGCGATCTCGAGCGCATGCTGCCTGCCGGCGAGCTCAAGGGCCGCCGCGTGCAGATCCGGCGCATCACGAGCATCGGCGGCCTCGGCGACGCTCAGATCCTGTTCATCGGAGCAGGGCGATGCGAGTATCCTCAAGCGCCGCCGGGCGCTGCTCGCCGGCCGTCACATCCTGGTCGTGACCCGCCAGCCCGGCGGCCTGCGCGACGGCAGTACGATCAACTTCACTTCCTCTTGACTGACCGACACGTGCGCTTCGAGATCTCACTGTCCGCCGCGCGGCGCGCGGGACTCAACATCAGCGCCGATCTGCTCTCGGTCGCGACGCACAGTGAAGGAGGCCCGACGGGATTGGAGGTGCCCTGCGACACCTCGCCGCCGCTGTTCGACCCGAGCGTCGCCTGCTCGTCGCGGCTCGCCGCGCCATGACGCGCCGGCGCGTGAATCCCGCGGCCGGGCAGATCGAGGCTCCCGCCATGCGCGCGCATCCGGGGCGCCTGCTGCAAGGCAGGCTCGGCCGCGCTCGCCGAAGCGTGCGTGGCAAGCTGATGAGCGTCATTTTCGTCACCACCGCGACCGCGCTCGTACTCGCCGGCATCGCGATGATGCTGGGCGATCTGACCGTGTACCGGCACGACCGGGACAACGAGATCCGCGGCGAGGCGCAGATCATCGCGCTCGCCACGGCGCCGGCGCTGGCATTCGAGGATAACAAGCTGGCCACCCGTAATCTCGGGGCTCTGCGCGCGAACACCGCCGTGCTGGCCGCGGGACTCTACCAGGCGAATGGCTCGCTCTACGCCGATTACGTCCGCCCGGGGGCAGCGCCGCCGCCGGCGCGCATCGCCATGGCGCATCAGGACCGCATGCGCGTTTCCGGACAGTACCTCGAGCTCGCGCATCCCATAGAGCGCGACGGCCGGTTCATCGGCACCGTGTATCTCAGGGCCCGCTACGACCTGATGAGCCGCCTCTGGGGCTATGCCGAGATCTCGGGGGCGGTGAGCCTGCTCAGCCTGGCCGTGGCGCTCGTCCTCTCGAGCTCGCTGCAGCGCGGCATCACTCGCCCGCTCGGCGCCATTGCCGAAGTCGCGCGGCAGGTCGCGCGGCGCAAGGACTACTCGCTGCGAGTGAGCGAGACCACCAGCGACGAGATCGGCCTGGTGGTGGAGGCCTTCAACGGCATGCTCGATGAGGTGCAATCCCGGACCGATGCTCTGGTGCAGTCGAACGCGGCGCTCAAGGAGGAAGTCAAGGTCCGCAAGGCCGCCGAGGCCGAGCGCTCGGAAGCCAACTCGCGCCTGGAGGCCACCATGGATGCGCTGCGGCGCGCCGACCGGCGCAAGGACGAGTTCCTGGCGACGCTCGCCCACGAGCTCAGAAATCCGCTGGCCCCGATCCGCAACGCGGTGAAGCTGCTCGAGCTGCCGGCGGCCGACGAGCGCCGGCGGCAATGGGGACGCGATGTGATTGCGCGCCAGGTACAGCGGATGGCGCTGCTGCTCGACGATCTTCTGGATGTCTCGCGCATCACCCGCGGGCGCCTGGAGCTCAAGAAGGACTACATCAGCCTCGCCTCGCTCGTCGCTTCCGCCATCGAGACTGCGCGTCCGATGATCGATGCCAAACGGCACATTCTGCAGACCGTGCTTGCGGAAGAGCCCATCGAGCTCCTGGTCGATCCGCTGCGCCTGTCGCAGGCCCTCTCCAACCTGTTGACCAACGCCGCCAAATACTCCGATCCGGGAGGCCGCATCACCTTCACGGCCGCCCTGGATGACGATGAGCTCACTTTCTCGGTACGGGACACGGGCATCGGTTTGAGCACCGCCAACATCGCGGAGGTGTTCGAGATGTTCTCGCAGGTCGACTCGGCGATCGACCGCTCGGAGGGCGGTCTCGGCATCGGACTGGCGCTGGTGAAAGGGCTCGTCGCCCTGCACGGGGGCGCCGTCGAGGCGCAAAGCCCGGGTACCGGCCAGGGCAGCACTTTCTCCATCCGCCTCCCTGCCGCCGCCGTGGTGCATTACGGCGGACGCTCGGACGCGCAGCTGTCGATGCGACCGGTCGTCGTCGCCGACCCACGATGCTCCGTGCTGATCGCCGACGACAACCGCGACGCCGCGGACAGCCTCGCGCTGCTCTTGCAGATGTCGGGATACGAGCTGCATGTCGGCCACTCGGGCCGGGAAGCGCTGGCGCTCGCGCAGCGCGAGCGCCCGGACGCCCTGGTGCTCGACATCGGCATGCCCGGCATGAACGGCTACGAGCTGGCGCGCCACATCCGCCAGGAAGCCTGGGGCCGCGACGTCCTCCTCGTCGCCGTCACCGGATGGGGCCAGCAGGAGGATCGCGAGCGCTCGCGCGCCGCCGGCTTCGATCATCACCTGACCAAGCCCGTCGATCCGGATGCCCTGCAGGGACTGCTCGCGGATTACGCCAGGCGGCTGGAAAGCCGCGCCGCATCCTCCGACCGTTAGGCCTTGCGCAGCGCCGCGCGGCAGATCCGCTCGAGCAGCTCCGAGAACCCGATGCCCGCGGCCCGCGCGGCCTGCGGCAGCAGGCTCGCGGCCGTCATGCCGGGGAGCGAGTTGGCTTCCAGGCACCAGAGCCCGCCCCGAGGGTCCATTCGAAAGTCGATCCGGCTGTAGGCACCGAGCTTGAGGGCCGCGTGCGCGCGCACAGCGAGCTGCTGGACGCGCGATGCGACGTCCGCGGGGAGCTCGGCGGGAAAGATCTCTCGCGCGCCGCCGGCCTGGTACTTCGCCTGATAATCGAACACCTCGCCGGGCGCAATGATCTCCCCGACGGGCAGCGCGTGCCCCTCGAGCACGCCGACGGTCAGCTCGCGGCCCGGGACGAAGCGCTCCACCATCACTTCATCATCGTGACGCCGCGCCAGCGCCATGGCCGCAGGGAGCGCATCGGCCGAGCGCACGACGCTCAACCCCACAGTCGAGCCCTGCTTGTTGGGTTTGACGACGACCGGCCACCCGAGAGCGGCGGCGATCTCCTCGGCCGTCACGGGCGCCATGATCCAGTCCGCCGTCGGCACGCCCGCCGCCCGAAAGAGCCGCTTCGAGAGGTCCTTGTCCATCGCGGCCGCGCTGGCGATGTGGTTGCTGCCGGTGTAGGGGAGCCCCGCGAGATCCAGCACGGCCTGGATGCGGCCGTCCTCGCCCGCGCCGCCGTGCAGCGCGAGAAAGACCACGTCGACGTCCCGCACGTCGGCCGCCTCCGCGACGAGAGCGGGAGCGACCTGCCGCATCCCCGCGAGCGCCGTTCCCGAAGGGGGCTTCGGCCCGACGCCGCTCGTGAGCAGCCGCTGCTCGGCCGGTCCTTCGAGCCGGCCGGTCGCCGTGTCGACCGCCACCACCTCGTGTCCGAGGCCGCGCAGCGCCGGAATCACCTGCGCCGCGCTCGCGATCGACACGTCGCGCTCCTCGCTGGTGCCGCCAAAGAGAACCGCTATCTTCATGGTCCTGAATCCCCGGGGGGTATGGCCGTCATTCTCACATGTCCGCGCCCGCGGATCGCTGCCGGATGACACGCCGCGTCGCAGGGGGTACGATTATCGTACCGCTAGCCGCATGTCGTGTGCGCAGGTCGTGTTGCATCCCAAAGCCTCTCCCAGGAGCTCGCGCGCGCTCACTGCGCCGCGCGCCCCGGCCGCCACTGCCGAAGACGGCCTCAACCGGGGCGGCGATCCGGACTTCATGACTTCGCTCGCGCGCGGCCTGTATGTCATCCGCGCATTCTCGGGCGTCGATCGCCGCCTCACGATCGCCGATGTCAGCCGCGCCACCGGACTCACGCGCGCCGTGGTGCGCCGCTGCCTCTATACGCTCAAGGAGCTCGGCTACGCCGCGACCGACGGCCGCACCTACAGCCTGCAGCCGAGAGTGCTCAACTTAGGCTATTCCTATCTCTCCACGGCCCCGATTCCCATCGCCGCCCAGCCGGTCCTCGAGGAGCTGAGCGCGCAGCTCGGCGAAGCCACCTCGGTTGCGGTGCTCGACGACGGCGCCGCGGTATACGTGGCGCGCGCGGCCACCCGGCGTATCGTGGCCGTCACTCTCGGGGTCGGCAGCCGGGTACCGGCGTACTGCACGGCGCTCGGGCGCGTGCTGCTCGCGGCAATGCCGCCGGAGCAGGCGGCGCGTGAGCTATCCAGGCTCGAGCTCGTGGCGCACACCCGGTTCACGGTCACCTCGCCGCGGCGCCTGGAGGAGGTCCTGGCGGAAGCGCGCGCCGAAGGCTTCGCCGTCAACGACCAGGAGCTCGAGATCGGCCTGCGCGCCATCGCCGTGCCGGTGCGAAACGTCGTCGGCGCCACGGTGGCCGCCATGAACGTGAGCGCCCAGGCCTCGCGCGTGGCACGGCGGCAGCTCGTCGAGGAGGCGCTGCCCCTTCTCCGGGCGGCGGCCGAGCGCCTCGGCAGCCAGCTTCCGCCTTCGCGTTAGTCCGGGGGCCGAGCCGACATGGAGCTGCGCGATGCCGCGGAATGCGACCTGCCCGGGCTCGCCGACATCTACAACGAGGTGATCGCCACCTCGACGGCGGTGTACTCCTCGACCCCCGTGACCCTGGAGGATCGCCGCCGGTGGTGGCGCGCGCGCCTCGAGGCCGGGTACCCGGTGCTGGTCGCCGCGGACGATTCGGGCGTGATCGGGTTCGCGACCTTCGGCGACTTCCGCGCCTGGCCGGGGTATCGCTTCACGGTGGAGCATACCGTGCACGTGCGTGCCGACCGGCGCGGCGGCGGCGTCGGCACCGGACTGCTCGAGGCGCTCTTTCCGCGGGCCGAGGCGCTCGGCAAGCACATGATGATCGCGGCCGTCGACGCCGCGAACGCCTCCTCGATCCGCTTTCACGAGCGGCTCGGATTCCGGCAGGCGGGCTGCCTGCGCGAGGTCGGGCGCAAGTTCGACCGGTGGCTCGATCTGGTGTTTCTGCAGCGCCGGATCGGCGCGTAGGCGGCAAATGTTCCCGACGCTCACCCCGGCCACTCGGGCGATCATTCTCGCCAACGTCGCCGTGTTTCTTCTCGAGCAGGTGGCCATGCGGCCGATCCTGTGGTACTTCGCGCTCTGGCCCCTGCAGCCGGGCTCCCCGTTTCACTGGTGGCAGCTCGTCACTTATGCCTTCCTGCACGACGGCTTCCTGCACATCTTCTTCAACATGTTCGCCCTCTACGTGTTCGGCCCGGGGCTCGAGCAATACTGGGGCGCGCGACGGTATCTCGCGTACTACTTCGTGTGCGTCGTCGCCGCCGGCGCCACCCAGCTCGCGGTGGAGCGCTTCTTCGGCGGCCTCGGGGCCACCATCGGCGCTTCCGGCGGCATCTTCGGGCTGCTGCTCGCCTTCGGGGTCCTGTTCCCGCGCGTGCGGCTGCTGCTTTATTTCGCGATCCCCATGCCTGCGTGGCTGTTCGTCACCGGATACGCCGTACTGGAGCTCTTCTTCGGCGTCACCGGCACGGAGGCCGGCATCGCCCACTTCGCGCACCTCGGCGGCATGCTGGGCGGTGCCCTCATGATGCTCTACTGGCGCCTGCGCCCCGATCGCGGCGGCTGGCGACCCGGATGAGCGGAACTTTTTGCGCTGGCCCGCATCTACCGCAGCCTCGGAGGTAGCCGATGATAAAGACCGAGCATCTGAGCAAGCGCTACGATAGGGTGACGGCCGTGGAGGACGTCACGTTCGAGGTCCGTCCGGGCGAAGTGCTCGGATTCCTGGGACCCAACGGCGCCGGCAAGACGACCACCATGCGCATGCTGGCGGGCTTCGTCACACCGACGGCCGGCAAGGCCTTCATCTGCGGGCATGACGTCGAGGCGGAGCCGCTCGCGGCCAAGCAGCGGCTGGGCTACCTGCCGGAAGGGGCGCCGAGCTACGGGGAGATGCGCGTGCGCCGCTTCCTGGAGTTCATCGCCGACCTGCGCCGCCTGGAGGGCGCCCGCCGCCGCCAGCGGCTCGACCACGTCATCGGGCGGCTGCAGCTCGCCTCGGTGCTCGAGCAGTCGATCGACACCCTGTCGAAGGGATTCCGCCGCCGCGTGGGCCTGGCGCAGGCGATCATCCACGACCCTCCCGTGCTCATTCTCGATGAGCCCACCGACGGGCTCGATCCCAATCAGAAATTCGAGGTCCGCACGCTGATCAACGAGATGGCGCGCGACAAGATCATCGTCATCTCGACGCACATCCTGGAAGAGGTCGCCGCGGTCTGCAATCGCGCGATCATCATCGCCCGCGGGCGGGTCGTCGCCGACGATACGCCGCTGAGGCTCGCGGCCCGATCGCGCTACTACAACGCGGTATCGCTGCAGCTCGAGCGGCCGGAGCAGCTGGCCGCCGCCCGCGCGGCGGTGGCGGCGCTGCCGTCGGTCGCGGAAGTCGAGGTCAGCGAGCGCGAGGTGCGCATCACGGCGCTGCCGCGCTCGGGGGCCGCGATCCTGCCGGCGGTCTCGCAGCTCGCAAGCAGCGAAGGGCTCGCGCTCAAGGAGCTGCACCTCGAATCCGGACGGCTCGACGAAGTCTTCCGCTCCATCACGGCATAAACGACTCAAGAGGGGGCGCCATGCGCAACGTGGGCATCATTCTGCGCCGCGAGCTCGCGAGCTATTTCGCGACACCGCTCGCCTATGTGTTCATCCTGATCTTTCTCGTGCTCTCGAGCTGGTTCACGTTCTACCTCGGCGGCTTCTACGAGCGCGGCCAGGCGGACCTGCAGCCGTTCTTCGCCTTCCATCCGTGGCTCTATCTCTTCCTCATCCCGGCCATCTCGATGAAGCTCTGGGCCGAGGAGCGCAAGTCCGGCAGCATCGAGCTGCTGATGACCCAGCCCGTGAAGGTGTGGGAGGCGGTGCTCGGCAAGTACTTCGCGGCCTGGATCTTCATCGCGATCGCCCTGGCGCTCACCTTCCCGATCTGGATCACCGTCAACTACCTGGGCGATCCCGACAACGGCACGATCATCGCCGCCTACCTCGGGAGCCTTCTGCTCGCCGGCGGCTTCCTCGCCGTGGGCTCCTGCATGTCGGCGTTGACGCGCAACCAGGTCGTCGCCTTCATCCTCGGCGTCGCGGCGTGCTTCCTGTTCCTCCTCGCCGGCTATCCCATGGTGGTGAATGCCTTCCAGAGCTGGGCGCCGCAGGCACTCGTGAGCGCGATCGCCTCGCTCTCGTTCCTCACCCACTTCCAGTCGATCGCCCGGGGCGTGCTCGAGGCGCGCGACCTGCTCTACTTCGCGATGCTGATCGGCTTCTTCCTCTTCACCACCACGGTCGCCCTCGACCTGCGCAAGGCGGACTAGGAGCGCGCCATGACGAAACGCTCGACACTCGGATGGAGCGCGGTTCTCGCACTGGCGCTTACCTTCATCGGTCTCACGATCGTCTTCAACTACTCGCTCGCGGGCTGGCAGCTCGATCTCACCCAGAACCGCCTCTACACCATCTCACCCGGCACGGACCGCATCCTGAAGAGCATCAAGGAGCCGATCGATCTCTACTTCTTCTACTCGGCCAAGGCCGCGGAATCCATCCCGCAGATCGAGCCCTACGGCCAGCGCGTGCGCGACTTCCTCGAGGAGCTGGCGCAGCGCGCCGACGGCAAGATCCGCCTGCACGTCATCGACCCGAAGCCGTTCTCGGTGGAAGAGGACCGGGCCTCGGAGCTCGGCGTCACCGGCACGGCGCTCAACACCGCCGGCAGCAAGTTCTACTTCGGCCTGGCCGGAACCAACTCCACCAGCGGCCAGCAGGCGATCCCCTTCTTCGACCCGAGCAAGCAGCGCTTCCTCGAGTACGACGTCGCCAAGCTCATCTACCAGCTCGCGCATCCCCAAAAGCCGGTGATCGCGTGGCTCTCGACCCTGCCGATGACGGGCGGCTTCAACCCCCAGACCGGGCAGATGAGCAAGCCGTGGGTGGTCTACCAGCAGGCCGAGCAGCTTTATCACATCCAGACTCTGCAGCCGAACGCCACGGCCATCGGCCCGAACGTGCGCGTACTCGTGCTCGTCGATCCGAAGAAGCTCTCGCCCGCCACCCAGTTCGCGATCGATCAGTACGCGCTGCGCGGCGGACACATCCTCGCGTTCGTCGATCCGGATGCGCAGGCCGACCAGTCCGGCAATCCCATGCAATCGATGGGCGCCGACAAGGCCTCGCACATGGGCAAGCTCCTGCGCGCCTGGGGCGTCGACTTCAATCCGAACGAGGTGGTCGCCGATCGCGCCCACGCGCTCACCGTCGCCATGCGCGAGGGCGAGCCGCCGGTCGAGGACCCGGGAATCCTCGGGCTCGGCAAGTCGTCCCTCTCGCAGAGCGATGTCGTCACCGCGGGGCTCTCCAACGTCAACGTCGAGACCGCCGGCCATCTGGCGCCGATAAAGGGCGCGAAGATCAAGTTCGTGCCGCTGATGCGCTCGAGCACCGATGCGCAGCTGATGCCGGCCCAGCGGTTTCAGATGTTGTTCGATCCGGCCTCGCTGCTGAACGGCTTCAAGCCGAGCGGCAAGCGCTACACCCTCGGCGCGCGCGTGACCGGCATGGTCGCGACCGCCTTCCCGGACGGCCCCCCCCAGGGCGTCACGTTGCCGCCCGGCCAGCGCGATCTGAAGGCGTCGGTCAAGCCGCTCAGCCTCGTGATCTTCGCCGACACCGACCTGCTGTCCAACTATCTGTGGGTGCATCAGCTCGATCTCTTCGGCCGGCCCATGTTCCAGGCCTGGGCAAGCAACGGCGACCTGGTGCTGAACGCTCTCGACAATCTCGCCGGCAGCTCGGACCTCATCAGCGTGCGCGGCCGGGCGGGCTTCACGCGGCCCTTCCTGCGCGTCGAGGCCCTGCAGCGGCAGGCGAACGCGCGCTTCCACGCCCAGGAACAGCAGCTGCAGCAGGAGCTGCGGCAGACCGAGCAGCAGCTGACTCTCCTGCAGTCGAAGCGCAACGACAAGTCCGCGGTGATCCTCTCGCCCGCCCAACAGCAGGAAATCACGCACTTCGAGGCGGAGAAGCTGCGGATCCGCAAGCGCCTGCGCGCCGTGCAGGCGGGCCTGGTCAGCGCAATCGACAGGCTGGGCACGGAGCTCAAGGTCATCAACATCATCGTGATGCCGGCTCTCTTCGCGCTCGCGGCGCTCCTCATCGGCGCGATGCGCCGCCGCCGTCCTGTCGTCCCGCCGTCCGGCGGCACTTCCGCGGAGGACACGCACGAGAAGGATAGGCTTTCATGACCGCACGCCGCGTCTCGCTTCTGTTCGCGATCGGCATCGTCGTCATCGCGCTCGCCGTCTGGGTCTCGAGCCGCAGCGGGGGCGGCGCGAGCTCGGTCGCGGGCACCCTGGTGCTGCCCGGCCTGGAGAGCTCGCTCAACGAGGTCACCCAGGTCCGCATCACCAAGGCGGGCGGCGCGCGCACGAGCCTCGACCGCACGGCGACCGACTGGCGCGTCGCGCAGCGCGGCTACCCGGCCGACTCCGGCAAGCTGCGCAAGCTCCTGCTCGACCTCGGATCGCTGAAGGCCGTGCAGCGCAAGACGCGCATTGCGAGCAACTACCCCGTACTCGGCGTCGAGGATGTGACCTCGCCCGAAGCCACCGGCGCCCGCATCGACATCGCCGCCCCCGGCAAGACCTGGTCGCTGATCGTCGGCCACTCCGCGGGCTCGAGCGGCGTCTACGTCCGGGTGGTCGGCTCCGCCCGGAGCCTCCTCGCAAGCCCGCTGATCCTCGCCGACGCCGATCCGAAGCTCTGGCTCGATCCGACCATCGTCGACATCGCCCAGGATCGCGTGAGCGGGATCGAGGAGCAGCCCGCCAAGGGTCCGGCCTTCAGCGTCTCGCGCGCGAAGAAGACCCAGGCCAACTTCGCCGTCCGCGGCGTGCCCCGCGGCCGCCAGCTGACCGGCGCCGACGCCGCCGACACGATGGACAGCGCCCTCTCCAATCTCACCCTCACCGACGTACGCAAGGCCGCGCCTCCTCCCCGCGGCACCGGCCTCTCTCGCGCCGTCTTCAACACCTTCGGGGGCCTCGAGATCGACATCAGCGGCTACGAGGAGGCCAAGCACCACTACATCGACCTCTCCGCCCGCGCCACCGAAAAGTCAGCCGACGCCGAGGCCCGGCAGATCAACGCCCGCGTCCAAGGCTGGGACTACCGGATCCCCGGCTACCGCTACGGCGAGATCTTCCAGCCCCTGGACGCCCTGCTGAAACCGCTCCCGCAGAAAAAGCCCCCCGTCGCCCGCGCGCACCGCGCGAAATAGCCGGCGAGGCTGCGCGAGCGCAAAAAGCATTTTCCGGGACGCTGATCAACAGGGACGTTGATCCGCGGGCTTACAGGGACGTACTCGCAGCGTTCCCGGCAAAGGCTTTTTACGCTCGCGCGGCCGGACTTCCTATCTCGCCCTGGCCAACAGCAGCAAGGTGACCGTTGCGAGAAGTGCCGTAGGCAACCAGGCGAGAATCACCGGGTTCAGATTGAACACGATGGCCCCGCTCTCGATCAGCCGCTGCAGCAAGAAGAACGCGATCCCGATCACCAGCCCCAGCATCGTCCGCGTCCCCGCCCCCGCCGACCGCATCGACCCGAGAACGAACGGTATGGCGATCAGCACCGAGAACGCGATCGCGATCGTGCGCGCGATCTTCGACCAGAAGGCGAAGAGGTACTGCCGCGCGTCCAGCGAATTGGCATGGAAGTAGCCGATGAGCTGCCACAGCGCCCGCAACGTCAACTGCTCCGGGTCCTGCACCGCCAGCCCCAGAAACCCCGCCGTCACGTTGGACTGCAGGAGCTTGCGCCCCGGTGCGCGGGTCGTCACCCGATCTCCCGTGAAGCGCGACTCCGTGTAATCCCCGAGGAGCCACTTGCGGTGCCCGAGCGCCGTGGCGCTCGCCGCGTGGCCGACGGCCGTCAGCGTGTGCTGCGCCGAGAGCTCGAAGACCTGCATGCCGACGAAGTGCCGCGACCCCGACTGGCGCGCGACGTTCAGGATGAGGTTGCCGTCACGCACCCAGGCGCCGGTGCCGCCGCCGAACCCCACGCTGTTGAATTGGCTGAAGGCCTTCTGCTGGTTGGCGAACTCCTGCAGCTGCGGCGCCACGAATTCCCCGAGCAGGCCCTCGAATGCGATGAGGAGCGCCGCGGCGATGAGCGCCGTGCCCGCGAGGCGCGCCACCGAGACCCCGGTGGCGCGAATCACCGTGATCTCGCTGCCGCGGGCAAGGTGACCGAAACCGATGAGCGAGCCGAGGAGCGTCGTGATCGGCAGCAGCTCATAGACCTGCTGCGGCAGGTTGAGCACGGTGTACCAGAGCGCATCCGCCACGGTGTAGTGCCCGACCCCGATGTCTCCCTGCTGGCTGATGAAGACGACGAGGCCTCCGAGGATGAGCAGCACCATCATCACCATCACCACCGCGCCGAGCACGGTGCGCACGATGTAGCGATCCAGTACGCTCATGCCGCCTCCGCCGGCCGGTAGCGCAGCCGCTGCGCGATCCGCGGCGCGAAGATCACCGCGAGCGCCAGCAATATGACGGCAGCGTGCACCCACCAAAGGCCGAGCGCCACGGGAATCGTGCCGTGGCCGATCCACGTCTGACCCGCGGTGACGAGATTGGAGTAGACCAGCCAGATCACCGCCGCGAGCCATACCCGGGCGTAGCGGCCCTGGCGGGGCTTCAGGCGTGACAGCGGCACCGCCAGCACCGTCAGTACGATGCACATCAGGGGCATCGAGATCCGCCACTGCAGCTCCGCCTGGCGCTTCGGATCGGGCGAGGCGAGGAGCGCCGCGGTGGGCTGCGCATCGAGATCCGTGACGATGCTCTTGGCGGGAGGAACGCGGAACGGGACGAAGTTCTCGGTCCAGTGCATGATCCGGAACTGCGGACTGCCGGGGACGCCCGCCAGGCTTTCGCCATCGAGCAGCGTGATGGCCTGCGTCGAGCCGTCCGGGGATACGGTGTGCATGGCGCTTCGCGCCACATCGACCTCCACGTCGGGTCCCTGATTCCTCTCGACGAAGACATCATGCAGCGTTCCGTCGGGGTCGACCTTCTCCGCGTACACGACGGCACTGCCGCCGCCGAAGGCGCGGAAGGTCCCCGGCTGCAGGGGCGCGAACTGCCCCGCGCGCACCGCCGCGTTGCGCAGCGTCAGCGCCTGCGCCGTCGCCCCCGGCGCGACGAATAGCGTGACGGCTGCGAGACCGGCCGCCAGCACGACGCCGAGACCGATCACTCCGCCATAGAGGGTGGCCGGCCTCACGCCGCACGCCAGGGCGGCGGCGAGCTCGCTGTCGTGATAGAGCCTCCCCAGCGCGAGGACGATGCCGAGCAGGAGCCCGACCGGCACGAGGAAGCCGAGGTACTGCAGCATCCCGAGATAGATGAGCTCCAGCACCACGCCGTGGGGAAACTGGCTCGCCGCGGCGCGCTCGAGCACCGCGGCCACCTGATTGGCGAGCAGGATGACGAGCAGCACGCCCATCACCACGAGCCACGAGGTGGCGACTTCCCGCAGAATGTAGCGTCCGAGGATTTTCCCCAACCGATGGCCTGCCGTGACTTTCCCCGCCGGAACCGCCGGTGGGTTACACTTAAAATCCTACGGTAAAGCAGACGGTTGCGCGCCTCAAGGGTTCGCACCGGCCAGCTGAAAAAGAGTCCGGCGCTGTGCCGGCACTCCGGCGTCGCCGGCATGGGGATATTTGCGATGCGATTCGATATCTGGAGCAAGGGCATGGCCGCGCTCGACGTGGACTGCCTCGTCATCGGCATTTTCGAGGACGGGCAGCTCACCGAGGAGGCGCGCGCCCTGGATTCGGCATGCGCCGGCCGGCTGCGCAAGCTGCTGGCCCGGGGCGACTTTCCGGGGAAGGCCGCCGAGACGCTGCTCGTCGCCGATCTGCCGGGCATCGGCGCCACCCGGGTGCTGCTCACCGGCCTCGGCGCGAAGAAGAGCTTCGGCCGCAAGGCGTGGCGCAAGGCGTGGGCCGCGGCCGTCGCCGCCCTGTCCAGGACCGCCATCCGCAGCGCCGCGCTCGCGATCGAGCGGCCCGACGCGAAGGAGCTCGACGACTACTATTTCGGCCGCGCGGTGGCGGAGATCGCCGAGGCGAGCCTGTATCGCATCAACGATCTGAAGAGCGGCAAGAAGCCCAAGCCGGCCGCGCTCGCGCGGGTGCTGGCGGGGCCGGTGGTCAGGAGCGCCGCCGCGGCCGTCAATCGCGGACTCGCGCATGGCGCGGCCGTCGCCGCCGCCTGCAGGGTGCAGCGCGATCTCGGCAACCTGCCCGGGAACGTCTGCACGCCCACGTTCCTCGCTGAAGAGGCCCGCGCACTCGCCAAGCGCCACCGCTCCCTGCGCGTGCGCGTGCTCGATGAGGCGGCGATCCGTCGCGAGAAGATGGGCTGCCTGCTCGCGGTCTCACAGGGCAGCGCGCAGCCGCCGCGGTTCATCGTGATCGAGCATGCCGGCTCCGGCCGGGCGGCCCGGTCCGCGGACCCGATCGTGCTGGTCGGCAAAGGCGTGACCTTCGACAGCGGCGGTATCTCGATCAAGCCCGCGGCGGCGATGGACGAGATGAAATTCGACATGAGCGGCGCGGCGGCGGTGATCGCCACGCTCACCTTCGTCGCTGCGATCGATCTGCCGCTGCGCGTCGTGGGACTCGTCGCCGCCGTCGAGAACATGCCGGACGGCAAGGCCGTGAAGCCCGGCGACATCGCCACCAGCGCCTCCGGACAGACGGTGGAGATTCTCAACACGGATGCCGAGGGCCGCCTGATCCTCTGCGATGCGCTGCACTATGCCCGCCGCTTCAAGCCCGCGGCCGTGGTGGACATTGCGACCCTGACCGGCGCCTGCGTCATCGCGCTGGGACATCACCACACCGGCGCGATGGGCAATGACGAGGCGTTGGTCCGCGAGCTGGTCGAGGCCGGGGTGCGCGCCGACGATCGCGCCTGGCCGTTGCCGGTCACGGAGGAGTACGCGGAGCAGCTCAAGAGCAATTTCGCGGATTTCGCCAACGTCGCCGGCCGGGAGGGCGGAGCCATCACCGCCGCGGCATTCCTGGGCAAGTTCACACAGGGGATGAAATGGGCGCACCTCGACGTCGCGGGCACCGCCTGGCACAGCGGTGCGCAGAAGGGCAGCTCTGGGCGTCCGACCCCGCTGCTCGCGGACTTCCTCATCCGCCGCGCCGGGCTCTGACGCGTCACGGCGTGAGTCATGGGCGGCGGCGACGGCATTTCACCCTCTGCCGCCTCGAGCGGCGCCGATTCCTCGCCGCCCGGCTCCTGCGCCGCTGACCACCCTCTGCGCGTCGACTTCTACGTGCTCGAGGGTACCGCGGCGGCCGCGCGGCTGAAGGTCGCCTGCCGCCTCGCGGAGAAGGCCTATCGGGCCTCGCAGCGCGCGCTCATCTGGCACTGCGACCGCGCCGAGCTCGAGACGCTCGATGAGCTGCTGTGGACCTTTGCGGACGGCAGCTTCGTGCCGCACGACTGGCTGACATCCAACGGCTCCCCGGGACACTCAGACTCGCGACAGCAGGTCGCGGACACTTCCGCGGAGGCGCCGGTGCTGCTCAGCGCCGGCTCTGCGCCGGCCGCGGCATTCGATTTCGTGGTCAATCTCGCTCCCGACCTGCCGCCTTTCCTGCACCTCGCGCGGCGGGTCGCCGAGATCATCGACGGCGACGACGGACGCCGGCGCGCCGGCCGGGCGCGCTTCAAGGCGTACCGGGAGCTGGGCATCAATCCGGCGACCCATACCCTGCGCACGGAATAAGCGCCCCCGCCCGCTATAATGGCCCTGACAGTCCACTCAGGGCCCTCTTTCAGCATGGAAAAAGTGTACGCGCCGCACGACATCGAGCGGCGGATCTACGAGCAGTGGGAATCCCATGGCTGGTTCGAGCCCAGCGGCCATGGCGCACCGTACTGCATCATGATCCCGCCGCCCAACGTGACGGGCACGCTGCACATGGGGCACGCGTTCCAGCATACGTTGATGGACGCGCTCACACGGTACCACCGCATGCGCGGCGATGACTCGCTGTGGCAGCCCGGCACCGATCACGCGGGCATCGCGACCCAGATGGTCGTGGAGCGCCAGCTCGAAGCGCAGGGCCGCAAGCGGAGCGAGCTTTCGCGAGAGGCCTTCGTGGAGCGGGTGTGGGAGTGGAAGGCGCAATCGGGCGGCACCATCGCCTCGCAGATGCGCCGCCTGGGAGACTCCGTCGACTGGTCGCGCGATCGCTTCACGATGGATGCGGGCCTGTCGCGCGCGGTGGTGGAGGTTTTCGTGCGCCTCCACGAGGAAGGACTGGTCTATCGCGGCAAGCGGCTCGTCAACTGGGACCCGGTGCTGCTCACCGCGCTCTCCGATCTGGAAGTGGAAAGTGAGGAGGAGGAAGGCCACCTCTGGCATCTGCGATACCCTCTCGAGGACGGGTCGGGCCATCTCGTCGTGGCCACGACGCGGCCTGAGACCATGCTTGGCGACACCGCCGTTGCGGTAAACCCGGATGACGAGCGCTACAAGCACCTCGTCGGCAGGAAATTGCTGCTGCCGCTCGCCGGGCGCTCGATCCCCATCATCTCCGATGCGTACGTGGACGCCGCCTTCGGCTCGGGATGCGTCAAGATCACGCCCGCGCACGATTTCAACGACTACGAGATCGGACTGCGCCACGGGCTCGAGCAGATCAACATCCTCACGCCCCGCGCCGCCCTCAACGACAACGTCCCGGCGCGCTTGCGCGGTCTCGACCGCTTCGAGGCGCGCAGGCGCGTGGTAGCCGAGCTCGAGGCGGCGGGCCTGCTCGAGAAGGTCGAGAAGCACAGGCTCGTGGTTCCCCGCGGCGACCGCAGCGGCGCGGTGCTGGAACCGTTCCTGACCGATCAGTGGTATGTCAGGATCGCGCCGCTCGCCGCGCCCGCCATTGCGGCGGTCGAGAGTGGCCGGACGCGATTCGTGCCGGAGAACTGGGCCAAGACCTACTTCGAATGGATGCGCAACATCAAGGACTGGTGCGTCAGCCGCCAGCTCTGGTGGGGACATCGCATCCCGGCATGGTACGACCCGGCCGGCAATATCTACGTCGCGCGAAGCGAGGCGGAAGCGCGCAGCCGGCATGGCCTCTCCCCGGACGTTCCGCTGAATCAGGACCCGGACGTACTCGACACCTGGTTCTCCTCGGCCCTCTGGCCGTTCTCGACGCTCGGCTGGCCGGAACGGACGGCGGAGCTGGCGAAGTTCTATCCGAGCAACGTGCTGGTGACGGGATTCGACATCATCTTCTTCTGGGTCGCGCGGATGATGATGATGGGCCTGAAGTTCATGGATGACGTCCCGTTCCGCGAGGTTTACATCACCGGTCTCATCCGCGACGAGCACGGCGAGAAGATGTCGAAGTCCAAGGGCAACGTCATCGACCCGCTCGACATCGTCGACGGCATCGACCTCGAGTCGCTGGTGACCAAGCGCACCGGCGGCCTGATGCAGCCGCAGATGAAGTCGAAGATCGAGAAGGCGACGCGCAGGCAATATCCGGAGGGCATCGCGCCGCACGGCACGGACGCGCTGCGCTTCACCTTCGCCGCCCTGGCGTCCCCCAGCCGCGACATCCGCTTCGATCTCGCGCGCGTGGCCGGCTACCGCAATTTCTGCAACAAGCTGTGGAACGCCGCCCGCTTCGTCACCCTGAGCGTCGGCGCCGAATCCGCCGGCGGCCCTGCCGCGGCCGACCGCGCCGCCCGGGACCTGGAGCTCTCCGTGGCCGACCGCTGGATCCGCTCGCGCTTCGGGCGCACGGTCGAGACGGTCGAGCGGTCCCTGGCCGAGTATCGTT
>DAHUXV010000101.1 GCA_027306985.1 Gammaproteobacteria bacterium | reverse complement strand
CGCCTTCGTCGAGGAAGGCCGCCGCGGCAGCGTCATGGAGGCGGATGTCGCGACGCAGGAGAAGAAGGGTATGCGCACGGGACTGCACGTGCTGCACCCCTTCACCGGCAAGCCCATCGAGGTGTGGGTCGCCAACTATGTGCTCATGGGCTACGGCGAGGGCGCGGTGATGGGCGTCCCCGGCCACGACGAGCGTGATTTCGAGTTTGCGCAGAAGCACTCGCTCCCGGTGGCGATGGTCGTGCGCTCCAAGAGCGGCGCCTATGACGAGGTGCGCGCGCCCTGGATCGCCGACTACACCGAGCCCGGGATCACGGTGAACTCGGGCGAGTTCTCCGGGCTCGAGCTCCAGGCCGCCGTGGAGCGAATCGCGGCCAGCCTCGAGAAGCGCGGTCTCGGGAAGAAGCGGATCCAGTATCGCCTGCGCGACTGGGGCATCTCGCGGCAGCGGTACTGGGGCTGTCCCATTCCGCTCATCCATTGCGGCAGCTGCGGCGAGGTGCCGGTGCCGGACGAGCAGCTCCCGGTGGTGTTGCCGGAGGACCTCGTGCCCGACGGCAGCGGCAATCCGCTCGCCAGGTCTCCCGCCTTCTACGAGTGCACGTGTCCCCGCTGCGGACGGCCCGCCCGCCGGGAAACCGACACGATGGATACCTTCGTCGATTCCTCGTGGTACTACATGCGCTACGCCTGTCCCGACCAGGACGGAGCGATGGTCGACGAGCGCGCGGCGTACTGGCTGCCCGTCGATCAGTACATCGGCGGCATCGAGCACGCGGTCCTCCATCTGCTCTACGCGCGCTTCTGGACGAAGGTGATGCGCGATCTCGGCCTGTTGAGCTTCGACGAGCCGTTCACGAACCTCCTGACGCAGGGCATGGTGCTCAACCACGTCTATTCCCAGGCGGGGGCGGACGGGCGCCGGCGCTATTTCAATCCGGCCGACGTGCGCTCGCGGCGCGATGCGGCCGGCGCGGAAGTGTTCGAGACGACGCCGCCGGGCGGCGAGACGATCCGCGTCGAATACCAGGGCCTCGGCAAGATGTCGAAGTCGGAGAACAACGGCGTCGATCCGCAAGGGCTGGTGAAGCGCTTCGGCGCGGATACGGCCCGGCTCTTCACGATGTTCGCATCGCCGCCGGAGCAGACGCTGGAGTGGTCCGACGAAGGGGTGCAGGGCGCATCGCGCTTCATTCGCCGGCTCTGGAACGCCGTCTACGACCATGTGCGCCGCGGTCTGCCCGGGCGCGCGGACTGCGGTGCGCTCACGGATGCGCAGCGCGGATTGCGCCGCGCGGCGCACCAGGCGCTGGCGAAAGCGACGGACGACATCGGCAGGCGCCGCAATTTCAACACCGCGATCGCCGCCGGCATGGAGCTCCTCAACACCATCGGGCGCTTCGATGACCTGTCGGAGCAGGGACGCGCCGTGCGGCACGAGGCGCTGGAGATCGTCACTTTGATGCTCGCGCCCATCCTGCCGCACGCCGCTCACGAGCTGTGGCGGGGCCTCGGACACCCGCGAGCGGTGGTCGATGAGCCGTGGCCGGCGGTCGACGAGTCGGCGCTGACGCAGGAGTCGGTCGAGTTCGTGGTGCAGGTCAACGGCAAGCTGCGCGGCCGGGTCCGCGTGCCGGCGGGAGCGGACGAGGCGGCGATCCGCGAGGCGGCGCTCGCCGACGCGCACGTCATGAAGTTCGTCGGCGGCGCTGCCGCGGTGAAGCGGGTGATCGTGGTGCCGGGGCGGCAGATCGCCAACGTGGTGGTGAGCGCACCGGCGGGCGGGCAGCAGGATGGCTGAGCGCGGCCGGGCCCGGATCCGAGGCCTCTGGGTGCTCGGCACGCTGCTCATCGGCGGCTGCGGCTTTCACCTCGAGGGGCGGTTGCTCCTGCCCGCCGCGATGCAGCGGCCGTACATCGAGGCACCGGACCAGCAGAGCGATTTCGTGCAGAGCCTGCGGCGCCAGATGCTGATCGCGGGCGCCCATCCGGTCGATTCGCCGCAGCGCGCAACTGCGGTGATCGACATCCTCTACGACGCGCCCACGCGCCGCGTGCTCTCGGTCTCGGCGCAGAACCGCCCCACCGAGTACCAGCTGACCTACACGGTGCGCTTCTCGGTGACCGCGGGGGGCAAGGAGCTCCTGAGACCGCAGCAGGTGTCGTCCTTCCGCTCCTACAGTTTCGACGAGAGCCTGCTGCTCGCCAAGGACCACGAGGAGGCGATTCTGCGGCAGGCGATGGGCCACGATCTCGCCGACATCGTCATGCAGCGCCTCTCGAGGCTCTCCGGCGGCTGAGGTGTTGCTGCTCGGCGCAGTGGATCGCGTGTCGGTGGCGGCGCTGCTCGACCGCTACGGCCTGGGGCTCTCGCTGGTGGCGCCGAGCGAGGTGATCCCGGGCTCCTACTGGGCAGAGAGCGAGGCCGGCCTCAAGGGCGACCGTCTGTATGCCCGCCTCGATACGCCGGTGCATTCCGTCCTGCACGAGGCCAGCCACTACATCTGCATGACCCCGGAGCGGCGGGCGGGGCTGGATCGGGATGCGGGCGGAGACGACCCGGAAGAGTCGGCGGTCTGCTATCTGCAGGTGTTGCTGTCGGGTGCGCTGCGCGGAGTCGGGCGCGAGCGCGCGTTCACCGACATGGATGCCTGGGGCTACAGCTTTCGCCTGGGAAGCGCACGGGTTTGGTTCGAGAGCGACGCGCAGGACGCGCGCGCCTGGCTGCGCCGGCACGGGGTGACCGACGAGGACGATCGGCTGACGGGGGCTTGCCGCACCTGACAGGCCGCGCGGGATGGGCGCCGCGCTGCGCAGTCCGTGCGCCGCATGCATCGCACCCTGCCCCGCCCAGCGCGCCGCGGGCGAAGAGCGCGGTTTTTTGTCGGAGGCTGCGCAATCTGCGGCGGCGGGCCACGTCCGCGCGGCGGGTCGCCAGGCTTTCATGCCGATGACAAACTGACGTGGTAAGGCACCCCCTTTGCTGCTCGGGCGGGCGATGGCTACTGCTGAGCGTCAGGTGAGGGTGGCATGCCCGGATTGCGGGCTGGTGCAGCGGCTGCCGGCGATGACCCGGCGGCACATCGCCGAGTGCCGGCGCTGCGCGCGAGTGCTGGCCGGGCCGGCGGCAGGGCGGATAGAGGCCCCGCTTGCGCTCGCGTCGGCGGCGCTGCTGCTCCTGATTCCCGCCACGGTCGAGCCCATGCTCATGGTGGCCGCCCACGGCGCGGCGCGGACGAGTGGGCTGTGGAGCGGCATCGCCGCACTGTGGCGCGAGGGATTCGCCCCGCTGGCGGCGGTCGTCGGCGCCTTCAGCCTCGCTCTTCCCTATGTCTACCTGGCGGCGCTGATCGGCGTGCTCGCATCGCTGCGGCTGGGGCGGCGCGGGCACGTCGGGCCGGTGTTTCGATGGGTGATGCGGCTGCGCCCCTGGATGATGCTCGAGATCTTTCTCGTCGGCTGCTTCGTCGCCTACAGCCGCCTTCACCTGGTGGTCGGCGTACACGTGCTGGCGGGAGGCTGGTGCCTGATGGGCGCGACCTCGGCGCTGCTCCTGGCGCTGACGCAACTCGACGAGCGGACGGTCTGGGAGGCGCTGCCGTGCGGCGGCCGCCGCCCTGGCGGCGCCGGAGCGATCGCCTGTACGGCGTGCGGTCTGCTGGCGGCCGGGGCCCGCGCCGGCGCCGCCTGCCCGCGCTGCGGGGCGGCCCTTCATGAGCGCAAGCCCTACGCCTTCCGGGTCACCGCCGCGCTCGTGGCGGCCGGCTTCATGCTCTACGTGCCGGCCAACGTGCTGCCGGTCCTGACGCTCGTCAGCTTCGGCAATGAGCAGTCCAACACCATCATCACCGGGGTGCTGGAGCTGATCCACAACCGGCTCTGGCCGCTGGCCGTGATCGTATTTCTGGCGAGCATCGTCCTGCCGCTCCTCAAGTTGTGCGGGCTGACCTGGATGCTGCTCGCGACCTCGCAGGGCTCGCGGCGGGCGCTGGTCGCGCGCACGCGGCTCTTGCGCCTCATCGATACGGTCGGCTCCTGGTCCAACATCGACGTGTTCGTGGCATCCGTGCTGGTGGCCCTGCTGCAGTTCGGCGCCATCGCTCAGGCGCGGGCGGGTGCCGGACTCACGGCCTTCGCGGCGGTGGTGATCCTCACGATGATCGCCACGCGCACCTTCGACACGCGGCTCATGTGGGACGCGCCGCAGGGAGGATGATCGACGATGCCGGAGCAGCCGCAGATGCCGGATCAGCCGGGCGACCCCGAGGAGCCGGTCGAGGCGCGCGTGCGGCCGCGCCGCTGGCTCGCATGGGTCTGGATCGTGCCGATCGCGGCTGCGGGTGTCGTGGCATGGCTCGCATGGCGCACGCTCGCGGAGCGTGGACCTGAGATCACGATCTCCTTCAGGGCAGCGCAGGGCCTGCAGCCCGGTCAGGCGACGATCCAGCACCTGAACGCCGTGCTCGGAACCGTGACCTCGCTGCGGCTGAGGTCCGACATGCGGCGGGTGGTGGTCCAGGCGCGGATGACCCGCGAGGCGACCCCGTATCTGACGGCTTCAGCGATCTTCTACATCGTTACGCCGCATCTCGGGGTGCAGGGCATCTCCGGACTCTCCACCATCGTCTCCGGCTCCTACATCGAGATGTATCCCGGCCGGCCCGGCAGGCCGCAGCGCCACTTCGTCGGTCTCGACAGCCCGCCGATCGTGGCGCCGGGCACGCCCGGCCGCTCGTTCATCCTCCAGGCGCCGGATCTGAGCTCGCTCACGCGCGGCTCGCCCGTCACATACCTCGGTGTCGATGTCGGCGTGGTGACGGATTTCGCGCTCGCCCGCGACGGGCACGATGTGAAGGTGACGGTATTCATCCACTCGCCGGATGACCGGCTGGTGCATCCGGGAACGCGCTTCTGGAACGCCGGGGGCGTGGCCATGACCCTGGGCGCTCAGGGCCTGCAGCTGCGAGCCAACTCCTGGCAGCAGCTGCTTGCCGGCGGCGTCGCCTTCGATACCGCCGCCGCGGCCATGGCGGGCGCGCCCAGTGCGGCGGACAGCGTCTTTCGGCTGTACGACAACCAGCAGGCTGCGTTGGGCGGCCCGGGCGGCTCGCCGCTGTTGGCCGACACGTTGCGCAATCTGAACGACGTTCTGCGCAATCTCAACCGGGCGACGGCCGGACCGCAGCTGCGCGATGCGCTGGTGTCCCTCGACAGGGTGCTGCGGCATCTGGACCGGCTGGCGAGCGCGACGCAACCCAACCTGAACGCGCTGCTGAAGTCGTTGCACGCCACCTCCGACGCCGCGCAACGCACGCTCACCGCCATCCAGAATGCGACCGGGGGCGGCGCCCCTTCGAGCACGGACCTGCCGCAGCTGATGAGCGAGCTCAGCCAGGCCGCGCGCTCCGTGCGCGAGCTGGCGGACTATCTCGACCGGCACCCCGAGGCGCTGCTGCGGGGGCGCGGAGCCGACCCCCGATGAAGCCGGGTTTCCGGCGTCACGCGGGCGGCTTGACCCGCGCTGATATAGTGATATAGTTTTGTAGAACACCACTGGAGACGATCACGGAGTGAGCCACGAATGGGACGACAGCCAGCCGATCTACCGCCAGCTGCGGGATCGCGTGCTCGCCATGATCCTTGACGGGGTCCTGGGCGAGGGCGATCCGCTGCCTTCGGTGCGCACCGTCGCGGCCGATCACCGGGTCAACCCGCTCACGGTGCTGAAGGCCTATCAGCAACTCGCCGACGAGCGGATCGTGGAGAAGCGCAGAGGTATCGGCATGTTCGTCAGGGCCGGCGTGCGCCAGCAGCTGCTGCGGGACGAGCGACAGAGATTCCTCGACGAGGAATGGCCCCGGGTGCTCGCCACCCTGAAGCGCCTCGGGCTCGACGTGCAGGCCCTGCCGGGCGCCGCGGCCGCCGGCGCGCGAAGCAATGACCGGCCGGCGCCGCCGAAGGGGAGGCGTTGATCCCATGGCAGTGATCGAAGCGCGCGGCCTGCGCAAATCCTTCGGCGCCACCCGCGCGCTCGACGGCATCGATCTGCGCGTCGAGGAAGGGCGCATTCTCGGGCTCATCGGTCCGAATGGCGCGGGCAAGAGCACCGCGATCAACGCCATCCTCGGCCTCACGCCGTATCACGGGGAGCTGCGGGTGCTCGGCTGCGATCCCTGGAGCGCACGCGACCGGCTCATGCTCGATGTCGCCTTCATTGCGGACGTTGCCGTGCTGCCCCGATGGCTGCGCGTCTCGCAGGCGCTCGATTACGTGGCGGGCGTGCACCCGCGATTCGATCGCGCTAAAGCCGAGAGGCTGCTCGCCAAGACTTCCCTCGGGCGCAACAGCAGGGTCAGGGAGCTGTCAAAAGGCATGGTGACCCAGCTGCACCTCGCGCTGGTCATGGCGATCGATGCGCGGCTGCTGGTGCTCGATGAGCCCACACTGGGACTCGACATCCTCTACCGGAAGCAGTTCTACGACGCGCTCCTCAACGACTACTTCGATCGCGGCCGGACCATCGTGGTCACCACGCACCAGGTCGAGGAGATTCAGAACGTGCTCACAGACTTCATGTTCATCCATCAGGGGCGCATCGTGCTCGCCAGCAGCATGGAGGAGTTCGAGGCGCGCTACGCGGAAGTGACCGTACATCCCGAGCGCCTGCCCGCCGCGCGCGCGCTCCAGCCCCTCAGCGAGCGGCAGGCGTTCGGCCGCAGCACGCTGCTCTTCCACGGCCTCCCGCGCGAGCAGCTGGCGGAGCTGGGCGAGGTGCATACGCCGGGCCTCGCCGACCTCTTCGTCGCCACCGTCGGCAATCCCGCCGGCGTGCCGCAAGGAGCGCGCGCTTGACAAATTCGTCGGGAACGAATTTGGACGGCGGAAGCCGGCCCGGAGGGCGAGGCGCAGGGACGGAGCCTCGCAATACCACCGCCGGACCGGCCGACGTCCCCGACACGCCCGGCGATTCGCACGACGGCGGCTCGCCGGCGGTCGCTCGCGCTCTGCCCGCCCGGCAGGTCCTCTACTGGTCGGTGCGGCGCGAGCTGTGGGAGCACCGCTGGCTCTACATCGCGCCGCTCGTCGTCGCCGGCGTCATCGTGCTCGGCTCTGCGGCCGGTGCCATCCGGGCTCCCGCCGGCGCCGCGCTCCTCATCATGCCCGGGGCGTTGAATTTCGCCGCCGGCGCGCTGATGGCGACTTATGCGATCGTCGCCGTGATCTACTGCCTGGAGGCGCTCTACGGCGAGCGCCGCGACCGCAGCATTCTCCTCTGGAAGTCCCTGCCGGTATCCGACATCGGCGCGGTGCTGGCAAAGGCATTCGTGGCGCTGTTGGCTCTGCCGCTGCTCACCTTCGCGCTGACCGTCGTTACGCAGGCCGTCATGCTGCTCACCGCCGGCGCGGTGCTGGCGGCAACGGGCATGGATGCGGGCGCGCTGTGGACGCACCTGCCGGTGTTGCCGATGTGGCTTGCGCTCCTCTGTCACCTGATCGCCGTTCACTCGCTCTATTTCGCGCCCGTTTACGGCTGGCTGCTCCTGGTCTCGGCCTGGGCGCGCCGCGCGCCCTTCCTGTGGGCCACCCTGCCCGTGGCGGCCGTTCTGATCGTCGAGAAGCTCGTCTTGCGCACGTCGGTCTTCGCCGCCATGTTGGAAGACCGGATGGCCGGAGGTCGCGCCGCGATCCCGTTCCCCATGGGCAATGTCCTGGCGCGTGCGCCGACGCTTGCGAGCGTGGAGCGCTTTCTCGCCACTCCGGGTTTGTGGATCGGACTGGCGATCTTCGCGGCCTTCCTGGCGGGTGCGGCGCGCTTGCGCCGCTACCAGGGGCCGATCTGATCCCGGGCGCCGATCGGCTTCACGGTTTCTGCGCGCCCGCGAACCGATCGGTGGCGCTGACGAGCTCGTGCAGGTTGCCGCGCTCGAAGGCGGAGTGGCCGGCGTCCGGCACGATGCGCAGGTCCGCTTCCGGCCACGCGCGGTGCAGGTCCCAGGCGCTTTTCATGGGGCAGACGACATCGTAGCGGCCCTGCACGATGACGGCGGGGATGTGGCGGATGCGGTGCACGTCGTCCAGGAGCTGGCTGTCGGCGCGGAAGAAGCCGCGGTTCACGAAGTAGTGGCACTCGATCCGCGCGAACGCCTCCGCGTAGCGGTCCTGTTGGAACCTCGCGATGTAATCCTTCGCGGTGCGCAGATGACTGGTGGCGCCCTCCCAGATGGACCACGCCTTCGCCGCGCGCGTGCGCACGTCGGCGTCCTCGCTCGTCAGCCGCGCGTAGTAGGCGCGCATCATCTCGCCGCGCTCCGCTTGCGGAATCGGCGCGAGGTAGTGCTCCCACAGGTCCGGATATAGCGCGGCGGCGCCGCCGGGGCTCTGGTAGAACCACTCGAGCTCCCAGCGCCGCAGCATGAAGATTCCGCGCAGCACCAGCTCGGTCACACGCTCGGGATGCGTCTCGGCGTACGCCAGCGCCAGCGTCGATCCCCAGGAGCCGCCGAACACCAGCCAGCGCTCCAAGCCCAGGTGCTGCCGCAACCGCTCGACGTCCTCGACCAGGTGCCACGTGGTGTTATCCTCGAGGCTGGCGTGCGGCCGGCTCCTGCCGCAGCCTCGCTGATCGAGCAGAACTATCCGGTACCGAGCCGGATCGAAGAAGCGACGCATCTTGGCATCGGTGCCGCCGCCTGGACCGCCGTGCAGAAAAACTGCCGGCTTGCCGTCGGGGTTGCCGCACTCCTCGAAGTACATCTCGTGCGTCTGCGAGAGGCGGAGAAACCCTGTCCGGTAAGGCTTGACCGGTGGATAAAGGCGCCGGCGCGCGCCGGGTCGGGCTGATGTTGACATGGTCCGGGCAATCGTAACGGTAGGAGAGACAATATTGAACAAGCAGCGAGCATGGTTTGCCCTGGCCTTCACCGCTTTCTCGTCCGCATCGCTTGCGGCCGTGCCGGCCGCCGCGCCCTCGCCTCCCTGCGGCGGTCCGTCGGGCCTGCTGGGACTGCTCGACCGGCCGACCGTCGGCGACTCGAGCTGCGTGGTGCCGCAGGGGCAGACCGTGGTCGAGGCGGGCGCCACGGCCGGCAACCCGTACGGCACGCCGGGCGGCGGCCGCATCGATACGCTGCCCAATATGGAATTGCGCTTCGGTCTGCCCGGCGATTCGGAATTCGTCTGGCTGCCGCCGAATTTCCAGTACCAGTCCGCCGATGGCGCGCCGGGCATTCCGGCGGCGACGGTGCGCGGCTTCGGCCCGACGACGGTCGGCGTGAAACACGAGCTCGGCTACGACCGGAACTGGCAATGGACCGCGGAAGCGCTGGCGACGCTTCCCTCCGGCGACAGCACCTTCGGCAGCCACGGGCTCGGCGCCGCGGTCAATGCCATCGTGAGCTACGGCAATGGCCCGCTCGGCGTGTCGCTGATGGTGGGCGTGACCTCGCAGACCGAGCCCACCGCGGCGGGCGGCCAGCGCTTCCAGAGCTTCAATCCCGATCTGGTGGTGACGTGGGAGTCGACCGCGCGGCTGCAGTTCTACGGCGAGATCTACGCGCAGTCGGATTCCGGGTACCGGCAGGGCTGGGGCACCGACGCCGACGGCGGCGTCCAATATCTGCTCACGCCGGACTTCGAGGTCGACCTGGAGGAGGGCGTGCGCGTCCAGGGCAATCTCGGCGGGTTCTCCAACTATACCGGCGTCGGGCTCGGGCTGCTGCTCTGAGGGCGGCGGGCAAGCATCCGGGGAATCGCCGATAATGGCCCCATTGCCTGCGGTGGCCCCCTCTTGAAGCTCACCCTCGAATCCCTCGGCTCCCACCTCGATCAGCGGCTGCTGCCGGCATACCTGGTATCCGGCGATGAGCCGCTGCTCACCGGGGAGGCGGCCGATGCGATCCGTGCGCGGGCCCGCGCCGCGGGGTTCACGGAGCGCGAGGTGCACTTCCTCGAGCGCGCCGCCGACTGGGAGGACGTGCGCGCTTCCGCGGGCACTCTGTCCCTGTTTGGATCGCGCCGCCTGATGGAGCTGCGCCTGTCCACGGCGCGCCCCGGAACGGCGGGCGGCGGCACGCTCCTGACTCTGCTGGAAAGGAGCGACCCCGACACCCTGCTGCTCATCCTGGCGCCGCGACTCGATCGCGACGCGCAGGCCTCCCAGTGGTTTCGGGCGCTGGAGTCTCACGGCGGCTGGGTGCCGGTCTGGCCCGTGGAGGCGGACAAGCTCGTGGGGTGGCTGCGGGGACGCTGCCGGCGGCTGCGGCTCGAGGTCGACGAGGAGGCGCTCGCCCTGCTCGCCGAGCGTACGGAGGGCAACCTGCTCGCAGCCCATCAGGAGTTGGAAAAGCTGCGCCTGCTCGCGCCGGGCGGAGCCGTAACATCCGACACGGTGCTCGCCAGCGTGGCCGACAGCGCCCGTTTCGACGTCTTCCGGCTGTCGGAGGCCGTGCTCGAGGGCGAGGCCGGCCGCGCCCTGCGAGTGCTGTCGGGATTGCGCTCCGAGGGCACGGAGCAGACGCTGGTGCTCTGGGCGCTGACCAAGGCGCTGCGGGACCTCTGGGGAGCCGCCTCCAGCGCGGGCGGCAGCCGCGCGCGCGGCGGGTGGCAGCGGCAAGCCGCGGCTCTGGACAAGGCCGTGCGCCGCGCGCCGCGCCTGTCGTTTCGGGCGCTGGCCCTGCGCGCCGCCCGGGCGGACCGGATGATCAAGGGAAGGCTGCAGGGCAATGCGTGGGACGAGATGGCGTTGCTCGCCGCCGACATTTGCGGCCGGCCTGCGGTACCGGCGCCGCGGTCCATGCTTAAATAGCTGCCCCTCGACAGATGTCGACCCCGAATCTTGAAAGGGCACGAGGGCACGCCCAGGCACAGGGACCTGCCCCGCGGCCGCAGGGCGAGACGGTGCCTTGCAGCGAAGCACTGCTTCGCCCGCCGGGCGAGCTTTGGGCAAGAACCGCGCCTTTTGCCCTAGGCCGCGGTGGGCCGGCAGGGTGCGACGCATACGTCGCACGGGTGGCCATGGACGGACACCCGGGAGCTTTGCGCGCAGCAGGGACTGCGTAGCGCAAAGCCCGGATCCAGCGCTTCATAACCAGGCAGCGTCGATGCAACCCATCGGTCTTTTTGGCGGCACATTCGATCCCATCCATTATGGCCACCTGCGCACGGCTTTCGAGCTGTGGCAGGAGCTGCGACTCGCGCAGGTGCGCTTCCTGCCCACCGGCAGCCCGCCGCATCGCGAGCAGCCGCTGGCCCCGGCGGAGCTGCGGCTGCGGATGGTGCAAGCGGCCGTTGCCGATCAGCCTGCTTTCATCGTCGATGACCGTGAGATCCGCCGTACGGGCGTCTCCTACTCCGTGGACACCCTGACGGAGCTGCGGACGGAGTATCCGGACCGGTCGCTATGCCTGCTCCTGGGCATGGATGCCTTTCTGGGGCTGCCGAACTGGCATCGCTGGCGTGATCTGCTGGGACTCGCGCACATCGTGGTGGCGCACCGGCCGGGTTGGAAGGCCCCCACCATGGGGCCGCTCGGGGAGGTCATGGTGGACCACGGCACGGGCACCGTCCGGGAGCTGCACGAGAAGATCGCGGGCCGGATCTACGTGCACGCCGTGACGCAGCTCGAGATCTCCTCCACGGAGCTGCGTCAGCTCGTCGTCGCGGGCCGTGATCCGAGGTATCTCGTGCCGGACGAAGTGCGATATATCCTGCGCGAGAGTCGGTGCTATGCTCCCGGGTGATTTTCGGCACAGGAGAGAGCCCTTCCTCACATGACCACCCGCACAGTCCGTCGCCGCGGCGCTCCCGCGCAGGCTTCCAGGTCCGCACGACCCCCCTCCCAGCCCCGCAGCCCGGCGTCTCCGCCCTGCAGCGCGCCGACCCTGCTCCAGGCCGTCACCTCCGCCCTCGAAGACATGAAAGCCGTGAACGTCAGGGTGATGGACGTACGCGGCCTGACCGACATCGCCGACACCCTGATCGTCGCTTCCGGCACCTCCGACCGGCACGTGCGCTCCATTGCGGAGCACGTGATCGATCAGGCCAAGCGGAACGGCTTGCGGCCGCTCGGCTCCGAGGGCGAGCGGGAAGGGGAGTGGGTGCTGGTCGATCTGCAGGACATCGTCGTGCACGTGATGCTGCCGCGCGTCCGCGAGTTCTACGGCCTGGAGCGGCTGTGGGACCCCGGCACCGCTCTGCACGACAGCGCCGGTCACGTCGCGCACGCAGCGCGTCACCCGTAGCTCGCAGGATCGGTGCGGGCGAGAATCATAGCGGTGGGCACCCGCCCGCCGGCCTGGGTGCGCGAGGCCTACGCCGACTATACCGGCCGCCTCGGCTCGCGCCTGAGGCTCACGCTGCACGAGATCGAGCCCGGCCCGCGCAGCGCCGGCCAGAGTCCGCGCAAGGCCGTCGAGGCGGAAGCGCGCAAGCTCCTGACGGCCCTGCGTCCCGACGAATGGGTGGTGGCGCTGGACGAGCGCGGCAGCGGGATGAGCACCCGGGAGCTCGCCGAGTGGCTCGCCGGCCGCATGCGGGAGGGGCGCGACCTGGCATTCCTGATAGGCGGCCCCGACGGATTCGCGGCGGAAGTCCTGGCACGAAGCGATCTGTCCCTCTCCCTGTCGCGCCTCACGCTGCCCCACGCGCTGGTCCGCGTCGTGTTGGCGGAGCAGCTCTACCGCGCGGTGAGCATATTGAGCCATCACCCGTATCATCGCGACTGATGTCCGTGACCTCCTCTGCCGCCGCAGACCCCGTCATCTGCCTCGCGTCCATGTCGCCTCGGCGGCGTGAGCTTTTGGCGCAGATCGGTGTGCCGCACACCGTGGTCGCCGCGCACGTGGATGAGACACTGCTGCCGGACGAGTCGCCCCCGGACTACGTTGCGCGCCTGGCGCGCCTGAAGGCAGCCACCGTGAGGCGGCGGGGGGAGGCCCTGCCGGTCCTGGCCGCGGACACGACCGTCGTTTTGGATGGAGCGGTCTACGGCAAGCCGGCCGATCGCGCCGAGGGGCTCGCCATGCTGGCGGCGCTGGCCGGCAGGGCACATCAGGTGCTGACGGCCGTGGCACTGGCGACGGCGGCGGGCGTCGCGCTGCGCGTCAATTGCAGCACGGTCCACTTTCGCGACATCGGGCGCGAGGAGCGGGAAGCGTATTGGCAGACCGGCGAGCCGCGGGACAAAGCCGGGGGTTACGCCATCCAGGGGTACGGCGGCGTGTTCGTGACGGCATTGAGCGGCAGTTATTCCGCCGTGATGGGGCTGCCGCTCTGTGAGACGGCGCAGCTGCTGCGCGAGGCCGGTATCCGCTACTGGATCGGAGCGGCGCCGTGACCGTGGAGATTCTGGTCAACGTGACGCCCGCGGAGACCCGCGCCGCGCTGGTGGAAGAGGGCGTCGTGCAGGAGCTGCACGTCGAGCGCCGCAGCCGCCGCGGGCTGCTCGGCAATCTCTACAAGGGCCGGGTGACCCGGGTGTTGCCGGGAATGCAGGCGGCCTTCATCGATGTCGGCCTCGAGCGCACCGCGTTTCTGCACGCTGCGGACGTTGCCGGGCCGCCTCCCGATGAGACCGTGGCCGCCCTGGCGCCCCTCGGCGCGCCACCGGTCGAGGATGTGCGCCGGCTGCTGAGCCCCGGAGAGGACATCCTGGTGCAGGTGATCAAGGACCCGATCGGCACCAAGGGAGCGCGCCTGACGACCTACGTCGCGCTGCCCGCGCGCTTTCTGGTGTACCTGCCGCGGGGCGATGGGATCGGCGTGTCGGTGAGGATCGAGGACGAGCAGGAGCGGCAGCGGTTGAAGGCGGCGGTCGCGCAGCTGCGCGGCGCCGAGGCTGACGGCGGCTACATCCTGCGCACCGCGGCGCAGGGTGTCCCGGTCGAGGGTCTGCGGGAAGATTTGGAGTACCTGCGCAGGCTCTGGCGCCACGTGTGCGCGCGCGACGCGGGCCGCTCCGGCCACGCTGGTGCACGAGGACCTGCCGTTGCCGCTGCGCATCCTGCGGGATGAGCTGTCGCGCGGCGTCGTGCGGGTGTTGGTGGACTGCGCGGCGGAGCAGGCCCGCATGAGCGCCTTCGCGACGGAGTTCGCGCCCGCGACGGCCGCGCGGATCGAGCTGCACGGCGGGCCGCGGCCGATCTTCGACCTGCACGGGATCGAGGAGGAGATCGCCAGGGCGCTCGAGCGTCAGGTGCCGCTCAAATCGGGCGGTCACCTGGTTGTCGACCAGCGCGAGGCGATGACCACGATCGACGTCAACACCGGCGGTTATGTCGGGCACCGCAACCTGGAGGAGACCACCTTCCGCACCAACCTCGAGGCGGCGGCCGGCATCGGGCGGCAGCTGCGGCTGCGAAACCTCGGCGGGATCATCATCATCGACTTCATCGACATGCACGATGAGTCGCACCGCCGCCAGGTCCTCGCGGCGCTCGAGCACTCGCTCGCCGGGGACCGCGCGCACTCGCGCATCGTGAGCCTCTCGCCGCTCGGGCTGGTCGAGATGACGCGCAAGCGCACCCGCGAGAGCCTCGAGCATCTGCTCTGCGAGCCCTGCCGCTCGTGCGCGGGGCGCGGCTTCGTCAGGACGCCGGAGACCGTCTGCCACGAGATCTTCCGCGAAGTGCTGCGCCAGGGGCCGCACCCCTCGGCGCGTGAGCTGCTGATCCTGGCCCACGCGGACGTGATCGAGCGGCTGCTCGAGGCCGAGGCGGCCGCACTCGGTGAGCTCAAGGCTCAGCTCGGCGTTCCGATCCGGCTGCAGGTCGAGGGGCTCTACGGCGTCGACCAGTTCGATATCGTGCGCGCCTGAGGCCCGGGCGCATCCGGGTCGGCGCCGCCGCGCGCGGCCTCGCAGCCGCGCCATTGCGGGCGGGGCCGGGCGCCCCCATAGTACCCGCCATGCCCTTGGTCGCCGCGATACAGATGACGTCCGGTCCGGACGTATCGGCCAACCTGCAGGATGCGCGTGCGCTTCTGGAGGAGGCGGCGGGGCGCGGGGCCGGGCTTGCGGCCCTGCCTGAGAACTTCGCCTTCATGGGGCTCGCGGACGGCGACAAGAGGCGTGTGGCGGAGGACGACGGCCGGGGACCCATACAGGACTTTCTCGCGCAGACCGCGCGGCGCCTGCGAATGTGGATCGTGGGCGGCACCGTGCCGCTTCGCGGGGCCGGCGACGGCCGCGTGGCCGCCGCATCCCTCGTCTACGATTCCGGGGGCGAGCGGCGCGCCCGCTACGACAAGATCCATCTGTTCGACATCCAGGTCCCCGGGCGCGCGGAGAGCTATCGCGAGTCGGCCAATGTGGCGCCAGGCTCGGCTCCCGTGCTGCTGGAGACGCCGCTGGGACGCCTCGGGCTTTCCGTGTGCTACGACGTGCGGTTTCCGGAGCTCTTTCGCAGGCTGAGCGCCGCCGGCGCGGAGCTCCTCGCAGTGCCTTCCGCTTTCACGGAGCCGACGGGCCGCGCACACTGGGAGACCTTGCTGCGGGCGCGCGCGATCGAGAATCTCTGCTTCGTCATCGCTCCGGCGCAGTCGGGACTGCACCCGAACGGGCGCGAGACCTACGGCGACAGCATGATCGTCGATCATTGGGGGCGGGTGCTCGATCGTCTGCCGCGCGGCCGCGGCTGCATCACCGCCGAGATCGACCTCGCGCGCCAGCGGCGCGATCGCGACAGCTTCCCCTCGCTGACACACCGTGTACTCAACTGACATGGCCAACATGGACAATCGCAAGAGCTCAAGCGTGACCGATCCGACCCCTGCCGCCTCCGACCCTCTCTCGCTCGCGCGCGATCTGATCCTCAGGCCGAGCGGCCTCGACGACGGGCGCCTGGACCGCGTCTTCGGCGAGGTGCTCAAGCACGCCGTCGACTTCGCCGATCTTTACTTCCAGCTTGCGCGGCAGGAGTCCTGGTCCCTCGAGGACGGCATCGTGAGGGACGGGAGCGCGAGCATCGAGCAGGGCGTCGGCGTTCGCGCGCTCGCCGGCGAGAAGACCGGCTTCGCGTATTCGGACGAGATCATCCTGCCTGCGCTGGAGGAGGCCGCGCGCGCCGCGCGCGCCATCGCCGTCGAGGGCGGCGACCGGCGAGTCAGCGCGTGGCAGCCGCAGGCGGGTCATCGCCTGTACCTGCCGGCCGATCCCGTCGCGAGCCTGTCCGACCAGGACAAGGTCGCGTGGCTCGAGCGCGTCGATCGCGAGACCCGCAAGATCGACCCCCGCATCGTGCACGTCACCGCCAGTGTGACCGCCGTCCACGAGGTCATCCTGATCGCCACGAGCGAGGGCCAGCTCGCCGCGGACGTGAGGCCCCTGGTGCGCTTCAACGTATCGGTCCTGGTCGAGCAGAACGGGCGCCGCGAGCAGGGCTACAGCGGCGCGGGCGGGCGTTATTCGCTCGCGGAGCTCGTCGCCGGCGAGCGCCCGCTCGCCCTGGCGCGCGAAGCCGCGCGGCAGGCGCTGGTCAACCTGGAATCCGTGCCGGCCCCCGCGGGCCCGATGACCGTGGTGCTCGGGCCCGGCTGGCCGGGCATCCTGCTGCACGAGGCGATCGGCCACGGCCTCGAGGGCGATTTCAACCGCAAGGGCACTTCCGCGTTCGCCAATCGCATCGGCGAGCGGGTCGCGGCGCCGGAGTGCACCGTGGTCGACGACGGCACCCTGTCGCAACGCCGCGGCTCGCTCAACATCGACGACGAGGGCATTCCGACCCAGTGCACGACGCTGATCGAGAACGGGGTGCTGCGGGGCTACATGCAGGACCGGCTCAATGCCCGGCTCATGGGCGCGCGCCCGACCGGCAACGGCCGCAGGGAATCCTTTGCGCACATGACGCTGCCGCGCATGACCAACACCTACATGCGGCCCGGTCCGCACGATCCCGAGGAGATCATCCGCTCCGTGCCCCGCGGCATCTACGCCGTCAACTTCGGCGGCGGCCAGGTGGACATCACCTCCGGCAAGTTCGTGTTTTCCGCCAGCGAAGCCTACGCCATCGAGAACGGGCGCCTCGGGGCGCCGCTGAAGGGCGCCACGCTGATCGGCAACGGTCCGGATGTGCTGACCCGCGTCACCATGGTCGGCAACGACCTGAAGCTGGATGATGGCGTCGGCACGTGCGGCAAGGATGGCCAGAGCGTTCCGGTAGGCGTGGGTCAGCCGACCCTCAAGGTGGAAAACCTGACGGTCGGCGGCACCGGGTAGGGGCGGGCGGCCCGCCCTCAATTGACATAATCCCCGCGAGAGTGCTCCGGCCGCGCCGCCGTAGTATCGTGTGCGCCCATGCATCTCTCCCGACCCATGTACGAGGGCCTGCCGTGGCTCTACATCGGCGCCGGCCTGGCCGCCCTGGGGGCGAGTTATCTCATCGGGGATACGCACGCCGTGAGCCTCCTTGCGGGGCTGGCGGGCCTCGCCGCCGTTCTCGGCGGCATCGTGGTGCTCCTCAGGCGCCGCGACTATCGCGACCTGCGCTCACAGTACGGAC
Organism: Gammaproteobacteria bacterium; assembly: GCA_027306985.1. Taxonomy (GTDB): domain Bacteria; phylum Pseudomonadota; class Gammaproteobacteria; order Steroidobacterales; family Steroidobacteraceae; genus 13-2-20CM-66-19. The sequence goes on along the minus strand of DAHUXV010000101.1, from coordinate 5,141 downwards.
GGCCTGACCTGACCCAACGCCACGATCAGGAATGATCCCGGGTCGCCTCGAGCCCGACTTCCGTCTCTTCCTCCTCCCCCCGCTCCGCTGTGTCGGCGCGCTGCAGCACCGGCAGCCCGGGCACGGTGTCGTTGAGGCTGCCGCGCGTGCGCGCCAGGCGCTCGTCGACGTAGATGAGCTCGTGCTTGCCGACGAGCACCACGTCCCCGTCGTTGAGATAGTGCCGGCGAACCCGTCGGGATTTCACATAGATGCCGTTCGTGTTGTTGAGGTCCTCGATGACGCACGAGTTGGCGGAGGTCGTGATCTGGCAGTGATGACGGCTGACGAACCTGCTGTCGATCTGCAGGTCGTTGTCGGGAGTGCGGCCGACGATGATCCTGCCCTGGGTCAGCGTGATCTCCTGCACGGTGCGGCCGTCGGTCGCGACCAGAAGCCTGCCCATGGGCGGCAGCGCCGGATCGAGGCCGCGCTCGCGCGGCAGGGCGAGCTCCGTGGCGGCGCGGATCTGCTGTTGGGTCCGGGCCGCGAACTCCACCCACTGCAGCTCGCCGACGGCGCCCTCGATGTCCGCCAGCGTGACGACGCCGCGATCCGCCGTGTAGGCCGCCATCATCGCCGTGTCGCACAGCGTGTTGACGAGCCGCGGGACGCCGCCCGTGAAGCGGAAGATCTCCGCAAAGGTGTCCTCCGCGAAGATCTCCCGATCGGCCGCCCCGGCGACCTCCAGGCGGTGCTGGATGTAGCCGCGGGTCTCCGTCTGGGAAAGCGCGGTGAGATGGAAGCGCAGGCGCACGCGCTGGGCGAGCTGCACCAGCTCCGGCGCATCGAGCTTCGCGTTGAGCTCCGGCTGGCCGGCGAGGATGATGCGCAGCACCTTCTCCTTGGTCGTCTCGACGCCCGAGAGCAGTCGGATCTCCTCCAGCACGCGCGAGGTGAGGTTCTGCGCCTCATCGACGATGAGCAGCACCTTGCGGCCGGCGGCGTACTGCTCGATGAGGAAGTTGTTGAGAGTCGCGATGATCTCGCCCTTCTTCATCTTGAAGGGCGAGAAGCCGAACTGCACCAGGATGCCCTGGAGGAAATCGACCGCCGAAACCTGCGTCTGGTTGATCTGCGCGACCACCACGTCCGATTGGATTTCCTTGAGGAAGGACTCGATCAGGGTGGTCTTGCCGGCGCCGATCTCGCCCGTGATCACCACGAATCCGTCGGTGAACCAGATCGTCGACTCCATGTACGCCTTGGCGCGGGCGTGCTGCTTGGAGAGATAGAGGAACTGAGGGTCGGGGCTCAGCCGGAACGGCAGCTCTTTCAGTTTGAACGGGTCGAGGTACATGCAATGTCCGCTGTTGGCGACAGACTGAGCGCCGGTTGCCGTTCGACCCGCCCTGGCCTGGCTCGTTCCGCCTTTCTATCTTACGGGAAGCGCAATCCGGGAGCCAGCTCGCGAAGCAACCCCCGTGCCCGCAGGTCCCGGCGGGCCGCCGTAGGCTCGACGAAGGTGCAGTGCCCGACCTTGCGTCCGGGCCGCGGCTGCTTGCCGTAGTCGTGCAGGTGCAGCCCGTCGCGGGCGAGCAGTCCTTCCCGGGGCGGGATCGCGCCGATCAGATTGAGCATGGCGCTGAATCCGAGCGGGCGCGTCGACCCGAGCGGCAGGCCGAGTATGGCGCGCAGGTGATTCTCGAACTGGCTGGTCGCGCAGCCCTCGATGGTCCAGTGTCCGGAGTTATGTACGCGCGGCGCCATCTCGTTGGCGATGAGCCGGCCATTGCGGACGAAGAACTCGATGGTGAGCACTCCAACATAACGGAAGTGCGCCAGACAGAGCCCGAGATGGCGGGCGGCCGCCCGCTGCCAGCGCGGCGGTCCGTACGGGGCGCGCGTCAGGCGCAGAATGCCCTGCGAGTGGACATTGCCGTTCAGGGGGTACACGGCGGTCGCGCCGCTCGCGCTGCGCGCGCCGATGATGGACACCTCGCAGTCGAACGGCACCCATTCCTCGTAGATGAGCGGCACCTTGCCGAGCTCTTCCCAGCCGCGGTGCGCGTCCTCGGCGGTCCGCACTCTGACCTGTCCTTTGCCGTCGTACCCCAGGCGCCGCGTCTTCAGTACGCCCGGAACCCCGATGTCGCGCAGCGCCCGCTCGAGTTGCGAGCGCGATCCGACCGCCCGCCAACGCGTGGTGGGGATGGCCAGCCGCTCGAACAGCCGCTTCTCGCTCACGCGGTCCTGCGCCGTGGCCAGGGCCGCGATCGGCGGGCAGATGCGCGCGCCGTGAGCGGATGCGGCGTGCGCGCGGAGCGCATCGACGGAGATGTTCTCCCAGTCGAAGGTCAGGACCTCGCATTCGCGCGCCAGCCGCGCGAGCAGCTTCGGGTCGGTGAAGGAGCCGTGCAGCACCGGTGCGACCCGGGCCGCGGGCGCATCCCGGGCCGGATCGAGGAACAGGAAATCGAGGCCGAGCGGATAGCCGGCCAATGCGAGCATCCGGCCGAGCTGGCCGGCTCCCACGATGCCGACGGTCATGAGCGCGGCGCCGCGCGCGGATCGGGGTTGGCGAGCACCCCGGCGGTCTGGCTGGCGCGCCAGGCCTCGAGAGCCTCGGCGACGGCCGGATACTTGTTGGCGAGGATGGCCGCGGCGAAGAGCGCCGCATTGGCCGCGCCCGCGCCGCCGATCGCGAAGGTGGCCACCGGCACGCCCGCGGGCATCTGCACGATCGAGAGCAGGGAATCGAGCCCGCTCAGCGTTTTCGACTGCACCGGCACGCCGAGCACCGGAAGGCTCGTCTTGGCGGCGGCCATGCCGGGAAGATGCGCCGCGCCGCCGGCCCCGGCGATGATCACCTCGAGACCGCGCGAGCGGGCGCTCGAGGCGTAGTCGAAGAGGAGGTCGGGGGTGCGGTGGGCGGAGACCACCCGCACCTCGTGCGCAATCGCGAGCTTCTCGAGCGTCTCGGCGGCGCCGCGCAGGGTCTCCCAGTCGGAAGAGGAGCCCATGATGATGCCGACCAGCGTTTTCATCGAGATATTTTAGTGGCCTGCCGCGCTTCGCGCGACCCCGAAGCGCGAGGCGCAGGCACAGGATGCGCCCCGCCGCCGCAGGTGGCGGGGCCCCGGGCAAAAAACCGCGCTCTTTGCCCGAGGCGCGGTGGGCCGGGCAGGGTGCGAGGCATGCGCCGCACGGGTGGCCATGGAGGGCCACCCCGGGCTTGCGTCGAGCGGGGACCGCGCAGCGCAATGCCCGGATCCAGGGCTTTAGCCAAGAACTCCGCGCAGTGCCCGGAACAGCTCCCGCCCGGCCGGTCCGACGGCTCCGGCCCGCAAGCCCGTGCTGCGCTCGCGACGTGCCCCTGCCACCCGGCGGCTCCACTCTTCCCGGTCGAGGCCGGGCCGCAGCCGGGCGAGCTCATCGAGGGCGGTCTCGCCCTCGGCGAGCAGGCGCTCGCGCCAGCTCTCGGCTCGCTTGAAGAGCTGGGTCTCGATCGCATCCCGCTCGCTGCGCGCGCCGAGCGTCGCGCGGATCGGCTCGAGGTCGATGTCCCGCATGAGCTTGCCGATGTACTGCCGCTGGCGCGCTCCGGCGGCACGGCTGGTGATCCGGCGGGCCTCGCGAATGGCCTCCGTCAGCCGCTCCGGCAGGGCCAGGGCCTGAAGATCGCTGTCGCGCAGCGCGATGAGCGCCTCGCCGAGGTCCTGCGCGGCGTGGGCGGTGCGCTTGCGCTCGCTCTTGCTCGGCCTTTGCGGCTCGCCTTCCTGCGGGAGATCTTCTGGGGTACGCACGGTCACTCGGGGCTCGAACGGCTCGGGTCTTGCGGCTGCTAGAATGGGATTCTGCCCCATTTTCCCCGGATCGAGCGGAACGCATATGCCAAAGGCGGTCGAGGCGTCGGATTCTTCCCCATTGCTGCAGGATGTCGTTGCGCTCACGCTCGAGGAGGCCCGCCGCCAGGGCGCCTCGCAGTACGAGGTCGATGCCAGCCTGAGTCAGGGACTCAGTACGACCGTGCGCCTCGGAGAGGTCGACACCATCGAGTACCAGCGCGACCGCGGCCTCGCGGTGACGGTCTACTTCGGCAAGCGCAAAGGGTCGGCCAGCACGGCCGACGTCGGCCGGGAGGCGGTGCGGGCCACAGTGGAGAAAGCCTGCGCCATTGCCCGCTACACGGCCGAAGACCCCTACGCCGGGCTGGTCGAGCCCGAATTCCTGGCGCGCGACATACCGGACCTGGATCTCGATCACCCGTGGGGCCTCGCCGCCGAGGACGCGATCGCCATTGCGCGCCGTTGCGAGCAGGCGGGCCGCGCGCTCGATCCGCGCATCGCCAACTCCGAGGGCGCCTCGGTGAGCAGCCACCGCCATACGGGCGTCTACGGCAACTCGCTCGGGTTTCTGGCGGGCTTCTCCGGCACCAGCCACTCGGTGAGCTGCTCGCTGATCGCGCAGGCGGGGGATCAGATGCAGCGCGACTACTGGTTCACCACGGCGCGCGATCCGGCGGACCTCGAGCCGGCGGAGTCGGTGGGAGCGGCGGCCGGGAAGCGCGCATTGTCCAGACTCGGCGCGCGCAAGCTCACCACGCGCAAGGCGCCGGTGCTCTTCTCGCCCGACATGGCGCGCGGCCTGTACCGGCATTTCATCGGCGCGATCCGCGGGCCGAGTCAGTACCGCAAGGCCTCTTTCCTGCTGAACGCCGCCGGCGAGCAGGTCTTTCCGGCCTTCCTGCAGATGCACGAGCGGCCGCACATCCCGAAGGGGCTCGCCAGCGCCCCCTTCGACGACGAGGGCGCCGCGACCCGCGATCGGGAGCTGGTGGCGGGCGGGATCCTCAGGGGCTACGTGTTGGGCAGCTATTCCGCGCGGCGGCTCGGATTGAAGACCACCGGCAACGCCGGCGGCATCCACAACCTGATCGTGGAGGCGTCCGGGGACTCGCCGGGACACGACGCGCTGCTGCGCAGCATGGGCTCGGGCCTGCTCGTGACGGAGCTGATGGGGCAGGGGGTCAACGGGGTGACCGGGGACTACTCACGCGGTGCGAGCGGCTTCTGGATCGAGGGCGGCGCCATCGCTTATCCGGTCCACGAGATCACGATCGCCGGCAACCTGCGCGACATCTATCGCAACATCGTTGCGGT
>DAHUXV010000018.1 GCA_027306985.1 Gammaproteobacteria bacterium | reverse complement strand
CTTCACCGCCGCCTGGCGCTGCTCGACGTTCTCCGTGCGGGTCGCCACCAGCAGGATGTCGTTGGTCTCGGTGTCCTTCTCCGACGGCCCGAGCACCTCGAAATCGTAGCTCACCTCGTCCATGGGGAACGGGATGTACTGGTCGGCCTGCATTTCCACCTGCGCCTCGAGGTCGTTGGCGCGCAGCGCCCGCGGCATCTGGATGACCTTGGTGATGGCGGCATCGCCGCTGATCGCCACGGCCACCTCGTTGCTCTTCGCCCCGGAACGCTTTACCGCGCGGCGCACGGCCTCGCCCACGGCCTCGGCATCCACGATCGCCTTCTCGTTGACGGCATTCTGCGGCGTCGGCTCGGCGGCATAGGCCTCGACCCGGTACTGCCCCCCGGACATGGTAAGCTCGATGAGCTTGACCGAGGACGTGGTTATGTCAAGTCCCAGGAGGGGTCGATGCTTGCGCTGAAGGAGGAACATTTTTATTTCCTTTTCAGGTACTTATGCCTGAAAACGACCGCCCCGCGTGAATGCCCGGTGCACTATATATCAGCGCAAAGTTAAATTGAACGTGAGCCGGCTCACGGAACCGGGGGATCGCATCCGGGAAACTCTCCGCCCGGGCACGCAAAGTGCCTGAAGCCTCGCGAAGAGGCCGAGCCAGAGAGGAACAATCAAGTGCTTTTGCCGTACCCAAGCAATCTGGAGACGCGCCTTCGGGGGCGGGCACGGCCAAGCGCGGTGCGAGGAACGGTCTGGAAACCGACCGGCAACCCCGCTGTCATAGGCACATGCGTCCCGTAGACCGGAGGCTTTGCGTCCCCACCTTTCGGTGAGTTTGCCCTGAAACGGGCGCTACTATGCATAGCCCCCGCGGGGAGCGCAAGCAGAGAGAGTCGTTTTCTGTGAAATGGAAACAAGTTCGTTTTTCGATCGCGGCCCTGGGTGGTGTGATGTTGCTCACACTTCTCGGGCTGTATGTTTATGCGTGCACCTACGTGTATCTGCAGCCGTCGCTCCCAACCAACATAGAGATGCGGCACGTGGCATTGAAGGTGCCGCTGCGCATCTATACGTCGACCGGCGACCTCATCGCGCAGATCGGTGCCGAGCAGCGCACGCCGGTCCGTTATGACCAGATCCCGCCGCTCGTGCGGGATGCGTTTCTCGCGGCGGAGGATCATCGCTTCTTCCAGGAGGGCGGCATCAGCCTGTTGAGCATCGCGCGCGCGGCCGTGGTGGATATGATCGCCGGCAGGAAGGTGCAGGGCGGCAGCACCATCACCATGCAGGCCGCCCGCAACGTGTTCCTGACACTCAACAAGACCTTCCGCAGGAAGCTGCAGGAGAGCTTCGTCACCTATCGGATGGATCACGATTTCACCAAGCAGGAGATCTTCCAGCTGTATCTGAACGTGATCTTCTTCGGCCAGCGCTCCTACGGCGTCGCGGCCGCGGCCCAGACCTACTTCGGCAGGAGCCTCGATCAACTGACCGTGGCGCAGGCGGCGACCCTGGCCGGCATGCCCCAGGCCCCCTCGCTTTACAACCCCATCATCCACCCGCATCTCGCCGCCGCTCGCCGCGCCTACGTGCTGCAGCGAATGCTCGATCTCGGCTACATCGATGCCGCCACGGCGCAGGCAGCCAACCACGCTCCCATGGACGCGAGAGCGCACGCGCCGCGTGTCGCCGTCAGCGCGCCCTACGTGGCGGAGATGGTGCGCGAGCAGATGGACCAATGGTACGGCCCGGCGGCCGAGACCGCGGGCTACCGCGTCTACACCACCATCGACGGGCGGCTGCAGTCGCTCGCCAACCGCGCCGTGCAGCTCGGGCTCATCGAATACGACCGGCGGCACGGCTGGCGGGGCCCGATCGGCCGCACCGTCCTCGGGGCCGACGCCACCCCGGCGCAGCTCGGGCAGCTCGTGGACGAGTACACGCCCGTCGGCATGCTCTCGCCGGCGGTGGTGGTGAAGCTCGGAACGCAAAGCGCCGAGGTCTATGTCAGGTCCCACGGCTTCGCCGACATCGCCTGGAACGGCCTCTCGTGGGCGCGCAAGGACCTCGGCGAGAACGCGGTCGGGCCCGCGCCCAGGACGGCCGCGGACGTGCTTGCGCGCGGCGACGTCGTATATGTGGTCGCGGACGACTCCGGCCACGCGCAGCTCGCCCAGGTGCCGCAGGCTCAGAGCGCTCTCGTCGCCCTCGATCCCAACGACGGCTCGGTCGCGGCGCTCGTCGGCGGCTTCGACTACTTCTCCAACAAGTTCAACCGCGCCACGCAGGCGGAAAGGCTGCCGGGCTCGGGGTTCAAGCCGATCTATTATTCCGCGGCGCTGCACCGGGGCTTCACGCCCGCCAGCACGCTCCTCAACGCGCCGCTCGTGGTGGGCGGCGAGGGACTGGAGGCGACCTGGCGGCCGGAGAACGACTCCGACTCCTTCGGCGGCCCGATACGGCTGCGCGTGGCGCTCGCCCATTCGCTCAACCTGGTCTCGATCCGCCTGATGCGGGACCTGGGCACCCAGTACGTGAGCCGTTGGGCGAGCCGCTTCGGGTTCGACCCGAAGACCATGCCGCAGAACCTGACGCTGGCGCTCGGGACGCTGCCAGTCACCCCGCTGCAGATGGCCACCGCCTACTCGGTCTTCGCCAACGGCGGCTTCAAGGTGAGCCCGTACTACATCGACCGGGTGGAGAATGCCTCAGGCCAGGCGGTCTGGCAGGCCGCGCCGCGCCTCGCCTGTGTCCTCTGCGAGCAGCCGGGATCGCTCAGCAGCCTGAAGCCGCAACCGACCCCGACGGCCTTCATGGCCGAAGCGGCGGCGACGCGCGGCGGTGAGGGGCCATTGCCGCCCTACCGGCTCGCGCCGCGGGTCATCAGTCCGCAGAACGATTACCTCATGAACTCCATGCTGCAGGACGTCATCAAGTACGGCACCGGCGTGAGGGCGCTCGCATTGAATCGCGCCGACATCGCCGGCAAGACGGGAACGACCAACGATTATCGGGACGCCTGGTTCAACGGCTATACGCCGGCGCTCGAGGCCACGGTGTGGGCGGGATTCGACGACAACCGCTCCTTGGGCTACGGCGAGGAAGGCGCCCACGTGGCGCTGCCCATCTGGATCCACTTCATGCGCTACGCGCTGCAGGGCGTGCCGCAGTGGCAGCGCCCGATGCCCCCCGGCATCGTCACGCTGCGCATCTCTCCCAAGACCGGGACGCTGGTGAGCGATGAGAGCCCGGGTGGCATTCCGGAGGTCTTCATGGCGAACCACTTGCCGACGGCGTCCCCCGGTGTGGGCGCGGCGCAGGGCGCGCAGACGCAATCCGGTGCGGATTCGATATTCTGACCGCGATGCCGAGACGGTACCCCACACCCCGCGGCGAGAATCTGCGGCGCGCGCTGGCGCAGGAAGCCGCGCGCATCATGGCCGAGCACGGGATCCGCGACTTCTTCGTCGCCAAGCGCAAGGCGGCGGAGCGGCTGGGGGTGAATGACGGCAGCGCCATGCTGCCGAAGAACACCGAGATCGAGGCGGCGCTGGCTGAGTATCAGCGTTTGTTCGGCCGCGAGTCGCACGAGGAGTCGCTGCACGCTCAGCGGCGTGCGGCGCTGGCCGCCATGCTGCGGCTGCGCGAGTTCGAGCCGCGCCTCGTCGGCCCGGTGCTGAGCGGCACCGCGACCGAGCACTCCGATGTGCAGCTTCACCTCTTTGCCGACTGTGCCGAGACCGTCGTGCTGAAGCTGATCGATCACGGCATCGCCCACGAGGTGACGGAGCGGCGGGTGCGCATGAGCCCGGAAAGAGTGCTGGCCTACCCGGGACTGCGCTTCGAGGTCGGGGATCAGGCGATCGAGGCTACCGTCTTTCCCACCGACGGCATCCGGCAGGCGCCGGCAAGCCCGGTGGACGGGCGGCCGATGAGGCGGGCGAGCGCGATCGAGGTGGAGGCGCTGCTCACCGAGTGTGCAGCGCCCCGATTCCACTACTTGGCGGCGCCGGCGGCGACCCCGTACTTCTTGCGGAACTTGTCGACGCGTCCGGCGGTGTCGACGATCTTCTGCTTGCCGGTATAGAAGGGGTGGCAGCTCGAGCACACCTCCACCTGCAGGTCGTGTCCGAGGGTGGAGCCGGTCTTGAACGAGTTGCCGCAGGTGCAGCTGACCGTGATCTCTTTGTACGCGGGATGAATTTCAGGTTTCATGGCTGGCTTCGGACGGTGGTGCTGCGGCCTACGTGGGGCCTGCCGGCATCGATTCAAAGGGCCGGCGAGTGTAGCCGTCGATGGCGCCCTCGACAAGCGTCTCGGCATGCGCCGCCAGGCCCAGGGTCGAGAGGGGGTCGCCGCTAGCGGACGGCAGCCCAGCCCGAGGCCTCCTTATCCACAGAACCTGTGGATAACTCTGTGGGTGAGCCTCCCGGCAAGGGTAAAATTTCCCGGCCATATTGCATATTTATTACGATGGCTAAAAAATGACCAGGCATTTTTGTCATGCTTTATCAATGAGTTACGAGCACATCATGGACCTACATAGTCGGTTTGGCGGCTAATTTGCTCATTTTACGCTCCCACCCTCCGCACCTGTGAATAAAGCGCGTCCGCCGAGCGGAGGCGGAGGCTGCTGGGCGGTTGACAATTCCGATTGACCGGCGGTATTCGGGATTTCCGTCACGAAACGTAACAGAATGTCGTTGAGGAATCGCAGACCCAGGGGGCTTGCCCGATAGCACGGCCCGCAGGCGGCGATCAAGCCTTCGCCGATCAGATCCGCCATCGTGGGGGCGACCGTTTCCCAGGGCAGTCCGGTCCGGCCGGTGAATGTCGCCACCTCGAATCCCTCCACCAGCCGCAGCGCATTCAGCATGAACTCGAACGGCAGCTCCGTGAGCGGAACCGGCCTGCGGGTGAATGTTCCTTGCCCGGCCGCCGCGAGATAACGGCGCGGCTCGCGCACTTGAGTGGTGCGCACCACCTCGCCTTCGGCCGCCAGGCTCAGCTTGCCGTGCGCCCCCGCGCCGATCCCCAGGTAGTCGCCGAAGGACCAGTAATTGAGATTGTGCCGGCAGCGCCTGCCCGCGGCGGCATACGCGGAGACCTCGTACTGGGCGAAGTCCTCACCCTCGAGAAGCTCGCAACACGCCTCCAGCATCCGCTCCGCCGCATCGTCATCCGGCAGTACCGGCGGACGGCCGGCGAAGACGGTGCCCGCCTCGATCGTGAGCTGGTAATGGGAAAGGTGACCCGGGCGTAGCGCCAGCGCCTCCTCGACGTCGCGGCGCGCCGCGCCGGCGTCCTGGCCCGGCAGGCCATACATCAGATCGATGTTGAAATTGTCCAGGCCGGCCGCGTGCAGCTCCGCCGCGGCGCGCCGCGTCTCGTCCGCGCAATGAATGCGTCCGAGCGCCGCCAGGCGCGCATCGTCGAAGGATTGCGCGCCTAGGGAGACCCGATTGACGCCGGCCGCGCGGTACTCGGCGAAGCGGCCGCGCTCGATGGTCCCGGGGTTCGCCTCCAGAGTCACCTCGAGGCCGGCTGCGAGCGCGAGGTCCCGTTGCGCGGCCTCGAGCAGACGCGCCACCGCATCCGGGGAAAACAGGCTCGGCGTGCCGCCGCCGAGAAAGATGCTGATCACCTCGCGTCCGGCCACCGCCGGCGCCTGCGCTTGCAGATCGCGCCGCAGCGCTTCGATGTAGCGCCGCTCGTCGAGCTCACCGTGCAGGGTGTGCGAGTTGAAATCACAGTACGGGCACTTGCGCACACACCAGGGGAAGTGCACGTAGAGCGCTAGCGGTGGGGGTTGCAGCACGCCGCCATTTTACCCGCCGGTAGGCTGAACGGCGCAATTGCGCCTTGATTCGGAACGCGGACCGTGTAACCCTTCGTGTCCTCCCCCGCTGGCGCCGACGGCCGTTTCCCGAAGCATGGGCAGCTCGCGACGGCGGGTCTTTGAGGCCTAACGCAAAGCGTCCACCGAATGACCGAGAAGACATTCGAGCTCGTCGATCGAGCCTCCGACCGCAAAGTCACCCTGCCCGTACGTCCCGGCACCATCGGGCCCGCCGTCGTCGACGTCGCGGCCTTGGCCAAGGACCTCGGGGTGTTCACCTACGATCCCGGGTTCGGCGTCACCGCCTCCTGCGAGAGCCGGGTCACCTATATAGACGGCGACGCGGGCGTGCTGCTCTATCGCGGCTATCCCGTGGAGCAGCTCGCGGAGAAGAGCTCCTTCATGGAGGTGTCCTATCTGCTGCTGCACGGGAATCTCCCGACCCGCAAGCAGCTCGAGGAGTTCCAGGGCAGCATCCGTCATCACACGATGATCAACGAGTCGCTGCTGCGCTTCTTCCACGGGTTCCATTACGACGCGCACCCGATGGCGATGGTCTCAGCGGTGGTGGCGTCGATGTCCGCGTTCTACCACGACACGATGGACATCTATAACCCGCGGCAGCGGGAGATCTTCGCCCACCGCATCATCGCCAAGATCCCGACCATCGCCGCGGCCGCCCACAAGCATGCGCTCGGGCAGCCGTACATCTATCCGCGCAACGACCTCGATTACTGCAGCAACCTGCTGCACATGCTCTACGCCGTGCCGTGCGAGCCTTACCACGTCGACCCGGTGGCCGCGCAGGCGCTCGACCTGCTCTTCATCCTGCACGCCGATCACGAGCAGAACGCCAGCACCTCGACGGTGCGGCTCGCGGGCAGCACCGGCGCCAATCCCTATGCGGCGATCTCCGCGGGCGTCTCGGCGCTCTGGGGCCCGGCGCACGGCGGCGCCAACGAGGCGGTGCTCGCGATGCTGGAGCAGATCGGCACCGCGGACAACATCCCGAAGTTCCTGGGCCTCGCCAAGGACAAATCGAGCCACTTCCGCCTGATGGGCTTCGGTCACCGCGTCTACAAGAACTTCGACCCGCGCGCCAAGATCATCCGCGAGATGTGTCACAAGGTGCTGGCGCGTCTCGGCCGCTCCGACAATCCGCTCTTCGAGCTCGCCCTGCGCCTCGAGGAGATCGCGCTCAAGGACGACTATTTCGTCGAGCGCAAGCTCTACCCGAACGTCGATTTCTATTCCGGCATCATCTACAGCGCCATCGGCATCCCGCGCTCGATGTTCACGGTGATGTTCGCGATCGCCCGGACCGTGGGCTGGGTCGCGCACTGGCAGGAGATGATCTCCGATCCGGCGATGCGCATCGGCCG
>DAHUXV010000286.1 GCA_027306985.1 Gammaproteobacteria bacterium | reverse complement strand
CGTGTTTCTCTATCGTGACACTGTCACGGCGGTGCGTGGCATTCGTGACGCACTCCGCGGGCGACGATTGGGAGGCACGTATGACGAACGCAACGCGCGGCTGGCCGGCTCCTCCGCTCGACGATTTCCCCACCACCGACGCCGGCGCGCTGCCGGCCCGCTCGCTGCCGCTGACTCTCGAGGAACTCGCGGGCGAGGATCCGCAGATGCTGCGCAACGTCCGCTGCGCCCACCGGATCGCGGACACCAACGTGTCGGTGCTCATCCAGGGGCCGACGGGCTCGGGCAAGGAGGCCTTCGCACATGCCATGCACGTCGCCAGCCGGCGCACCGGCCGCCCCTTCATCGCGGTCAACTGCGCCGCCATCCCGGAAACACTGATCGAGAGCGAGCTCTTCGGCTACAAGCAGGGCGCCTTCACGGGCGCGCGCCGCGAGGGGCTGCGCGGCAGGATCGTGCAGTCTTCGGGCGGAACGCTCTTCCTCGACGAGATCGGCGACATGCCGCTCGCGCTGCAGAGCCGGCTGCTGCGCGTGCTGGAGGAGCGCGAGGTGGTGCCGCTCGGCAGCGAGGGAGCCATCGCCGTTGATCTGCACGTGCTGGCCGCATCGCACCGCAACCTGCGCGAGATGATCGCGCGCGGCGCATTCCGGGAAGATCTCTATTACCGCCTGAACGGCATCACGCTCGAGCTGCCGGCCCTGCGCGAGCGGACGGACAAGGAGCGCCTCATCCAACAAGCCCTCGCGGCGGAGACCGGCAACGGCCGGCCCGCGGCCATCGAGCGCGACGCGCTCGAGCGCCTGCTGGCCTATTCCTGGCCTGGCAACATCCGCGAGCTGCGCAACGTCATTCGCACGGCGCTCGCGATATGCGAGGGAGGCGTCGTGCGCGCGATGGATCTGCCGCGGGAGATCCGGGATGGCGAGCCGGCATGCGAGGAGAGTCAGGACAGGGCGGGCCGTTTCGCGGCATCGGTTGCCGACTCGGCCGCCCAGGCCGGCGAGGGGTGCGAGCCGCCCGCCCTGCCGCGCAACCGTCTGCAGGCGGCCGAGCGCGCCGCGCTGCTGCGCGCCATCGAGGAGCTGCACGGCAACATGAGCCGCGTCGCCGTGGAGCTGGGCGTCAGCCGCAATACCCTCTATCGCAAGATCAAACGCCACGGCATCTCGCCGGTCAGGCGCGCCTGATGCCCTGAGTTCGGCCGCGGCACCCGCGCTTCGGGCGGGGTGCCTCTCAGAGTTGGCCCGCCGCTTGCACCGCGCCAGGGGTCCGCGCCCGCGCGGGCGGCAACAACATGAGGGCAAAGAGCTCAACACGGGGGCCGAAGGTCCGGCTCGCGCCGGCGCACCGGCTGCGCAGACCGCCGGCGGGAGGCGGTCCCGTTCTCGTGACGCGCGCCGGGCGTGTCCGGCTCAACACGACGGCGGCGGCCATTCTCGCCTTGTGCGACGGCAAGTGCACGCGGGCGGAGATCGTCACCCGCGTCGCGGGCGCGGCGGACCCGTCGTTGGCTGCGGACGTGCGGGCGTTTCTCGAGGCGGCACGGCGCAGCGGCTGGGTGGTCGAGCGCTGAACGTGTCCTCGCTCCGGCGAGCGCCCGCGCACGGCGACGCACCGGGCGGCGCGGGCGTTCCGTTGCGATTCGTCGTAGGATGCGGCCCTTACCGTGGACACTTCCTCCGATTCCGCCCACCGCACCGAGCGGCTGGATGCCTCCCGTGCGGCTGGTGCGCAACCGGCCCGGGACGACGCGCGCGAGCGCGACAGGCCGCACGAGCCCGACCCGACGGAGGCGGCGCCCGGCCGCAACGGGCGCCAGCCGTGGTTCAGGCGCCGCGGTGTCATCATCGGCGGCGCGGGGGTCCTCCTGCTCGTGCTGGTGCTGGGCGGACTCTGGTGGTGGTACGAGAGCGGCATCGAGACCACGGACGACGCCTTCCTCGAGGCGCACGTCGTCTATGTCTCACCCCAGATCGCAGGCCAGGTGACCCGGGTCCTGGTGGAAGACAATGAGCTCGTCCACGCGGGCCAGCCGCTGGTGGCGATCGACCCCGCGAAGTTCCGCCTGGCGCTGCAGCAGGCCCTCGCGTCGCAGCAGCAGGCGCACACCGCTCTCGGACAGTCGACCGCCGGCGTGGCGGTGGCGCAAGCCAGCCTGGCGCAGGCGACTGCGGACGTCGCCAGCGCCAGAGCCGCCGCCATTCGCGCCCGGCAGGATCTGCGGCGTTACGAGTCTCTGCGCCGGGTCAATCCGCGGGCGGTCGCGCGCGCCACGATCGATGAGGCGGTCGCCACGAACGCCGCCGCCGCTGCCGCGCTGCGTGCGGCGCGGCAGCGCGTACTGAGCGCCCGCGCGCAGATCCAATCGTCGCAAGCCGCCGTGGCCGGCGCCCGCGCCCGGATCGCCACCGCCAACGCCGGTGTCGCGCAGGCCGGGCTCGACCTCGGCTATACGGCCGTCACCGCCAGCGTCGACGGCCACGTCGCGAATCGCACCGTAGCGGTCGGCAACTACGTCACGCCGGGACAGCAGATGATGGCGATCGTGCCGCTGCACCTGTGGGTGCGGGCCAACTTCAAGGAGGACATGATCGCCGTTCTGAAGCCCGGTCAGAGCGTCAGGATTCACATCGATGCGTGCCCGCAGGCGGATGCCCGCGGCCACGTGATCTCCATCCAGCGCGGATCGGGTGAGGCGTTCGCGCTGCTGCCGCCGGAGAACGCCACCGGCAACTACATCAAGGTGGTGCAACGGGTGCCGGTGCGGATTGCGCTCGACTCCGTGCCGGCGGGCTGCGTGCTCGGCCCCGGCATGTCGGTCGAGCCGACCGTCAAGGTGCGCTGAGTGCCCGCTCCGGCGCCAGGCACCCGCTCCGGGGATCGGGAGTGGACTGCGGCGCGCTCGGTCGCCGGCAGCCGCAATCCCTGGATCGTCACCAGCGTCATCGCCATCTCCGCCTTCATGGAGGTGCTGGACACGGCGATCGCCAACGTCTCGCTGGATCACATCGCCGGCGCCACCTCCTCCAGCTACGACCAGGCGACCTGGATCCTGACCAGCTACCTGATCGCCAACGCCATCGTGATTCCGATGAGCGGCTGGCTGTCGGATGTCTTCGGCCGCAAGCGCTACTACATGACGAGCGTCGCGATCTTCACCGTCGCCTCGCTCTGCTGCGGGCTCGCCCCGTCGCTCAATTTCCTGATCTTCGCCCGCATCGTGCAGGGCGTGGGCGGCGGCGGCCTGCAGCCGGTCACCCAGGCGATGCTGGTCGATACTTTTCCGCCGCAGTCGCGCGGCAAGGCGATGTCGGTCTACGGCCTCACCGTG
>DAHUXV010000275.1 GCA_027306985.1 Gammaproteobacteria bacterium | reverse complement strand
GAGCCGTACGAGCAGGTCGTTGAGCGAGCCCACCAGCGGCCGCACCTCATCCGGCAATCTCTCGTCCGAGAGCGGCTCGAGCTCGTTGACCCGGCGCGCCTTGACGGCCTTGGCGAGGCGCTGCAGGGGTTGCAGCGCGCGGCCGACCGCCAGCCAGACGATGAGCCCCAGCACCGGCACGAGCAGTACGAAGGGCGCCAGCGTGCGCAGCGCGAGCTGCGCCGCCTGCTGCCGCCGCACGCGCATCGGCTGCGCCACTTCCACGACTTTCGTCAACGATTGCGTGCCGTACACGCGCCACTGCCCGCTGCGGGTGTCGACGGTCGAGAAGCCGAGGGTGGTGAAATTGGGCAGCACGACGTTCGGGCGCGGCGTGGTGTAGATGTGCTCGCCGTTGATGGTCCAGATCTGCACGAAGAAGTCGTAGGCCGCGGTGTTGGAAGGCACGGGCGGCGGGAAGACATACTCGACCGGCTGATCGCGCAGGAAAAGCGCGGTCTCCTTGAGGTGATAATCGAAGAACGCGTCCGCCTCCGCGAGCGCGTTGCGGTAGACGAAGAGCCCGCCGCCCACGCCGACGAGCACGACGCCGCCCAGCAGCCAGGCGAGGAGGCGCGCGCGCAGAGAGCTCACCGTCATGCGGGCCTCACCCGGTAGCCGACGCCGCGCACGTTGAGGATGTAGTCCGCGCCCAGCTTGCGCCGCAGCCCGTGGATGTGCACTTCGACGGCATTGCTCTCGACTTCCTCGCCCCAGCCATAGAGACGCTCCTCGATGCGCGCGCGGGAGAGGATCGTCCCCGGCCGCTCCATCAGCAGCTGCAGCAGCGCGAACTCCCTGGGCGAGAGCGCGATCTCCCGGCCGTCGCGCATCACCCGGTGCGCCGCGGCATCGAGGATGACGCCCAGGTGCTCGACGAGCGGCGCGATGCGCCCCGACTTGCGCCGCAGCAGTGCCCGGATGCGAGCCGCCAGCTCGTCGAGATCGAAAGGCTTGACCAGATAGTCGTCGGCCCCCGCATCGAGGCCCTGGATCCGATCGCAGACCGCATCGCGCGCGGTGATGATGAGGACCGGCAGCTCCTGGCCGCGCGCGCGCGTGTCGGTGAGGACCTGCAGGCCGCCCTTGCGCGGCAGACCGAGATCAAGGAGCAGCAGGTCGAACTCCTCGGTCCGCAGCACCTGCGAGGCCGACTCGCCGTCGTAGACCCAGTCCACGGCGAAGCCCTCGCGCCTCAGCCCCGCGCGGATCGCCTCGCCGATCATGGCGTCGTCTTCTACGAGCAGCAGCCTCATGCGGAACGGAATATCATCTTTGGATGCCGCAGCATCTCGTACACGATGCCGCCGCGCTCGGCGTGGCGCTGACGGAGCACGATGCCGCCCGGCTGCGCCAGCTGCTCGAGGAGCTGGCGCACTGGAACCGGCGGATCAATCTCACCGGCCTCACCGATCTCGAGAGCATGGTCAGTCATCATGTGCTCGACAGCCTGGCCGTTCACCGCTATCTGCACGGGTCCGCCATCGCCGATGTCGGCACCGGCGCGGGGTTCCCCGGCTTGCCGCTCGCGCTGGTGAACCCCGAGCGGCGCTTCACCCTCATCGACTCCAACGGCAAGAAGATCCGTTTCGTGTCGCACGCCGTGCGCACTCTGGGGCTCATGAACGTGGAGCCGCTGCAGGCGCGCGTGGAAACGCTGCGTCCTGAACGGCCGTTCGACACCGTTCTCGCGCGCGCGTTCGCTCCCCTGCCGCGCCTCATGGAGGCCGTCGCGCCGCTTTGCGGCAGCGAGACGCGGGTGCTCGCCATGAAAGGCAAGTGGCCGCAGGATGAGCTCGATTCCCTGCCGCCGGGCTGGCGGGTGGCGGAATCCCACACGCTCACCGTGCCGGGCCTGGCCGAGGCGCGCTGCCTGATCGTGCTCATGCGGGGTGTCGCGCACTAGGTCCCGCCAGCGGCAGCGCGGTCGTCTCTTTGATGACCGACAGGGCGATGGAGGAATGGACCGATTGCACGCCCGGGAAGCGCGACAGGTGATCGAGGAAGAACGCCTCGTACGCCTTGATGTCGCGACAGACGATGCGCAGCAGGAAATCGGTCTCGCCCATCAGCGTGTAGCACTCGAGGATCTCCGGATGCTGCCGTACCGCCTGCTCGAACCTCAGCAGCGCATCGCGGCCGTGGCCGGCCAGCTTGACGTGGGAGAACACGAGCACGTTGAGCCCCACCTTCTCCCGGTCGAGCAGCGCCACCCGCTTGCGGATCACGCCCAGCTCCTGCAGCCGGCTCACCCGCCGCCAGCAGGTCGAGGCCGTCATGCCCAGGCGCTCTGCGATCTCCGCGGCGGAGAGATCGCCGTGCTCCTGGAGCAGGTCCAGGATCCGCGCATCGCCGCGGTCGAGGTCGGTCTGCATTGCCCATCTCGCCTATGAAGCTCGTGATGCAATGAATCATTCATCGCGGCGCGCCAGAGGGCAACCTTTGTCACGCGCCGTGCAGGCCGTGGCAGGTATGGTGGCCCTCCCCGATTGGCGGAGCCGAGCGCGATGGATCTCTTTCAGATGCGGGATTTCGATGCCCACGAGCAGGTGGCCTTCGGCTACGACGCCGCTTCGGGCCTGCGCGCCATCATCGCCATCCATTCCACCATGCTCGGGCCCGCCGCCGGCGGCTGCCGCATGTGGCCGTATCCCGCCCTCTCGGACGCCGTTGCGGATGCGCTGCGTCTCTCGCGAGGGATGAGCTACAAGAATGCGATGGCAGAGCTGCCCTTCGGGGGCGGCAAGGCCGTGATCGTCGGCGATGCGGGAGAGAAGACACCGCAACGGATGGAGGCGTTCGGGCGGTTCGTCG
>DAHUXV010000274.1 GCA_027306985.1 Gammaproteobacteria bacterium | reverse complement strand
TCGCGCAATTCCGCACGCTCAACGGCCTCGTTCCAGGCACGGCGATGCTCATGTTGATGGCGGCGATCAAGCTGCTCGAGACGCACGGCCGGCGCGACCAGTACGTCGTGATCGGCGGCGCGCTGTTTCTTCTTCTGGCGGCATGCCTCTACGGCCAGGCGCTCGCCTGGGTGCCGCTCTATGGCGCCGAGGCGCTCCTGTGCTGCTCGGCGCTCGCCGTCGTGGCCTATGCGCCCGCGGCGCATGAGGGAGCATTCGCGGCGCCGGTCGGACTGCGCACGCGCGAGGCCGTCGCGCTCGCGGCCCGCGCGCTGCTCTTCGCGACGCCGCTCGCCATTCTGCTGTTCCTCTTCTTTCCGCGCCTGCCGGGCCACTTCTGGGCCCTGAGCGCGGGCGATGATGCCGTAACCGGACTCGGCGGCACGCTGACGCCCGGAAGCATCACCCATCTGAGCGAATCCTACGACATCGCCTTTCGGGTGCGCTTCGACCGCAGGGCGCCGCCACGCGACGAGCGCTACTGGCGCGGCATCGTGATGCAACACTTCGACGGCGCGACGTGGACGGCGGGACGGTCCGCGCCGGGCCTGACCCAGCGGCTCGAGTGCCTCTCGAGGCCCTACCGTTATCGCGTCTACCTCGAGCCGACCTTCAGGCGCTGGTGGCTCGCCCTAGACACCGTCATGGGCTCACCCAGCGCGGACGTGCGCTACACGGCCGACTACCAGCTCATCGCCGCGCACCGCGCGACCCGTCCGCTGACCTACGAGGCGGTTTCCTGCACGCAGGTCCGCTCGTTGGCGCCGCTCTCCGCCGCGGCGCGGCGCGAGGACACTCAGCTGCCTCCCGGGCGCAACCCCCGCACCCGTGCGCTCGCGCTGCGCCTGCGGCGCCGCGCCGGCTCCGATGTCGCATTCGTGCGGGCCGTGCTGACATTCCTGCGCACCGGGGGATTCTCGTACTCGCTCACTCCGCCGCCCCTCGGCCCGCGCAATCCGGTCGATGACTTCCTCTTCCACACCCGCACGGGATTCTGCGGCCACTACGCCTCGGCCTTCGTCGACCTGATGCGCGCCGGAGGCGTTCCGGCGCGGGTGGTCGCCGGCTATCTCGGCGGCAAGCGCAATCCCTACGACGGCACGCTCATCGTGCGCCAGTCGGATGCGCACGCCTGGGCGGAAGTGTGGCTCCACGGGCGCGGCTGGACGCGGGTCGACCCGACCGCGGTGGTCGAGCCCGAGCGGCTCTACCACGGCATTCTCGATCTGCTGCCGCACTCGGTGTCCGCCCCCGAGCGGCTGGTGCACGCCTGGCCCTGGCTCGGCGCCGCGCTCGAGCGCTGGGAGGCGCTCAACGGCTGGTGGAACGACCGCGTGATCGGCTTCAACTACCGATCTCAGCTCGACCTGCTCGCCGACCTCGGCTTTCACTCGCCCGAGCTGCGCGATGCGGGCTGGGCATTCGCGGTGACACTGCTCGTCTGGCTGGCGTGGGTCACGTGGCAACTCGGCGATGGCGTCGCCGGATCACGTCCCGACCGGCTCGGACGCGCGTACGGCCGGCTGTGCCGCAAGCTCACCCGGATAGGCCTGCCGCGCGTGCCCCACCAGGGACCGCTCGCGTACGCGCAAGCCATCATCCGGCGCCGCCCGGACCTCGCCGCACGGGTGGGGCCGCTGCTCGAGTGTTACGCCGAGCTGCGCTTCGGATCCGGCGCCGGCCGCGCGCCTGCCTGGGACCTGCGGGCGTTCGAGCGGGCGGTCGCACGGCTCGAGGTCCGGCGGCGGCCCGGTCCCCGCGCGCTCACACCGAGTGCTCCCGGGTCTCGCGGAAGCTGATATCCGGCCACCGCTCCTGCGTGAGCTGCAGATTCACCCGGGTCGGTGCGAGATACACCAGCGCCCCCGCGTGATCCACCGCCAGGTTGTCGTGCGCCCGGCTGCGAAACTCCTCGAGCTTCCTGCCGTCCGCAGCATCGATCCACCGCGCCGTGTGCACGCTCACCGGCTCGAACACGCACTGCACGCCATACTCATCCTGCAGCCGGAACGCCACCACCTCGAACTGCAGCTGCCCGACGGCCCCCAGGATGAGATCGTTGTTGCGCACCGGCTTGAAGAGCTGGGTCGCGCCCTCCTCGCAGAGCTGCGACAGCCCCTTCTGCAGCGCCTTCATCCGCAGCGGATCCTTGAGCACCGCGCGGCGGAAGATCTCCGGCGCGAAGTTCGGCACGCCCGTGAAGGCGAGCGCCTCCCCTTCCGTGAAGGTGTCGCCGATGTTGATCGTGCCGTGGTTGTGCAGCCCGATGATGTCGCCCGCGAAGGCCTCCTGCGCCTGCTCGCGCTCCGCGGCCATGAAAGTGAGCGCGTCGGCCACGCGCACCTCCTTGCCGAGCCGGACGTGATGGAGGCGCATGCCGCGGGTGTATTTGCCCGAGCACAGACGCATGAACGCGATGCGGTCGCGGTGGGCCGGATCCATGTTGGCCTGGATCTTGAACACGAACCCCGACAGCTTCTCCTCCAGCGGCTCCACCCGCCGCTCCCGCGCATCGCGCGCCTGCGGACCGGGAGCGTTGGCGGTGAACGCGGCCAGCAGCTCCTCGACGCCGAAGTTGTTGATGGCCGAGCCGAAGAACACCGGCGTCTGCCGGCCCGCGAGGTAGGCCTCGGGGTCGAACCCCGCGGTCGCTCCCCTGACGAGCTCGATCTCCTCGGCGATTGCATCCAGGCGATCCCCCAGGAACTGCCGCGCCTGCGCGCTCTTCAGGCCCTGGATGACCCGGTTCTCGCCCATCCGCCCGCGCTCGCCGGCGAGGTAGGCGTAGATCCGATCCTCCGGGAGGTGATAGATGCCGCGCAGCTCCCGGCCCATGCCGATCGGCCAGGTCACGGGCGCCGTGGCAATGCCCAACACCTTCTCGATCTCATCGAGCAGCTCGATCGGCGGCCGCCCTTCGCGATCGAGCTTGTTGATGAAAGTCATGATGGGCGTGTCGCGCAGGCGACAGACCTCCATCAGCTTGATGGTCCGCTCCTCGACGCCCTTGGCGCAGTCGATGACCATCAGCGCCGAGTCCACGGCCGTCAGCGTCCGGTACGTATCCTCCGAGAAGTCCTCGTGGCCCGGAGTGTCCAGCAGGTTGACGATGCAGTCGCGGTAAGGGAACTGCATCACCGAAGAGGTGACCGAGATCCCGCGCTGCTGCTCGAGGCGCATCCAGTCGGAAGTGGCATGGCGCGCCGCCTTGCGGCCCTTGACGGTGCCCGCCATCTGGATGGCGCCGCCGAAGAGCAGCAGTTTCTCGGTGAGCGTGGTCTTGCCGGCGTCAGGGTGCGAGATGATCGCAAACGTACGCCGCCGACGGATCTCGGCAGTCAGCGTCATGGTCTATTGTCGTCAGTATGTATTACGGGGGGGCCGGCGGCCGCGCAGGGAGAGTCTCAGCACCGCGGCATCCTCTCGGCCGCCCACCGCCTGGTAGTAACCGCGGCGCATGCCGACCTGCTCGAACCCGATCGCCTGATACAGACGGATCGCCGCCGTGTTGGATGGGCGGACCTCGAGAAACGCCTCGCTCATGCCGGCGGCGGCACCGCGCTCCAGGAGATAGCCGAGCATGCGCCGGCCGAGCCCGCGGCAGCGGTACCCGTCGGCGACGCAGAGATTGAGCACGTGCGCCTCGCCGGCGCCCAGGCTCATGACCCCGTAGCCGACGACCCGGCTCGCGGATGCGAGCACGCGACAGACGTATCCCACCCGCAGGCAGTCGCGGAAGATGCCCTCGCTCCAGGGAAACTGGTACGAGGCGCGCTCCACGGCGAAGACCTCGGCGACGTCCGCCGCGGTCATGGCGCGGATGCCGATCTCCGGGGCGGCATCGAGCAGCTCAGGAGCGATGGCCATCGTCGGATAATCCTGCCGTCAGTTGCCGGTACACGCTACGCGCAAACTTCAGGTCCTCCCACGCCTTGCGCTTGTCCGCCGGGTTGCGCAGGAGGTAGGCGGGATGATACGTCACCACCAGGGGTGTGTTCAGCTCGCCGAAGCGATGCACCCGGCCGCGCAGGCGGCTCAAGGACTCCTCCGTCGCCAGCAGGTTCTGGGCCGCGATCCGGCCCACCGCGAGCAGCAGGCGCGGACGCACCAGCTCGATCTGGCGCCGCAGGTAGGGCAGGCAGGCGGCGACCTCGTCGGGCCGCGGATCGCGGTTGTTCGGCGGCCGGCTCTTCAGCACGTTGGCGATGTAGACGTTCTCGGCGCGGCTGAGGCCGATCGCGCGCAGCATCGCATCGAGCAGCTGACCGGCGCGCCCGACGAAGGGCTCCCCGCGGCGGTCTTCCTCGGCGCCCGGGGCCTCGCCGATCACCATCCACCCGGCCTGCCGGTTGCCCACCCCGAGGACTCCCTGGGTTCGGCCGGCGTGCAGAGCGCAGCGGGTGCAGCCGAGGACCTCCGTCCGCAGCGCCTCCCACGGGCCCTCGCCCGCTCCCGGGCTCGCGGGCATCGGGGCAGGCGGGCGGGCTTCGGGGCGAGCCGTGCCGCCGGCCGCCGCAGTCGGCCCGGCCGCCGCGGTCGCTCGCCCATCGCCCTGTGGCTCGCCGCGCCTCGGCACCCAGACATCGATGCCGAGGACCTCGAGGTACTCGGCGCGCAGCGCCCGGTCCATCATGCCGAAATGCGCCGATGGCGGCGCAGGCGGCGAAACAGCCAGATGACCGGGGCCGACAGGGCGTAGGTGCCGAAGATCGCGAGCAGCAGCGTCGGCGGACCGGTGGCGTTCAGCACGACCGCGATGAGGACGACGATCAGGACCACCAGCAGCAGGGAGACGAAGCGCACGCGCCGGTCGAGCTTGAACTGCTTGAAGCTCGGATAGCCGAACCCGCTGACCATGAGGGCTCCGGCGACCGCGGTCACCGTGAAGGCCGCGATCAGGCCGCCGAGCCCGGGCTCGTGCCACTGGCTGGAGGCCCATACGAAGCCGGCCACGTTCGCGGCCGCCGAAGGGCTCGGCAGCCCCTCGAAGTAGCGCTTGTCGGCCGAGGCGGCGCGCGCATTGAAGCGGGCGAGGCGAAGCGCGGCCGTCACCGCGTAGAAGAAGCACGCCAGCCAGCCGAAGTGGCCCCATTCGTGCCCGTACTCGGCGATCCGCACCACGCCCCACTGGTAGGCGACGATGGCGGGGGCGAGGCCGAAGGAGACCATGTCCGCCAGGCTGTCGTACTCCTTGCCGAAGGCGCTCTCGGTATGGGTCAAGCGCGCGATCCGGCCGTCCAGGGTGTCGAAGATCATGGCGATGAACACCGCCATGCCCGCGGGCGCGAAGTGCTTGTCGATCGCGGCGACGATGGCGTAGAACCCCGAGAAGAGGCATCCGGTGGTCAGCAGGTTCGGCAGGAGGTAAATCCCCTTGCGTCGCGGCTTGACCTCGTTGTCGGCATCCGGCTCCATGCTGGGGGCACTCTCCGGGATAGGGCTCGGGGACGTCAAGGCTGGCTCGGCATTGCAGGCGGATGGGGCGAATTTTAACAGGTGGTGTCCTGTTAAGATGGGCGTCCGTTCAATCCCCGAAAGACCCGCGCACCGATGAGGCTCTCGCAGTACCCGATCAACACCGCCAAGGAAACCCCGGCCGAGGCCGAAGTGCTGAGCCACCAGCTGATGCTGCGGGCGGGGCTCATCCGGCGCGAGGCGGCCGGCCTTTACAGCTGGCTGCCGATGGGGCTGCGGACCCTGCGCAAGGCGGAGACCATCATTCGCGAGGAGATGGACCGGGCGGGGGCGCTCGAGATGCTCATGCCCGTTTTCCAGCCGGCGGAGCTCTGGCAGGAATCGGGCCGCTGGACGGACTACGGGCCGGAGCTGCTGCGCATGAAGGACCGCCACGATCGGGACTTCGTCGCGGGCCCCACCCACGAGGAAGTGATCACGGACATCGTCCGCCGCGACATCAAGAGCTACCGCCAGCTGCCGGTGAACTTCTACCAGGTGCAGACCAAGTTCCGCGACGAGATCCGCCCGCGTTTCGGCGTCATGCGGGCGCGCGAGTTCATCATGAAGGATGCCTACTCCTTCCACGTCGATGAAGCGTCGCTGCAGCAGGGCTACCGCGCCATGCACGAGGCCTATACCCGCATCTTCACGCGCATGGGCCTCGACTTCCGCGCCGTTCGCGCGGACTCCGGCCCGATCGGCGGCGATGTGTCGCAGGAGTTCCACGTGCTCGCCTCCTCCGGCGAGGACGCGATCGTCTTCTCCGACGAGGACGCCTACGCCGCGAACCTCGAGGCCGCCGCCGCTCTGCCGCCGCAGGAGCCCCGCCCGGCGGCGCGGGAAGCGATGAGCGAAGTGCCGACGCCCGGCGCGCGCACGATCGAGGAAGTCTCACGCCTGCTCGAGGTGGAGCCGTCCCGCTGCGTGAAGACGCTGCTCGTGGAAGGCGCCGAGGATGACGTCGTCGCGCTCGTCGTGCGCGGCGATCACGAGCTCAACGCCGTCAAGGCACAGCGGCTGCCGGGAGTCAAAAGCCCCCTGCGCATGGCGGGCGCGGAGCGCATCGCGCGCGCCACCGGCGCCGAAGCCGGTTTCATCGGGCCGGTCGGACTGCGCTGCCGCATCTATGCGGATCACGGCGCCTTGGCTCTGGCCGACTTCGTCTGCGGCGCCAACCGCAAGGACATGCACCTCACCGGCGTCAATTGGGACCGGGACGTGGGCGAGGCGACCGCCGCCGACATTCGCAACGTGCGCGAGGGCGACCCGAGCCCGAGCGGCCGCGGACGGCTCAAGATCGCCCGCGGCATCGAGGTCGGGCACATCTTCCAGCTGGGACGCAAGTACAGCGAGCCGCTCAAGGCGACCGTGCTCGATGAGACCGGCAAGGAAGTCACCCTGCTGATGGGCTGCTATGGCATCGGTGTGACGCGCGTCGTGGCCGCCGCCATCGAGCAGAATCACGATGAGCGCGGCATCATCTGGCCGCAGCCGCTGGCGCCCTTCCAGGTGGTGCTCGTGCCGCTCAACCTGCAGAAGTCCCCCCGGGTACGCGAAGTTGCCGACCGCCTCTACAACGAGCTCACCGCCGCCGGGATCGAGGTCCTCTATGACGACCGCGATGCCCGGCCCGGGGTCAAGTTCGCCGACGCGGAGCTGCTCGGGATCCCGCATCGCCTGGTGGTGGGCGATCGCGGCCTGGAGAGCGGCCGGCTGGAATACCGCCATCGGCGCGACAGCGAGAGCACGGAATTTCCGGCCGGTGAGGCGCTCGAGTTCATCAGGGCCCGCATCCGCCGTTAGGGCCTTCCGGGGCGGTACGGGCGCGCTCGCGGCGCTGCTGCTCGCCCTGCTCTGCCCTCAGGCCCGCGCCGACCGCCAGCGGGATCCGGCGCTCGGCCCCGTGGTGCAGCGCGCCATCGTGCAGGCGCAGTGCTTCGCCGACCGCTTCGACGCCGATGTCTGGTACACGATGATGGAGCCGCGGCTGGCGCGGTTCATACACGATCCGGCCCGGCGCCTGAAGATCCTGAAACAGGTGTATTGCGTGACCCATCAGCCGGGCGAGTCCAGGCTGCCGCCGGGGCTCGTCATGGCCGTGATGGAGGTGGAGAGCGGCTTCAACCGCTGGGCGGTGTCCTCGAGCGGTGCCGTCGGCCTGATGCAGGTGATGCCCTACTGGCCGGTGCGGCTCGGGATGAAGCGCTACGAGCTCGTGCATGTGCTGCCCAACATCAGGATGGGCTGCGCCATCCTCAGATTCTATCTGCAGCACGCGCACGATGACGTGCGCCTCGCGCTCGAGGAGTACAACGGCAGCGTAGGCCGCCCGCAGTACCCCGACCGGGTGCTCACGGATTGGGAGACCTGGGCCGGCGCGGACGATCTCGGATTCGGCAGCTCGAGCGCAGGATCCGCGCGTCTTGCCCGGCCCGGCGCGCGTTGAGCCAGGAAGCGTGGCTCCTGGCGCAACGCCCGCCGCCTGCGGCGGCGGGGCGACATCCCGTGCCGGGTCTACCGGGCTACGCCGTGTGGAAGCCGGGCGGCGCACCGTGCGCCGGCGCGTCGGCGACTTGGACGGCGGTCACCTTCGCCGCCGAGGAGCCCGTCCAGAGCCAGCTCACGAAGGTCTGCACGGCCGCCTCCTCGCCGCACGCCAGCACCTCGACCCGCCCGTCCGCAAGATTTCGCGCATAGCCGCGTACGCCGAGCTCGCGTGCGCGCTGGGCCGCTGCGCCCCGATAAAACACGCCCTGCACGCGGCCGGATACGAGGCATTTCTTGCAGATCATGCGGCGAATATACCCATTTGGGCCGCTAGTCACCCGAATGACCCCCTCGCCCGCGCAGGCCCGCGCGCTCGAGACTGCGCGCGCCGGCTCATCGGACGCATGGAACGAGGCAGCGCGCTGTGGCAACGTATCCGCAAACTCGACCCAGGCTGGTCCGGCCGTACGCCGTGCCCTGCTCGCGGCCCGGAACAGGGGAAGCTTCGATGACCGAGATTCTGGTGCTCTACTACTCCCGCAACGGCTCGACGGCGGAGCTGGCCCGCCAGGCCTGCCGGGGCATCGAGAGTGTCACCGGCGCCGCCGCCAAGCTGCGGACCGTGCCGCCCGTGAGCGCGGAGAGCGAGCGCCCCGCGAAGCTCGTGCCCATGGCAGGCGCGCCCTATGCCACTCTGGAGGACCTGCGCCACGCGCAGGGCCTGCTCCTCGGCAGTCCCACCCGCTTCGGCAACATGGCGGCGCCGCTGAAGTATTTCCTCGACTCGACCTCGGCCCTGTGGGTGTCGGGCGCGCTCGCCGGCAAGCCGGCCGGCGTATTCACCTCGACCCAGACTCATCACGGCGGCCAGGAGGCGACGCTCCTGTCGATGATGCTGCCGCTCCTGCATCACGGCATGTACCTGGTGGGCCTGCCTTACACGGAGCGGGCGCTGCACCAAACCCGTTCCGGGGGCACCCCTTATGGCGCGTCGCACGTCGCGGGTGGCGAGGATGAGAAGGCGCTGACCGAAGACGAGCGGGCGCTGGCGCAGGCGCTGGGACGGCGTGTCGCGTCTCTGGCGGTGCGCCTAGGAGAGGCCTAAAACCTCGCGGATGAACGGCACCGTCAGGCGCCGCTGCGCGGCGAGGGACGCCTCATCCAGGGTATCGAGCAGGCCATAGAGCCGGCGCATGTCGCGCGGGAAGCGGCGCTGCAGCCAGCGCGAGGTTTCCTCGGGAAGCTCGAAGCCGCGCAGCCGGGCGCGCAGCTGCAGCGCCTGCTGCTGCTGCGCCTCATCCAGCGCGCGCAGCTGCAGCACGGCCCCTGCGGCGCACCGCGAGCCGAAATCGGGCAGCGCCCACGCGATCAGCGCCGGAGGCGGCGGCGCCGCCATCACCAACGCTCCGCCGCACTCCTCGAGCTCGCGCAGCAGTCCGAAGAGGGCCTGCTCCCACTCCAGACGGCCGGCGACGGCCTCGAGGCCATCGAGACAGACGCACTGCAGCTGCGGCAGCCCTTCCAGGACGCCGACACCGAGGGGCGCGAGCTCCGGCAGGGGGAAATAGCCGGCGCGGCGCGACTCGGCCGCCTGCGTGCAGATGGCCTGCAGCAGGTGCGTCTTGCCGGCGCTCGCGGGGCCGCAGATCCAGGTCGCACCGGCGACCTCGCCGGCCGCGACGCGCCGCGCATGCTCGAGCGCCTCGAGGTTGCGGGCGGGCAGGAAGCTCGCGAAAACCGCCCGGTCCGGCAGGCGCACTCCGAGAGGAAGCTGATGCATGCGTGCTCCTCAGGCGATGCGCTTGGCGCCCTTGCCGCGCATCCCGGCAGCGTTCGCGGCCGCCCAAGCCCGCAGGGTGAAGGCCTGCACGTAGTTGATGCCGGAGAAGACCGTCGTGGCGAACACGGTGAGCGCGAGCGCCCGCAGTACACCGCGGGGCGGGAAGGCGATCGCGGCACCCGACATGACCGCCATAAGATAGAGCAGCTGGGCCGCCGTGTTGATCTTGCTGACGAGGGTCGGGCGCCCGCGCAGCGGGCCGAACCAGACACGGAAGACGAGCGCGCCCAACGCGATCATGGCATCGCGCGCGACCGCGGCCGCGGTCACCCACCAGGGCACGAGGCCGAGCCAGGTCGACTCCACGAACACCGTCACGAGCAACAGCTTGTCCGCCGCCGGATCGAGGAACTTGCCGAGATCGGAGATCCAGTTGAAGCGCTTCGCCAGGTAGCCGTCCAGCCCATCGGAGACCGCCGCCAGCACGAAGAGCGCGAGCGCGAGGCCGTACTCGTGACCGTAGAGCGCGGTGGCGATCGGCCAGATGAGCGCGAGGCGCACCAGACAGATGAGATTGGGCAGGTGACGCACGGTTGCGAGCTGCTGCGTCCGCGAGCGGCTTCGAGGAAGCTTAGCCCGACCGGTACCGGAAGACGACTGCCGCGCCGGACGCTGCGGGTCCGTGCGCCGCCGCTCCGCGGCGCACGCGAGTGAAGTTTGCCGAGCCCGCCAACGCACGGGCGATGGCGGCGCCGCCGCCGCGCACCGTCAGATCAAACACGGCGGAGCCGCCGCTGACCTCGCGGACATTCGCCTCGCTCACTCCCGGGACGGCGCCGAGCATCGTCTCGATGTTGGCATAGTCGGCGAGGCTCGATACCCCCTGGATCTCGAGCTCGGTGCGCACGGGCGCATTCGCCGACTCCGGTCCCGCGGGCGGCGCGAGCAGGCCGACGGTGTCCTCGATCCCCGCGGTCAGCGGGCCGCTCCAGCTCTCACTGGTGAAATCGGTGTACAGGGTCCACTGCCAGTCGTCCGCCGCCGTCGCTGTTGCCGGGGAGGCGCCAGGGCCTGCCGCGGGCGCCGCAGCCGCAGCCGCAGCCGGGGCCGCCCCAGGAGGGGCAGTCGCTGCAGGCGGGACGGCCGTCGCGGGCGCGGCGGGAGTCGTCGCGGGCGCCGTGCCCCCCGGTACTGCCGTGCCCGCAGCCGCGGTGTCGGCCGCCGGCGGCTGTCCGACCAGCAGCTGCTCCGCACCGTAGCGGTGTGCGATCTCTAGCAGCGCCTCGCGCGGCAGCAGATTGCCGCTCGCGTCGGCCACCGGCAGCGGCACGATGCTGATCGGAAGACCGCGCTGCTCCGCGGCCTGCTCGAGCCCGGCCTCATACTCGGCCGTATCGGTCTGGTCGGGCGGCGGATAGAGCACCACCAGGGTAAAGGGCCGGATCGGGTCCCACACGCTGCGGTCCGCCGCGGCAATGGCCTTGTCGACCGCGGCTCCGTTGAAGACGACCTGCAGCTCGCCCTGCGGGCCGTGGTCGTACCTCTCGACATATTGGGGCGCATTCGCGATCAGGACCGCGAGCGCCGGATCGGTGGCCGACGCCAGCCGTCCCGTCGCCCGCACGAGCGCCGCGCCCATGGCCTGCTGCAAGTCCGGCGCGGTCTGCCCCGCCACATCGACCTGGAACACCGGCACGGGACGCGCCGCCCAGGCGGCGATCGGCAGCGCCGTGCACGCCGCGAGCAGCAGCGTTGCGCGGACTGGACTCTTCGCGATTCTCGGGCGGCGGGGCATCGGCTGTGTTTGGATCGCGCCACGGGCTGGGCAAAATGTACAATACCACACACAAGGGCTCCGGCCTGTGCACGAGGGCGTTTCGGTGAGTGAAGGCCGTGGCATGACGTATCGCGACGCCGGTGTCGACATCGACGCCGGCGACGAGCTCGTCGAGCGCATCAAGCCCCTCGTCGCGCGCACGCGACGGCCGGAAGTGCTGGCCGGCATCGGCGGCTTCGGCGCGCTGGTGGAGCTGCCTGCGGGGTACCGCAAGCCGGTTCTCGTCTCGGGAACGGACGGTGTCGGCACCAAGCTCCGTCTCGCCATCGATGCGGGGCGCCACGACACGATCGGCATCGACCTGGTCGCGATGTGCGCCAACGACATCGCGGTGCTGGGCGCCGAGCCGCTGTTCTTTCTCGATTACTACGCCACGGGCAAGCTTCGGGTCGATGTGGCCGAAGCCGTCGTGCGCGGCATCGTGGAGGGCTGCGCGCAGGCCGGTGCCGCCCTCGTCGGCGGCGAGACCGCCGAGATGCCCGGCATCTATTACGGTGAGGATTACGACCTTGCCGGGTTCTGCGTCGGCGTGGTCGAGAAGGACGCGATCATCGACGGCAGCGCCGTCCGCGCGGGTGACGCCGTGATTGGACTCGACTCTTCCGGGCCTCATTCCAACGGCTATTCGCTGATCCGCAAGCTCCTCGCACTCAGCGGCGGGGGAGCCAACACCCAGCTCGACGGGAAGCCGCTGCTCGACCGGCTGCTCGCCCCGACCCGCATCTACGTCAAGCCCCTTCTCGCGCTCGCACGGCAGCTCGAGGTGCACGCGCTGGCCCACATCACCGGCGGCGGGCTGACGGACAACATCCCGCGCGTGCTGCCGGAGGGCCTGGAAGCCGTGCTCGAGCGGCGCCGCTGGCGGCAGGATCCGGTATTTAACTGGCTGCAGCAGGTCGGACGCATCGAGCAGGCCGAGATGTACCGCACCTTCAACTGCGGCATCGGCATGATCGCCGTGGTGTCCCAGGAGCAGGCCGGGCAGGCGGTGGAGTTCCTCGCCGCCCGCGGCGAGCCGGCGCAGATCATCGGAGAGATCCGCCCGGGCGCGCGCGGCGCGGTGATCGTCGAGTGACCCGCAGCGAGCCTCTGCGCCTCGCGATCCTCATTTCCGGCCGCGGCTCCAACATGGCGGCGATCGCGCGCGCGTGCGCCGAAGGCCGGATCGACGCACGTGTCGATCTCGTGGTGTCCGAGCGTCCGGGGGCCGCCGGCCTCGAGACCGCCCGCGCTCTGGGAATCGACACCCGCACGGCACCGTGGCCCGGAGCCGCCGGCCGCGAGCAGTTCGAGCGCGATCTCGCGGCGGTGCTCGCGGCCGCGAGGCCGCAGCTCATCGTTCTCGCCGGATTCATGCGGATCCTGTCGCGGCAGTTCGTCGAGGCGCGCGCGGGCCGCATTCTCAACATCCATCCCTCGCTCCTGCCGGACTACCGCGGCCTGCACACCCACCGCCGTGTGCTCGAGGCCGGCGATCGCGTGCATGGCGCCAGCGTGCACTTCGTCACGGCGGAGCTCGACGGCGGACCGGTCATCCTCCAGTCGAGAGTCGCGATACGGCCGGACGACACCGAGGACGCGCTGTCAGCGCGGGTTCAGGCCACGGAGCACATCATCTATCCCAGGGTGATCGGCTGGCTCGCGGACGGCAGACTCGCGTGGCGCGACGGCCGGCCGTGGCTCGACGGCGAGCCGCTGGAGGCGCCCGTGGTGGAGGACTTCCCCTGACGAGGAGCCTCGATGACGCTACGGACCGCTGAGCGCGCGGGTTTCGCCGCCGCGGCGCTGCTGGCGGCCGCGGCAGCGCATGCGGCGCCGCCCGGTCATGCCCTGTCGCAACCGACCGCGCCCGGCCTCAAGCCCGTGCCGTTCGTCGCGACCTACACGGTCGCTTGGCACGGGATCGACGCCGGCACCTCCACTCTGGAGCTGAGCCGGACCTCGCCGCAGCTGTATCTCTACACCTCCACCGATACCGCCTGGGGGCTCTTCCGCATGGTCTTTCCGCATCCGGCGCGCCAGTCGAGCCGCTTCCGGATCACGGCCGGCGAGGTCGAGCCGCTCGCTTTCCAGGCGTCCGGCATCGGCAACGCGGTGAGGGCGCAGTTCGACTGGAAGAACGGTCAGGTGACCGGCATTGCGAAGGGGAAGCCGCTCGACCTGAAGCTCGAGCCCGGGACTCAGGACCCGCTGTCGGTGCAGATCGCCCTGATGCTCAAGCTGCAGGCGGGCGATGCTCCCAACAGCTTCTGGATGCTCAACACGGACGAGATCGACCGCTTCGGCTATGTCCGCCACGAAGAGACCACGCTCGACACGCCACTCGGGAAGCTGCGCACCATCCTCTATACCAGCCAGGCGCCGGGCTCGGACAAGACGACCTGGCTCTGGCTCGCCCCCGCGCTCGGTTACATGCCGGCGCGCGCCGAGCAGCGCGTGAAGGGCAGCACGCGGATCTCCCTGGCGATCCGCACGTTCACGCGAAATTAACGTCTTCCCCTCCCTCAAGGCAGGGGATTTCCCGAATCAGGAGGCTAACGTTCTAGCCCGGATACAACCCTGCACCCTTACCCAACGCACACTCGCAGTCGAAACCACCGTGCCGTTGCACTCGCTTGCCGCGAGCCGCCCCAAAAACCGTCGATCGCCTGCCGGTGGCCTAATGGCCGATGTGCCGACGAGCTGTATATTAACCCAGCCC